>JAAYVZ010000220.1 GCA_012516935.1 Holophagae bacterium
TGGCGGCTGGCGGCTGGCGGCTGGCAAGAGGCAAGACGGGGTCGCCCGTCCTGTCAACCCCCGCTCGCTCCTTCCCATCGCTCCCTGCCTCCTGACTGCTGCCCATTGCCTCTTGCCTTCCGCGCGACGAGTCCCCGAGTCGCCGCGAGGCCGGGTGGTAGGATTCGGGCGTGATGCGGAAGGCGGCGTTCATCGCGGTGGGGTCGGAGCTGCTGCGGGCCGAGCGGCCGGAGACGAACTCGTGGACGGCCTCGCGCGTGCTGCGCGGCGCCGGCCTCCTGCTGCACGAAAAGCGCGTGGTCGAGGACACCGTCGAGGGCGTCGCGACGGCCGTGCGCGAGCTCGTGCCGCGCTGCGAGCTCGTCGTCGTCAGCGGAGGCCTGGGGCCGACCGCCGACGACGTGACGCGGGAGGGTGTGGCCGCGGCGCTCGGCCGGGCGTTGTGGCGCCACCGGCCGACCGGCGAGGTCATCGCCGCCCGGTACGCCGCCCGCGGCCGCCCGATGCCGGATTTCGCCTGGCGCATGGCCGACGTGGTCGAGGGCGCCGAGCTGCTGCCCAATCCGGTCGGTACCGCGGCGGGGCAGTGGCTCGAGCTGCCCGGATGCACGCTCGTGCTGCTGCCCGGCGTGCCCTCGGAGCTCGAGGCGATGCTGACTGGACTGGTGCTGCCCCGTCTTGGCGCCGGGGCGGGGATTCTCACTCGCACTCTGCGGCTGGCCGGGGTCTACGAGTCGCTCGTCGAGCAGCGGGTCATGCACCTGTACGAGCGGTTCGGGCGCGAGAACGTCACCATCCTCGCCGCGCGCGGCCAGGTCTCGCTGTTGCTGCTGGCCGAGGGCAGCGACGCCGCGGCCCGTCTCGAGGAAATGGACCGCGAGCTCGCGGCGCTGGCCGGGCCCGACCTCTACGGCCGTGACGACGACACTCTCGCCTCGGCCGTGCTCGCGGCGCTGCGCCGCCGTGGCTGGACGCTGGCGGTGGGCGAGTCCTGCTCCGGCGGCCTCGTCGCCAGCCAGATCGTCGCCGTCCCGGGAGCGAGCGGCGTCTTCGTGGGCGGGGCGGTGGCGTACGCCGACGCGCTCAAGCGGGGGATCCTCGGGGTTCCGGCCGACCTCCTGGCAACCCACGGTGCGGTGAGCCGCGAGGTCGCGGAGGCGATGGCCGACGGCGCCCGGGCGCTCGGCGCGTCGTGCGGACTGGGGATCACCGGGGTCGCCGGTCCCACCGGTGGGACGCCCGACAAGCCGGTCGGGACGGTGCACATGGCGGCCGTCACGCCCGCGGGCCGGCGGCACCAGCTCCACCGCTTCCCGGGTGACCGGCAGATGGTCCGCGAGCTGACGGCGGCGTTTGCCCTCGACCTGCTCCGCCGCCTGGTCGCCTTCCCGGGGGAGGCCGGCGGGGGCGCGACGTGAAGCGCGCGGCCGGATCGGGCAGGGGGGCGACCACGTCCACGACCACGACCACGACGAGGTCCAGGTCCAGGTTCCGGGTGGACGGCGGTTGGTGGGGAGATGGCATTGCCGTGCGGGGGGTCGGAGAAGGACGCTCGGCTCTCGATTCTCGACCGGGCGGGGGGGGAGGTGCTCCGTGAGGCTGTTTTGCGCCGTCGAGCTGCCGCAAGCCGTTCGCCAGCAGTTGGAGCGGGGGATCGGCGAGCTGCGCCGGAGGCTCCCCTCCGCACGCTGGGTGCGGGCCGAGGGGATCCACGTCACCCTCAAGTTCCTGGGCGAGCAGCCCGAGGCGCTCGTCGGGGCGCTCGAGGACGCGGCCCGGGCCTCGCTCGCTGCCTGCGGGCCGGTCGAGGTGAGGCTCGGCGGCGGCGGGTTCTTCCCCAACCCGCGGCGGGCCCGGGTGGCGTGGGTGGGTGGCCAGGCGGTCGGCCTCGACAGGTGGGCTGCAGCGCTCGAGGATGCGGCGGCCGCCTGCGGTGTGGCGCGGGAGGAACGGCCGTTCTCGCTCCACCTGACGCTCGCCCGGCTCGATCGCCCGTGGCCGGAGCCCGACGCCCAGCGCTTCCTCGCCGAGGTCGGCGGCTGGCGGTTCGAGCCGTTCGTGGCGCAGGAGGTGGTGCTGTTCGAGAGCCAGCTCGGCCCCGGGGGGTCCCGGTACACCGCGCTCCGGCGCTGGCCGGTGGGAGGCGCACATGTCGCGTGAGGTCCTGATGGTCGTGGTGGCGTACCTGCTGGGCTCGATCCCGTCCGCGCTCATCTTCGTGCGCATGGCCGGCAAGGGCGACGTGCGCAAGATCGGCTCCGGCAACGTCGGCGCCACCAACGCCATGCGTGCCGCCGGCTGGAAGGCGGCCCTCCCGGTGATGGTGGTCGACGTCGGCAAGGGCGTGGTTGCGGTGCTGCTCATGCGCTGGCTGACGCCCGCCCCCGAGTGGCACGCCGCCGCCGGGCTGGCGGCGATCCTCGGCCACTGCTTCCCGGTCTGGCTGGGGTTCGTCGGCGGCAAGGGTATGGCCACTGCCGGCGGGATCTTCCTCGTCCTCGCCTGGCTCCCGGCGCTCGCCGCGGCGGCCCTGTGGTTCGTGCTCCTCGTCCTCGGCAGGCGTGTCTCGCTGGCCTCGGTGCTGGCCACCGCCGCCTTCCCACTGCTCCTCCTGCTGATCAGCAAGCCGCCTCAGCCGGTGATCCTGTGCGCCGTGGCTGCCGCCGCCGTGATCATCTTCCGGCACCGCTCGAACCTCGTGCGCCTCGTCAAGGGCACGGAGCCGCGCATCGGCGAGAAGCACACGGCATGAGGACTACGGTCGTCGGCGCAGGAGCAGGGTGAGACCATGAGCGACTGGCACAGCACGTCCACCGAGGACCTCGCCTCAGCCCTCGGGGTGGATCTCTCCCGTGGCCTGTCCGCGGCCGAGGCAGCACAGCGCCTCGAGCGGGACGGTGCCAACGAGCTCGTGGAGACGGGCGGCCGTGGGCCGTGGCGAATCCTCTGGGAGCAGCTCACCGCCACGATGGTCCTGATCCTCGTCGCCGCCGCCGTGATCTCCGCCTCGCTCGGCGACTTCTCCGACGCGGCGGCGATCGGAGCCATCGTGGTGCTGTTCGCGCTCCTCGGCTTCGTCCAGGAGTACCGCGCCGAGAAGGCCATGGCGGCGCTCAAGCGGCTGGCCATACCCACGGTGCGGGTGGTGCGCGACGGGGACGTGCGGGAGCTGCCGGCCCGCGAGCTCGTGCGCGGGGACGTGGTGCTGCTCGAGGCCGGTGGCGTGGTCCCGGCCGACCTGCGGCTGGTCGAGTGCGCCGGGCTCAAGATCCAGGAGGCGGCGCTCACCGGCGAGTCCGAGCCGGTCGACAAGCACATCGGGGTGCTGGCGGCCAGTGACGTGCCGCTCGGGGACCGGCGCAACCTCGCCTTCATGGGAACGGTCGCGACGTACGGCCGCGGCCGCGGGGTCGTGGTCACCACCGGGATGCGCACCGAGCTCGGGCGCATCGCCACGCTCCTGGGTCAGGTGAAGGACGAGCCGACCCCGCTGCAGACACGGCTCGATCACCTCGGGAAGGTCCTCGCCGGAGTCGGGGTCGGGGTGGCGGCGCTCGTCTTCATCCTCGGCCTCCTGCGCGACGAGTCGATCCGGGACATGCTCCTGACCGCAGTGTCCATCGCCGTCGCGGTGGTGCCCGAGGGCCTGCCGGCGGTCGTCACCATCACGCTGGCACTCGGTGCCCAGCGAATGCTGCGCCGGCGGGCGCTCATCCGCAAGCTCCCGGCGGTCGAGACACTCGGGTCGGTCACCGTGATCTGCTCCGACAAGACCGGCACCCTCACCGAGAACCGCATGACCGTGACGGTGATCGACCTGGCCGGCCACCGCCTCGAGCTCGCCGGGGAGCTGCGGCATCGCCTACCCACGGTGGAGCCGGGCGTACCGAGCCCGTTCGGCTCGCCGCCGAGCCTCGGGGCGCTGCTCGCTGCCGGCGCGCTGTGCAACGACGCGCGGCTCGCGCCGAACAGTCAAGCCGGCCGCTGGCACGCCGTCGGCGACCCGACCGAGGGCGCCCTGCTCGTCGCCGCCGCCCGCTTCGGCCTCGACCTCGACGCCCTTGCCGTCGGCGGCATAA
>JAAYVZ010000221.1 GCA_012516935.1 Holophagae bacterium
CTCCACCATCACCTTGTGCCGTATCACGTGCACCTGCTCCATCCCAAGCATCCCTCCTCCGGCTGCTCCGAGCGGTCCCGCTCGTGCTACCGGTTACGGTGCCAGGGGTGGGTCAATTTCTAAACGTTGGATGGGTCAATTTCCGAGCGGCGCGTACATTTGGGGCGTCGAGGACGGGACACACAACTGTATCGGGACGACGTTCTTGCCCTTCTCTACCAAAAAGGGTAACGAGCCCTTGGAGACGTGGTTGCTCCGCCTCCTCGAGCCGAAGATCCACTTCCGCTTTTTCGAAGCCACCACGGAGAACAACGGCACGAGGTTGGTCGTGCTGGAGATTGGACGAGCATTCCGCCATCCGGTCCGGTTCCATGGCGAAGAGTACGTTCGAGTGGGACAGGTCAAGAAGCCGCTCAAGGATGTACCAGATCGCGAGAGGGACCTCTGGCGGATTCTCGACTGGACTCCATTCGAGGACCTCCTTGCCGCGGAACACCTGGGGGACGACGAAGTTGTGCGTCTCCTCGACGCGCCGGCCTATTTCGACCTGCTGGAGCAGCCGCTCCCAGCGACACGGCGAGGCATCCTGGAGTGTCTGAGCAGCGACTATTTGATTCGCCCCTGCAGCGCCGGTGGGTGGGAAGTCACGAATCTCGGGGCGATCCTCTTCGCCAAGCGGCTCGCGGACTTCCCGGGCCTTCAGCGCAAGGCGGTTCGCGTCATCCAGTACCGCGGGAAAGGCAGGATCGAGACACTCAAGGAGCAGGCCGGGATCAGAGGCTACGCCAGCGGGTTCGAGGGTTTGATCAGCTTCGTGAACGGCTTGCTCCCCTCGAACGAGGTGATCGGACAGGCGCTTCGCAGGACTCTCCCCATGTTCCCCGAGCTCGCCGTACGCGAGCTGATCGTGAATGCTCTTATCCACCAGGATTTCTTCGTCACTGGGGCAGGGCCGATGGTCGAAATCTTCGAGGACAGGATCGAGATCACTAACCCGGGCGAGCCCCTGGTTGACACTCAGCGGTTCGTCGATACTCCGCCGAGATCGCGCAACGAGAAAGTGGCCTCGATGATGCGGCGGTTTCGCATCTGCGAGGAGCGCGGCAGCGGGATCGACAAGGTGGTGTCCCAAGTCGAGCTGTTCCAGCTCCCGGCGCCGCTCTTCGAAAGGCCGGAGGGCTCCACCAAGGCCGTCCTCTTCTCCCACAAGCCGCTCTCGGCGATGGATCGTGCTGACCGCGTTCGAGCCTGCTACCTTCATGCCTGCTTGTGCTATGTGACCAGTAGAGCGATGACGAACACGTCCGTGCGGAAGCGGTTCGGGATTGCGGAGCGGAACGCAGCGGTAGCCTCTCGGCTGCTGAGTGAGGCAGTGGAGGCTGGGTTGATCGTCGTCAAGGATCCTACTGCCGGCACGCGTAGCAGGACCTACCTCCCCTACTGGGCGGGCTCGCCGCCTGCCGGGCAAGGCGTTGCTTGATGAGCAGCCGTTCGCCGATACGCCGGGAGCCGTGCGATTTCCGTAACCCACTGCATTGGAGTTACCTAGGGCATACTCCATTGCTTGATGGTTGCTTGATGGCAGTCCTGCGGTCCGAAATACGAGGGTTTCGGCGATGACCACCGACACCTCAGAGCGCGGCCTCGAACGGCTGATCTGCACGGCGCTCACGGGTGCGGCGTGCGACGCCGGAGCGCCACAGTCCGAAGGCGTCTCGGAGCGGCCGGCGTCGTACGGTGTGGGTTGGGTGTGCGGCTCGCCGGACGACTACGACCGCGAGTATTGCGTGGATCTCGCGCAGCTCGCGGCGTTCTTGCGCGAGACGCAGCCGCTGGTGTGCGAGGGGCTCGATCTCGGCACGGACGGTCCGACGCGGCGCAAGTTCCTGGCCCGGCTGCAGGGCGAGATCAGCAAACGCGGCACCATCGACGTGCTGCGCCATGGGCTCAAGCACGGGCCGCATCAGATCAATCTGTTCTACGGCACGCCGTCGCCGGGCAATCCGGTAGCCGCCGAGCGCTACGCGCAAAACCGCTTCTCCGTCACCCGGCAGCTCCGCTACAGCCGCGAGGCGACGCAGCTCGCGCTCGACCTCGGGCTGTTCATCAACGGTCTGCCGGTCGCGACCTTCGAGCTCAAGAACAGCCTGACCAAGCAGACGGTGCAAGACGCCGTACAGCAGTACCAGCGCGACCGCGATCCGCGCGAGAAGCTCTTCGAGCTCGGGCGCTGTGTCGCGCACTTCGCCGTCGACGACCACGAGGTGCGCTTTTGTACGCACCTGAAGGGCAAGGGCTCGTGGTTCCTGCCG
Organism: Holophagae bacterium; assembly: GCA_012516935.1. Lineage (GTDB taxonomy): Bacteria > Acidobacteriota > Thermoanaerobaculia > Thermoanaerobaculales > Thermoanaerobaculaceae > JAAYVZ01. Next base: position 2,313 of record JAAYVZ010000221.1, read on the forward strand.
TTCAACCAGGGGTGGAACGACGGCGCGGGCAACCCGCCCAACCCGAACGGGCTGAAGACCGACTACCTGTGGAAGTGCATCCTGACGCGCGCGGGCCTCACGGACATCCTCGAGAACTACGCGCAGGTCGTCGAAACGAAGGACGAGAAGACCGGCAAGAAGAAACGTGTGCAGATCTGGCCGCGCTTCCACCAGCTGGACGTGGTGCGCCGGCTGCTCGCCAACGCGCGGGCCAACGGCGCGGGCCACCGCTACCTGATCCAGCACTCGGCGGGGAGCGGCAAGTCCAACTCGATCGCCTGGCTGGCGCACCAGCTCATCGGCCTCGCCAAGGGCGACGCGATGGTGTTCGACTCGATCATCGTGGTCACCGACCGCCGCATCCTCGACCAGCAGATCTGCGGCACGATCAAGCAGTACGCCCAGGTGAGCGCAACCGTCGGGCACGCCGAGCACTCCGGCGACCTGCGCAAGTTCATCACCGAAGGCAAGAAGATCATCATCTCGACGGTGCAGAAGTTCCCGTTCATCCTCGACGAGATCGGGAACGAGCACCGAGGGCGGAAGTTCGCGATCATCATCGACGAGGCGCACTCGAGCCAGGGCGGCCGCACGTCCGCGGCCGTCTCCGCGGCGCTCGGTATCGCGGGTGCCGAGGAGGACGACGAGGAGATCGAGGACACGATCAACCGGCTGATTGAGGCCAAGAAACTGCTGCCCAACGCCAGCTACTTCGCGTTCACCGCGACGCCGAAGAACAAGACGCTGGAGATCTTCGGCGAGCGGGAGCCGCAGCCCGACGGCACGAAAAAGCACCGGCCGTTCCACACCTACACGATGAAGCAGGCGATCCAGGAGGGGTTCATCCTCGACGTCCTCCAGCACTACACGCCGGTGGACAGCTACTACCGGCTGGTGAAAACGGTCGAGGGCGACCCCGAGTTCGACATCAAGCGGGCGCGCAAGAAGCTGCGCCGCTACGTGGAAAGCCACGAGCACGCGATCCGCCTCAAGGCCGAGATCATGGTGGACCACTTCCACGAGCAGGTGCTGGCGGCGCAGAAGGTCGGCGGGCAAGCGCGGGCGATGGTGGTGACGAGCGGCATCGAGCGCGCGATCCAGTACTTCCACGCCATCAGCGAGTACCTCGTCGAGCGGAAGAGCCCGTACCGTGCGATCGTCGCCTTCTCCGGCGAGCACGAGTACGGCGGCGTCAAGGTGACGGAAACGTCGCTCAACGGTTTTCCGTCGAGCCACATCGCCGGGAAGATCCAGCAGGACCCGTACCGCTTCCTGATCTGTGCCGACAAGTTCCAGACCGGCTATGACGAGCCGCTGCTGCACACGATGTACGTCGACAAGCAGCTCTCCGGCATCAAGGCGGTGCAGACGCTGTCGCGCCTGAACCGCGCGCATCCGAGAAAGCACGACGTGTTCGTGCTCGACTTCATGAACGACGTCGACACGATCCGGCAGGCGTTCGCCGACTACTACCGGACAACCGTACTGAGCGAGGAGACCGATCCCAACAAGCTGCACGACCTGCAGGCGGCACTCGACGGCTACCAGGTCTTTACGGGAACCCAGATCGACGAGCTGGTGTCGCTGTATCTGGGCGGCGCGGACCGCGATCGTCTCGACCCGATCCTCGACGCCTGCGTGGCCGCGTACCGCGAGCAGCTCGACGAGGACGGGCAGGTGGACTTCAAGGGCAAGGCCAAGGCGTTCGCGCGAACCTACGCCTTTCTCGCCCAAGTCCTCCCCTACGCCAACCCGGCGTGGGAGAAGCTCTCGATCTTCCTCAACTTCCTCGTCCCGAAGCTGCCGGCGCCGGTCGAGGAGGACCTGTCGAGGGGCATCCTCGAAGCGATCGACATGGACAGCTACCGGGTCGAGAAGCAGGCGGTGAAGCGGATCGAGCTACCGGATACGGACGGCGAGATCGGGCCGGTGCCGGCCAGCGGCGGTGGCCGCAAGCCCGAGCCGGAGCCCGACCTGCTCTCCAACATCATCAAGGCGTTCAACTCCCAGTTCGGCAACATCGAGTGGAACGACGCCGACAAGATCGGCAAGGTGATAACCGAGGACATCCCGACCCGGGTTGCGGCCGACCCGGCGTACCGCAACGCCATCCTCAACTCCGACCGCCAAAACGCCCGCATCGAGCACGACCGCGCGCTGCAAACCGTTATGATCGAGCTTCTCGCTGACCACACCGAGCTTTTCCGCCAGTTCTCCGACAACGAGAGCTTCCAGCGCTGGCTGCAAGACACCGTGTTCCGCTTGACGTACACCCCTCCGCCAGCGGGCGGAGCGACAGCTCGCGCGTTCTGACTGATCTTCCCCGGCGGGTGAGGCGTAGTTTATTGCGCAAGTGGTTGTTGTAGAAGGGGACGGGGCTAGTTCTTTGGGCGCTGCGTTCTGCCTACATTCTTGCGCGGGTTCGTCCTGGGAGGGGTGACACCGAGGGCGTGGAAGATCCCCAGCATCTCGTCGTCGGGCGCTGGGAGCCGGAGGATCGCCGTGTCGTTGACCTGCTGGCGCAGGAAGCA
>JAAYVZ010000222.1 GCA_012516935.1 Holophagae bacterium
GATCCGGGCGAGCCCGGCCGGCAGCTCGTACCGCGCCGCCTTTGCCGGCGGGCCGTGAAGCTGCACCACGCCGAGCCCGAGGCTCTCCGCCAGTGTCTCGATCTCGACCGGACCTTGGTCGACGAACACCGCGACCGGCTCGGCACCGGCATCGCGCACCGCCGTCACGATGTCAGCCGCCTGTCCGACCGTCACGCCGCGCCGCGCCCCGGGGTGAAGCACGAAGCCCACGAGGTCGGCGCCGGCCGCGGCCGCGAGCGCCGCGTCGCCGGGCGTGGTCACCCCGCAGATCTTGACCAGCGTCGACATCACCCACCCACGAGCCCGGCAACCAGCCCGGCAGGATCGACGTTCGCCACCAACGCCCCACCCACCAGCACAGCGTCGTACCCAGCGTCGCGCATCCATCGCGCATCGGCTGGCGAGCGTATCCCCGACTCCGCCACCGCCACGACCCCGGGAGGGATCTCGCGGCGTAACCGAGCAGCGACCCCCAGGTCCACCTCGAACGTCCGCAGGTTGCGGCTGTTGACGCCGACCACCCGCGCCCCGGCCGCGAGCGCCTGCTCGATTTCTCCCTCGTCGTGTGCCTCGACCAGCGCTTCGAGACCCAGCCGCTCACAGGCGGCCAGCATCTCGGCGGTTCGCGCCCCGAGCGCGGCGACGATCAAAAGCGCCGCCGTGGCGCCAGCCACGGCCGCCTCGGCGAGCTGCAGCGGGTCGAGCAGAAAATCCTTGCGCAGCACCGGGAGGCGCACCGCTCGGACGACCGCGTCGAGGTCCGCGAGTGAGCCGCCGAAGTGGTCAGGGTCGGTGAGCACCGAGACCGCGGCGGCACCACCAGCGGCGTACAGCCGGGCGAGCGGCGCCGGATCCGGGATGGAGGCGATCACGCCAGCCGAGGGCGACCGTCGCTTGATTTCGGCGATGACCGCGAGCCGCTGGCCACGCAAGGCGCGCTCGAAGGCGCGCGAGGGTTCGAGCGGGGGCGCTGCGAGGCGAGCCGCGAGCGGGTGGGCGGGATCGGTCCCATCCGCGGTTCGCAGCGCGGCGATGCGCCCGGGAGCACAACCCAGGATGGCTTCCAGCCAGCTCACGCCGCCTCCGCCGCCAGCGCCCGGGAGCGGGCGATCCAGCGGTCGAGCGTCGCCGCTGCGCCGCCCGCGGCCAGCGTCTCGCGTGCTGCTTCGACACCGGCTCGCACCGAGCGCGACCTCCCCGCCACGTACAGCGCAGCGCCGGCGTTGAGTGCAATCGCGTCGCTCACCGCTCCCGCCTCGCCCTCGAGCGCCCGCCGCAGACGGAGCGCGTTCTCGGCCGGCTCGCCACCGGTCAGCTCCTCCGGTCGGCAGGGCGGCACACCGAGCTCAATCGGGTCGAGCCGTAGCTCCCGCACTCCGTCCGGCCGCACCTCGAGGCACTCCGCCACTGCCGTCGGGGTGAGCTCGTCCATCCCCCCGGCGTGCACGACCAGCGCGTGCTCCGCGCCCAGGCGCTGTAGCGCCTCGGCGAGCAGCGGCACCAGGCGGGGGTGCGCCACACCCAGCACCTGTCGCCGCGTCCCGGCCGGGTTGAGCAGCGGTCCCAGCAGGTTGAGGACGGTGCGTATCGCGAGCCCCCGCCGCACCGGCGCCAGGATCCTCAACGCCGGGTGGTACGACGGCGCGAACAGGAAGGCGATCCCCACCTCGTTCAGGCAACGCGTCACAGCCCCAGGCGGGAGGTCGATCGCCACTCCGAGCGCCTCCAGCACGTCGGCCGAACCGCAGCGACTCGACACCGAGCGGTTGCCGTGCTTGGCCACCCGCAGCCCGCACGCCGCAGCGAGGATCGCCGCCCCTGTCGAGATGTTGATCGAGTGGGCGCCATCTCCACCGGTGCCGCAGGTGTCGACGAGGTCATCGCCAGCCGCCATCCGCCGCGCGCGCCGCTGCAGCGCTGCAGCCATCCCGCTCACCTCCTCTGCCGTCTCCCCCTTGGCCCGTAGCAGCGCCAGCAGCGCCGCTACCTGGTGCGGGTCGGCCCCGTCCACGGCCCGCTCCGCCACCTCCTCCGCCTCGACGCGCGTGAGGTCGATCCGTTGCATCAGCTTGTCGAGATACTCGTTCAACATGGCCCCCTCCCTGTTGGGTCGAAGGTCGGTGTTCGAAGGTCGAAGGTGGGAAGCCCGGCCCAGAGGCGAGCCGCGAGTCGGGCGGTCCGACACCCTCGGCTTTCGGCTATCGACGGTCGGGTCGAACCACACCGGAGCATTGGTCTGCGCCTCACGTGGCTCGGGCCAAAGCGAGGAAGTTGGTGAGCAGGCGCGGACCGTCGGGTGTGAGAATCGACTCCGGGTGGAACTGCACGCCCCACACGCGGTGAACGGCGTGGCGGATCGCCATCACCACGCCGTCGGGCGTGTCCGCCTCGACCACGAGCTCGGGCGGCAGCGTCTCCCGCTCGACGGCGAGCGAGTGGTACCGCCCGGCTGGAAACGGCAGCGGCATCCCGCTGAACAGCCCCTGGCGGCGGTGGAACACCGGTGAGCTCTTGCCGTGGACCACCTCGGGCGCACGCCTGACGACGCCCCCGAATGCCGCCCCGATTGCCTGATGGCCCAGGCACACGCCGAGGATCGGTACCGACGGGCCCAGCGTCCGCACCAGCTCGACGCAGATCCCCGCCTCCGCCGGTGTGCACGGCCCGGGCGAGAGCACGACCGCCGACGGCCTCATCGCCTCGATCTCGGCCACCGTGTGGGCGTCGTTGCGCACCACCTCGAGTCGCTCCACGTGCGGGGCCAGCGCCTGTACCAGGTTGTAGGTGAAGCTATCGTAGTTATCGATCAGCAACAGCATCTTACAGGCCCTCCACGGCGAGCCGCACCGCTTCGAGCACCGCCTGCGCCTTGTGCCGCGCTTCCGCCGCCTCCGCCGCCGGCTGCGAGTCGTGCACGATCCCCGCCCCAGCGCGCACCGTTGCCACGCCGCCGGTGATCTCCGCCATCCTGATCGCGATACAGCTATCGGTCTGCCCCGAGCCGTCGAGGTACCCCACGGCCCCCCCGTACAGCCCCCGCCGCGAGGTCTCGAGCTCGTCGATGATTTCCATGGCGCGGATCTTGGGTGCGCCGGTGAGCGTTCCTGCTGGGAGCGCCGCGCGCAGTGCGTCGAGCCCGTCGCGGTCCGGGCGCAACCTGCCGGCGACCCGGCTCGTCAGGTGCATGACTCGCGACAGCCGTTGCACCGCCGCGAACTCTTCCACTGCCACCGAGCCCGGCTCGGCGACGATCCCCAGGTCGTTGCGTGCCAGATCGACCAGCATCGTATGCTCGGCGCGCTCTTTGGCGTCGGCCCGAAGCTCCGCCTCCAGGCGGGCATCGTCGGCCCCCGAACCGCGCGGGCGGGTACCGGCGATCGGCATCGTCTCCACCCGCCTCCCGTGGGCGCGCACCAGACGTTCCGGGGAGGAGCCCGCCACCGCGCGCCCGTCGTGCTGCAGGTAGAACATGAACGGCGAAGGGTTGACCATGCGCAGCGCCCGGTAGACAGCGAACGGCGCGGCCGGGCACGGCACCTTGAAGCAGCGCGACAGC
>JAAYVZ010000033.1 GCA_012516935.1 Holophagae bacterium
CGTATCACGTGCACCTGCTCCATCCCAAGCATCCCTCCTCCGGCTGCTCCGAGCGGTCCCGCTCGTGCTGCCGGTTACGGTGCCAGGGGTGGGTCAATTTCTAAACGTTGGATGGGTCAATTTCCGAGCGGCGCGTACACCCGGAGAGCTTCAAGGAGGTCTTCACCTACTCCGCGCTGAACGACACGTTGTTTCCGCAGCTCACCTGGCTGCACCTGCCGAACGCGAATGGCGATATAACGAGATTAAGTCTGGCCTGCGATCTGCCGGACGCGGTAACATTTACCGCAGGCGTGGTTGTTTACGAGGCGAACCGGGAAGACGCCACCTACTGTCAGTTCCGCCAAAGCGACCGCGCGTTTCTGGAGTTTTTGTACCATTTTCAAACCGGGAACTCGGGAGGATTTTCATGAACGGTTATTATGCGGAGAAACTGGCTGCCAGCAGGTTGAAGCAGTGCTACGACCTTGGCTCCGCGCGGGTGCGGCAGTATCTGGAGGCGGAGGTGCAACACGTACTGAGCCATCTGCGGCCGCGGGATCTCGTTTTGGACCTCGGTTGCGGCTACGGGCGGGTGATGCCGGCGTTGGCGGAAAAGGCGCGCTGGGTGGTGGGGATTGATAACTCCGTCGCGAGCCTGGCTCTGGCGCGGGAGTATCTCAAGGACGTGCCGAATACTCTGTTGATCGAGATGGATGCCTCACGGCTGCAATTTGTGGACGGCACTTTTGATCTCACCATCTGCATTCAAAACGGCATATCCGCGTTTCACACGGATCAGCGCAGGTTGATCGCAGAGGCCGTGCGGGTGACAGCGCCTGGCGGGACGGTACTGTTTTCCGGTTATGCGGAAGCGTTTTGGGATCATCGGCTGGAGTGGTTTCGCCGTCAGGCGGATGCCGGGCTTTTGGGGGAGATCGATTTTCAACAGACCGGAAACGGTGTGATCGTCTGCAAGGACGGCTTCAAGGCCACCACCGTCAGTGCTGCCGAATTCCGTGCGCTGGCCGCCGGGCTGAACGTCTCCGTGAACCTGGTGGAGGTGGATCAGTCCAGCCTGTTCTGCGAAATGAAAAAGCCGCTGTAGTTCAGAAACGTTCTCGAAACTCAACATTCCAAGAACGTTTTCCCCTTCCCTTCAGGTTTTCTGCACGAACTTCTCGTTCAGCGCTTCGCTGATGGAGGCTTCGGCCCCTTCAAAGCGGGTGAAGATGTTTCGGGCGGCGTCGTGGGAGCAGACGCGGGCGATGAGTTGGGTGGGGCTGCTGGAGATGACTTCCAGCGTCACGAGAAACTCGCTGCTCGCTGGCACTGTTCCGTAAAACCGCGCCTGGCGGATTTTCAACGGCAGGCTGCCCGAGCGCTGCAGGTGCCTCGCCTGAATGAGCACGGCCTGCAGCAGCGCGTCGTCTGCCCAGGGGCTCGTCTCTCTGGCGGGGAACTGCCCCTGTTCGCTGTCGTAGCAGATCGGTGCAACGCAGCGCAGGGTCAGGCGGTTTTGAGAGATGTTCAACTGCTGTTTCACCGAGCGGAACAGCGCACCGTGGAACAGCGTGCCGCTTTCGTAAAATGTTGCCCCTTCAAGCGGCTGTGCGGCCAGCAGATCGGGTGCAGGCAAGACATCGCTGCCGCGCACGCCCTTTGCGAGCTTCACCGTGCCGCTGTAATGATATACAGGCTTGCCCTGCAGGTTTTGGCTGGAGGTTTTCGCCGTTACCGTCACGCCGGACTGTTCGGATCTCTCCAGTTCCGTTACTTCAATCAAGCACTCGCCGGCGGTGCGGTCGCTAAAGACGATTCCCTTCAGCACCTGCACGTCGCGGCACTCGACAACGTGATATCCCGCATCGAGGGAAGCCGCTGTTGCCGCCATCCAGGCCTACGCAAAAACGACGGGCAACGCAGATTCATCGTTAGTCACGTGGTCCCGCAAATACGGATTCTGCGGCTACGGCGAGGTCCGCGACGAGTGGGAGGAGCGTTTCGAGGGACCTAAGGCTTCTGGCGGGCTTCGGAAGACAAGGCCGTCGGGAGCTACCTCGACTGCGGCATCCTCGATACGAAGGTCGCACAGGAGCGCATACCGCCGCCGCGATGCTGCGCCGCCGAGGCAGTGTGATCGCCGGCTCACCTCGCCGGTCGTCGCCGTGGCGCGGGCCGGAGGAGGCAGGCCCGGCAGGTCTGCCGGGCATGCTTCCTCCACGCTCTGCCGGTGCGATCCTACCTTCCATGGGCCCCCGGCACCCAGCCGTCACCTTCGTGACCCCGGCGACCAACCTTCCGGAGGCTTCTCGCACGTCGGCACGAGGTTCCGTCCCTTCGGACCACGAAAGGAGATTCCTATCCCTTCGGTCTCACGGCGCCTTCCTGTCGTGGGCCGTCTCCTCGCTCTGCGCCTCGAGCCGCCGCACGGCCGCCTGCAGCGTCTCGAGCTCGGCCTCAAGCGCGCCGATGCGCGCCTGCTGCGCCTTGCCCACCTCGACGAGGAACGCGACCATCCGCGAGTAGTCGAGCGTCCGGTAGCCGTCCCTGCCGATCAGCACGAGCTCCGGAAGCACAGGCTCGACCTCCTGCGCGATCAACCCCATCTCGCGTCGGTCGCCCATGTCTTTCGCGCGCTCCACGCTCGTGTCCCAGTCGAACGTGACGCCCCTCAGGAGCGAGAGCGCATCCAGCACGTCGACTTCGGACGACAGGTCGCGCACGTTCTTCTTGAGCCGCCCGTCCGACGGGCAACCGTCGAGCACGCCGCCCGCCGTGGCGCACACCGGACCGCTGAGGCCTTCGACGCTGAAGAAGCCGCTTACCACGCGGGTGTGACCCTGGAAAAGACCAGCGTAGCCGTTGGGGTTGGAGTTCACGCCGTAGATGCCGGCCTTTCCGGTGCCGGTCGACGCGCCCATGACGCCGCTGCCGCCCGTGCTGTCGCCGACGACGCCTTCTCCGGTCGTGCTGATGCCGTGCACGCCCACGTCGGCGGCGCTGTCGCCGACCACCCCTGCGGATGTTGCGCTGTGGCCGTGCACTCCAGGTCCGTTGTTGCTCGTGCCGAACACTCCGCGGCCGCTTCCGCTCTGGCCGGAGACGCCATTGCCGGTGGTGCTCAACCCGTGCACGCCCACGTCGGCCGCGCTATCGCCGACCACCCCTGCGGATGTTGCGCTGTAGCCGTGCACTCCAGGTCCGGTGTTGCTGTTCCCGGTGACGCCGGCCGAGGTGTCACTCCTCCCGACCACCCCGGACCCACCGGAACTGAAGCCGAAGACGCCGGAGAGGCCGCCGACGCCGGCGACACCGTGGCCGTTCCCCTGATTCGTGACGTCAATCGCGGGCATAGAAGAGTTGGTCGTCCCTTTGTAGGGCAATGTCAGACCACCCGAGCCGGCGTTCTGCCACACGAGCGCGGATCCGTTGGTCCCGAGGACCTGTCCGGAGGTGCCGCCCGGGGCGGCGAGCTGCGTCTTGCCGACGCCTCCGTTGGCGATGCCGAGCGGGGAGGACGAGCTGCCCTCGCCAGCCAGCGTCCCGTCATGCGCGATGGAGGACAGGCCACCCGAGCCGGCGTTCTGCCACACGAGCGCGGATCCGTTGGTCCCGAGGACCTGTCCGGAGGTGCCGCCCGGGGCGGCGAGCTGCGTCTTGCCGACGCCTCCGTTGGCGATGCCGAGAGGAGA
>JAAYVZ010000223.1 GCA_012516935.1 Holophagae bacterium
AGCTTGAGGAGGGCTGCGATCTCTTGGATGGTGAGGATTTCGTCCGCCAACGTCAGTCCTCCATCGGGATCCGGTGCAGCCTGGCGACAACATATTCCAGCAAACGGAACCATACTCCAGCCGCTCTCGCTTGGCCAATCGAGCCCAGCTCGAGGGTAGTCGAGAGAGGTCCGGCGCTGGGCGAACTACGAAGAGGCTGCGAGTGCCGACACCTGTCAAGGGACATCCAGATTCCCGCAGTCAAGGGACATCCAGATTCCCGCACCATGGCTCCCAGGGGTGTCCGTTGCCTGGGGGCGTCGTTGTCCTGGTTCTCTCCTTTCTGCAAGGGATTCGAGCAGGGGCCAGGGAGCGGTGTTGCCGGCCAGGAGGGACTGAGGGTATTTGACAGGGCGCCGGTCATGGGATGGAGGTTTCGGGTTGAGGGGTGTGAGCAAAGCCGGTGATGAGGGCGAGGTGGTGTTGGACGGAGGCTCGGAGGATTGCACGGAACTCGCCGTCCAAGAAGGCCAGCTCACGGATCACCGGCCGGAAGTAGTGGAGCAAGTGCACCGGCAAAGACCGCGAGGCGCGGTACGTGTTGGTGCGCAACTCGGCCCAAATCCAGTTCGACCGTGCGGACCGCGAGCGGATCCTGCAGCGGCTCATGCAGGCGCTCGAGCGCCTCCCGGCCGACCCCGCGGCCCACACCAAGGCGGTGTGCGAGCTGCTGGCGCAGCGAACGCTCGCGCGGTACCTGACGGAAGATCGTTGGGGTCGGCTGGTGATCGAGCGTGCCAAGGTCAAGGCCGAGGAGCGGCTGGACGGGAAGTACCCGATTGTCACCAGCGACGACATGCTGTCGACCACGGATGTGGCCTTGGGATACAAGATCGCGCCGCCACCGCGTTTCCAGATGATCGAGCCGGTGGCCCCTGAGGCCGCCCGCGTCACGTTGTAGCGACCGGCCGGGTAGCGCTCCGATCCCACAATCTGTAGTCACACGCGCGAGTCACGCACAATGGGTCGATTCGTCACGTACCACCGCATTCCTCGCCCGCCCGCGTCGGGCTACCCGGGAGGAAGCCGGGTTGTACTCAGATGATCATTGTGGATGTCGTATGGGTGGCTCTCTCCGAGAGGGGAGCAGGATAGGTCGGTCTAACGCCCGAGCTTGCCTGCCGCCAGCACGCAGCGAAGCTGCGGGATGGCGGTCAGGTGCAGCGCACTGTTAGGTGGCTGCTCAACGTACTGCGCGAACAAGTAAGTCCCAGTTATTTTCATACTGTTCCAATTCAGATATATTTATTGAACAGTGAGTTGAGCGCGGATTTCTAGGTCGGACGCCATCATGCTTATCCAAATACCGCTGGTGGTGATCGACGATTATGTCTGCTAAGGCAGACCAGGTGAGGACGAAATACCTGTCGTGTTAGCAACGGTCGGATTTTGACCCAGGGCAACGTTTGGAAACTGACCCACCCTGGCGGGTCTAAGTGTAGCTCAGCAGGGTTGTGGTTGTAGTCGTTGGTTCTCCTTTCTCTGTCCTTGTTCTTGCTTGTTCCCTCC
>JAAYVZ010000224.1 GCA_012516935.1 Holophagae bacterium
CCCGAGGTGGGAGAGTGCGTGGTGCTGGTGGCCCTCCGTGCGGTGCTGGCTCGCCAGGAGCAGGCCGTCGCGATAGATGTAGTCCTTGACCCACTCGTAGGCCCCGGCCTTGAGCTCGATCTCACGCAGCAGCGCACCGTCGAGATCGCGCAGGTTGAAGGTCGTGGTGCCGCCGGTGAGGTTGCGCTCGACGATCCGCTCGCCGGAGGCGTCATAGGCGAGCACGCGGTGCTGCCCGTCGGGGCCGTTCGAGCCCTTCTCGGGGAGGGGGTCCTGGCTCGGTAGGCCACCGCGCCTGGAATCGGAGCCGAGGGCGATGGCGGCGCGGGCCGTCGTGCTGGGGCTACAGCAGCGGGTCAAGCGTCTCGTCTCCTGTGCCTACCGTTACACAATGCCACGTCTGCCATACCTGGTACCCATCTGGTCGGTCTCATCTCGTGGACCTGGAGCCCGGTCACTTGATTTGGCGGGCACTATGCCACGCCGTGCCGGGGAGACCGACCAACGCATCCAATCAGATACCTATGCATCCATCTGGTACTCATCAGAATTCACTCACTTGGGCTCGGACCAACTGAAGCGCGAGTGGGCAGCGACGAGTGCTTCGGTAGAAGTGCCTGGGTAACCCCTCGCTGTCCCTCAGGATCCCGAGATAATCGCTCGAGCATTGCGAAGAAATCCTCAAGCTCCTCGTCGAACCTGTCGAACGTGGGATCGTCCCTGTTCCAGAATCGCTGGCCCACCGGACGATACCGCAGATCAAGAACCGTCGCCCCCTGAACCGTGGCGGTGAAGCGACATGCGCGGCCACCTTCGACCAGATTCCTGGAGACGTGGACTTCTCCGAAGTGCCACGCGGAAGGTCCGTGCTGCAGAACCAAGACGCCGTCTCGGTTCCAGAGGCAGTACCAGGCTCCCTGCACCTGGCTCGCCCACCCTACATGCCCTGCCGATGGTCGCCAGAACCAATGAGCACGACACCGCCCACTTTCTGGCTCGAGTGTGATCGTCTGCCAGGGACGGCCCCACGACTGAAGTCGAACCGTCGAGAGCGGCTTACTGCGCATACCTGTTGTACTCCTCACTTGTTCGAAAAAGAGCGTTGTAGATTTCGTCCCAATTTCCCCTGTACTTCCTAATGAGGCTCTGGAGGCTCGGGCCAAGGCGGTTCCCGTACCTCATCAAGTTCCGGAGGTCAAGCTTCCGGGCCTTCAACCAGGGCATGGCCATCCTGCAGGCTGCCTTGAGTTCATTGCGTGCCGGGCTGAGTGCCCTCACGACCTGCTCTTTGGAGGCTCCACCAGCGAGCATGGCTTCTGCCGTCCTTCCAAGGCCCGCGACGCGGCGAATATACTCCCCGCGGATAGCGCCAAGAGTCGGGTTTGGACCCAGTGCCTCCACGATCTCAATGCACATCTGCTGGCCTTGTGGCGTCACTGAGTACGTGAACGCCGCGCCGACAAGCGCGGGTACCTCGGGAGCCACAGCAGCAACGCCGAGCGCCGTCAGCCCGACCAATCGCCCAGTCTGCATCGAGCGGTCATGCTGTTCCGCGAGGGCGTCGCCAAGCCCTGGTTCAGCCTGGTTGTAGTAGTCGCGGATCGTCTCTCTCTGCCAGATCGGAATGGCGACTTCTGCCTCTTCCGCACCATCCGGGTCCACACGACGCATCGGGTTTCCGCTGACGTACGCGTACCGATTCCACTGCATGGGTGTACGGGCTCTGCCGCCG
>JAAYVZ010000225.1 GCA_012516935.1 Holophagae bacterium
ATCCTCGTCGAGTCGACCGGCGCGACCCCGTACCGCATCCGCCAGGGCGCCGACCTGGTCCGCAGAGCCGGCCAGGAGTCGGAGTACCTCGGGGCGTACGCGCTGTGCACGGTGGCGGGTGTCGAGATCCTCGACGAGAACTTCGGGCGACCGGAGGCGATCCCAGTCAACGCTCCGACACTGGCCTACGTCAGGGTTGTGTCCGCGAGCCAAGCTCAGAGCGAGCAGGTCCTGTTGTCCAGTCAGACCGAAGATGGCCTGTCCATCACGAACGACGTTCCGCTGAACGTTCTCAGAGTTGGCAAGGCGGGGGTATTTGTCGGACCCTTCGCCCTTGCTCCGGAGGGAAGCGAACCACAAGGTAACAAGCGCCTGCCGCGGATCTCAGAGCCAGTCCCAAGTGGTCCGGTCGTTCCGACGAGGGTCGGGATAAGCACTATCCTCGCGACATCGACGGAGGGGTCTGGCAGCAGATCGGCATCGACGAAGGGGACCTTGCGCGTTCGGTTCATGGTGAGGGACCAAGCCTGCGTGCACACTGACGATCGTTGCCTTACACCGTCGCCAGACCCGCAGGACCCAACGCGGGTCGGTTCCGTTCAGGAGACCTTCATCGATCCGGCCAACAACTACTCAGAGACAGTTAGGCTCCTTATAGAGGCTCTGGATACGGAGGGGCATACCGTCACGACCAGCCCGAAGCTGAAGATCAGCGAGACGCCGAATTTGACCTACCATGAGGACCTACGCAGCTCAACGACCATCGATCCGGACCCTGACGCGATACGCCGGCTGTTCTACGACGGCTGGCTGGGATCGAGTGATATTGACGAGGGCAAGCTCGATGGGAGTAAGGTCAAGCTCTCAAATGGTCGCCGGATCATCAGGCTCGCTTCCGTGGCATCTGCTCGGCATGACCCTCTAGCAAGCGTGACGGGGGAACACCACATGCTCCCCTGGCCCTACATTGGCACGCTCGTCCTTGAAGGCGACAAGCCCGGCACCTTCGATCCAGTAACGATCGACATAGAGCAGTGGGTTGACGAGCAGTCCTACGAGCGGAGACGGACCAACCAGGGCGCCGCCTGGGCGCCGCTGGCATCGGGCCAGACGGGTAACGGTGTGATCGACTGGCTCGAGATGAAGGCATGGGATGCGCTTTGCGCTCTGTCCCCGCCGCCACAAGGTGGTGAGGACACACTCCGCGCTGTCTCAGGTCAGGTGTCGAGTCCACTTTTATGGTCAGGCTGCGAGAGCGCCAAGGCATGTGACGCATATGTCATGGGGGGCTCCGATCCCGGCATCGTCTGGTGGTACCCAAGGAACCCCACGCTGAGGGCGACGGGCTGGCGGCTCGTGGGAAGCACGAGGCCAGTCGAGACGGGGAAGATGTACTTCGGCCTCTTTCTGAAGATACCGGCCAACGCCCTTGCGTCGTGGACGATAGCCCACGAGTCAAGGCACGCCTGGCAGTTCAAACTCGTTCAGGCCCAGTACAACCCATCGCCGCTCGTCGACATCGACTTCGATGGTCTGCCGGCCGAGCCCCCTGTCGGCTCACCCGAGCTGCGAGACGCGCCCTACGGCACCTGCCCGACAGAAAACCCCGAGTTCAATTCCACTGGCGATGCAGTTGGGAAGAACGACGGCCTACCTGTTCAAGGCAGCACTTGGTTCTGGCGCCAGTCGGCCATCGAGAGGAACGCGGTTCGGTTCGAGAGTGCGACGATGAGTAATGCCTCGCCGTCATGCAGTGATGCTCTGCTGCAGGTTTGGAAGGCCGGGATCTTTGCGCGGGGCAGCGTTGATTCAACACACGTGGCGGACCTCGGGTCATTCACGAAGCGGTTTCCGGGCGCCATGATCCGGGTCGACCGGGCGCCGGTCGGGATGCCATGTGACTGTAGCCAGGAAGGGGAACCGTGGAGTTTCCAGCAGTTCACGCACACAGACTGGGGGGGCGAGTTCAGCTTCCACCCGCAAGGGCAGGTGGGGAGATACCGGTTCACCGTGCTTCGTCCGCTCGAGTGTGCCGGGCAGAACAGCGTGTGCGGGTGTGTGGAGTTCGAGTAGGAAAGGGGTGGATAATGAATCCGAAGCCACGTAGGAGTCTACTCGCAGTCGCAGCAGGCGTGGTCTGCGTTGCTATCAGTTGCGCGGCGGCCTTCGGTACGGGTGGTGAGGTGCTGTTTCCGATACCGGACGGATGGATGAAGCGCAAGGCTGCTCTTGACAGTGCACTTGAGGAAGCACAGCGAGACGGCGCAATGGCGGAGATCCTGGTTCTCTTCACGCGGCAGGCCGGGTCCGCCAACGAGCTCGACAAGCGGTTTGCAGTCTGGTGGCTCGTGGGTGTGAAGGGCCGTCTGACCGTGGAAGAGCAGGAGGTCTTCTTCCGGCGCTATCTCGAGCTCAACCCCTCGATCCTGAAGAATAGCAACGATGCGAAGTACTTCCGCCAGGAGATGCGGCGCATTTGGCTGGCCAAGCTCTCGCAGGCTGAGCGAGTAGAGCTCTATTGGGATGCCGTGAGCAACGGTGCAGCCAAGCTGCCAGTCGGAGATGAGTTGCATTGGATGGAAGCCCTACGTTCCGCGGCGACTGAGGGGCTGCAGGAGTTCCTCCCGGTCATTGAGCGGCGAAAGGTGGAGCTCGACAAGACACAGCGGGTCTCCGGGTCGCAGACGAGCGACCTCCTCAAGTGGGACCTGCGTCTGCGAGTAGGCGCGAGAAACTCCGATGAGGGCCTTGTCCTCCAAGTCGAACGCCTTCGCTCTATGCATGACAGCGAGCTGTTCGACCTGTTTGAGAAGGACGCTGCGTTCCGCGACGTAGTGGGCGGCGGCGGCCACGTCCTGTGCGACGCCGGCTTCGAGCAGGTGAGTCCGGGCGCCGGCCCCGAGAAGCGGCTTGAGGCGTGCTCGGCCATGGGCTCGGTGCTTGAGCGAATGGTGAGGTACGAGCTGAACCGTGTGAAGTCCGGCCAAGCCAAGCGCACGGTACCGGGTGGCTGGGACTATCCAGACTATCCAGGACCGCTGTGGCTGAAGGAGCTGCACGGAACATGGGTGGACAAGCTGCCAGCCGAGTCACGGACCCGGATTGATGGTGCCAGGCAGGAGCTGCAACGAGCTGGCACGCCGAAGGTCCAGCAGCAGTGACGGGCAGGTGGAGGGAAACGAGGTAGACGGAAGAGGTCACCCTCGGCACCCTGGCCCTGTGGGCGGGCGAGCGGACTCTCGTCTAGGACCCCGGGTACGTTCTTCCGGCATGGGGTGCCGGCGAGGTGCGCGCCGTTGTCGTCCGCATCAAGGTCGATGGCCCCGTCGATCTTTTGTATGTTCGCGGCTTGCGCGTCCACCCCGAGCCTGGGCAGCCCACCGCGCTGGCCTGCCGGCAGCACGACGGCCAGCCGTGCGGCGACACCTTCCGCTACTGGCCCGGCTACCTCACCGCGTACCGGCTGTACGACGCCTACCACGTCGTCGACCCCTTTGGCAACACCGTCTTCGGGCTCACCGGCGCCTCGGCCACCCAGCCTGGCAGCGGCGTCGACGTCGACTTCACCTCACAGCTTTCGACCGGCGGCTCGCCCCAGGGCTACACCCTCGACGTCGACTGGCCGACCGGCGCCGCCCAGCCCTCCGGCGCCCGCCCCGTCACACTCTCTGTGGACGTCCCGGCCGACCCCGGAGGCGACTGGCCGGCCGGCGCCGTGAGCAGGGCCATCACCCTCGACTTCCAGGGCGGCGAGACCCGGATGCTGATCGCCAAGCAAAACTACGACGCGCGCTTTGCGGCCGATGATGGCGCCATGCCGATGACCGTGAGCCCGGGAGCCGGGGAGGGCGG
>JAAYVZ010000226.1 GCA_012516935.1 Holophagae bacterium
AGCAGCCGCCCCATCTTCACCCCGTAGTACCTCGCGTGCATGTACTCGAGGTCGTCGGTGGTGTTGGTGGGGCTGCCGAGGTCGCGCTGGTGGCCGGTGAAGCGATGCGTTTCGGTATCGTTGGCCGGGGCGCTGACGGTGTCGGCGCCGTAGGGGAACAGCTCGTACCGCTTGACCCGCTCCCCGCAGCGGTTGGTCAGCATCCGGGTCGTGCCGAGGTGGTCGAGGTGGTAGTGCTGGTGGCCCTCCGTGCGGTGCTGGCTCGCCAGGAGCTGGCCGTCGCGATAGATGTAGTCCTTGACCCACTCGTAGGCCCCGGCCTTGAGCTCGACCTCGCGCAGCAGCGCGCCGTCGAGGCCGCGCAGGTTGAAGGTCGTGGTGCCGCCGTCGTACTTCTCGAGCAGGTGGCCGCAGGCAAAGGAGCTCGGGTCGGTGACGGTGGCGTTGTCGTTCGAGCCGTTCTCGGGGAGGGGGTCCTGGCTCGGTAGGCCGCCGCGCCCGGGATCGGGACCGTATGCGATGGTGGAACGGGCCGTCGGGCTGAAACTACGGCATCGGGTCAAGCGTCTGGTCTCCTGTGCCTTCCGTTACACAATGCCACTTCTGCGATATCTGCTACCCACGATACCTGGTACTCATCTGTCACCAATCTGCTACCCATCCTGGTCTTGCGTGGCGATGATGTAGGCCCGGACGTACACGTCGTCCTGGCCAGCGTCGGCAACGCAGGAGACACTTCGAACGGTCTCCCCTGCACAGGTGGCATGTCCGCCAAATCGTCGACCGACAGCGCAAGCGGATCAACCGATTCCCGATTCCAGATCGCAAAGGCCTCAACGACGCTCTCGGCCATGAATTGCTCGATGCGGGTTCCTCCTCCCTTCTCGACGACGAACGTGAATAGCACTGATCACCTCCCACGGACCTTCGAGAGTGACGCCCCGTCTTTCAGTTCCGATGAACCTCTGAGGGTGTCTCGGTGGCGACGATATTGACAATTAAGAAGGTGCCATTGCTGTCGAATGCAGAGAAGCACCACACGTTCCTGACTGTCGCGACTTCTACGGGCGGCAGTGTGACGGCGAGCTTCTCGCCTTCCAACCGAGGTGGGTCGGCCGATTCGGTATTCCACTTGACGATGGCTTCTGATACCGAGTCTGCTACAACCTGCTCGATTCGCGTGGCGCCCGACTTCTCCATGATGAATGTGAAAAGCATAGGGACTCCTTTGCTAGCTATGTTGCGCCCACCTTGCGTGCTCTTCTGATGCTTTCTTCTTGTCGATCAGTCGGTCAAGCTCCCGCCGGAGTTTCTCGACCTTTGCCTTGTCTTCAGGCGTCTTGTTCGGCTTGCTGTCAGCCTCACGCCAGCGTTGACGCGCCTTTTCGATTCGCCTATCCGCGTTGTCTCTTTGGTCGCGGCTCACCTTCCGCCCTGTGCGCCCTCCTCCCGGGTCCGCCGGCGGTGGCGGTGGAGTAGTTGTCTCTCCCGAAGCATCGGCGGGCGGGTGGCTCGATACCGGCTTCGCCGGGTTCTCACGCTTCCGTCGCGCCTCCGCAGGGCTCGTATGGCAGTTGACGGCCTGGATCTGCTCGACCTGAGCTGGGCCCAGCGGCTCAGCGTGTGCCACGACGAAGTAGATCATCACCGCAGCACTTGCACCATAGGCGCCGGTCGCGAGGAGCGCACCGCCAACTGCCGCTGTGGACGTACCCCCTGCCGCGAGCGGCAGAGTCAGGACCGCGCTGGGGGCTTCCCCATCCGGGTCCGCAAGCACGGTCGGGCTGTTGTAGGCATAGGAGTAGCGGTTCCAGCTCCCCGGAATCCAAGCATCAGCCTCGCCCGGATCCACACTCAGCAGCCGCCCCATCTTCACCCCGTAGTACCTCGCGTGCATGTACTCGAGGTCGTCGGTGGTGTTGGTGGGGCTGCCGAGGTCACGCTGGTGGCCGGTGAAGCGGCGGGTCTCGGTGTCGTTGGCCGGGGCGCTGATGGTGTCGCCGTAGGGGAGCAGCTCGTACCGCTTGACCCGCTCCCCGCAGCGGTTGGTCAGCATCCGGGTCGTCCCGAGGTGGGAGAGTGCGTGGTGCTGGTGGCCCTCCGTGCGGTGCTGGCTCGCCAGGAGCAGGCCGTCGCGATAGATGTAGTCCTTGACCCACTCGTAGGCCCCGGCCTTGAGCTCGACCTCGCGCAGCAGCG
>JAAYVZ010000227.1 GCA_012516935.1 Holophagae bacterium
CTGGCGGCTTCCCAGCCCGCCAACCACCCGCCCTGCCCGGCTCCGTCACCCCGCCCGACCCCTACAACGCAAAGACCTCGGCTTGCAGCGCTTGTGAATGGTCGCACTTTGTGTGCTAACCTTGCAGTACGTAGGGAGCGAGAGTGGCAACTCCTGAACGAAACCTCGATGCCTACCGGACACTCGGAGATATCCTCACGGCCCTGCGTGTAGCGCTGCGCACCGAGCTGGAAAAGGAGTTCGGACCGCAGTGGTTCGCCGCTGCCCTTCCCGCCGGCATCCTCAACCGCCTCGTCGAGCGCAAGGAGAAGGAAAAGGCGGTCAACGCCTTCGATGACTCCTACTACTCGCTTCTCGAGTACGCCGACTTCGAAGACCTCAAGGAGATCTGCCTGGCCCACCCCACGACCGTCCCGTTCCTCAAGGCCTTTGGTGGCAACCGGCAGATCTGCCTGACACGTTTCATGGAGCTCCAGGGCCTGCACGAGAAGCTGGCCGGGTTGCGCACCATCAACAAAGCCGAGCTCTCGTTCTTGCAACACCTCGTCCGGCGTTTGCATCAGACCGTCGATCTCTCGGCCTACCCCGAGCCCGATAGGAGCATGTGGGCCGAGCGTCCGGACGGTGGCAACGACCGCCCTCGAGCCACCAGTGACGCACCGGCGCCGGCCGCCGAGCCGGCGTCGGCACCAGCTCCAGCGCCGCAGGCGCCCGTGGCTCCTGTGGCGATCGGAGTGCGTCGTCCGGAAGCCCCGAGCCCAGTGCCGGAGCCCACACCCCCAGCACCCGCCCCTCCTCACCTCGCCCAGACTCCTGCCGCACCATCCGCACCGGGCAGGCTCTCGGTCCTCGAGCAGGCTTTGCAGAACGGTGAGGACAAGACGATCCTGGCTGCCCTCCTGACCGAGGTTCGGCAGCTTTCGGAGCACATCACAGACAGTCAGGGCCCCACGACCCCTCCGGTTTGGGACAGGGTGTCGGAAAGCCCGTGGTACGCGCGCAGGTACGCGGCGCTGGGGATGCGGCCCCTGTCCGACTTCTACAACCTCTACCTGGCGCTGCGCGAGCGCCTCAACGACGGCGCCGGGAACCAGGAGCTGGAGAGCTTCCTGCAGGCTCACGCCTACCAGCAGGTGATGATGGCGGTGGGCGTCTTCTTCCAGCAGAACAAAGCGCTCTGATCGTTCCGAGGTCGCGTCTCGGTGCTCGGGCCGTCGAGCACGGATGGCGGCAGAGGGGCCGATAAGCCGGATTCTGTGCCCGACGAGCGGGTGGCGCCCATTCATCTGGGCCGGTCGTTACCGGCCGGCTCGAGCAGCCTACCCGGGAGCAGCTCGCACGTGCGAAACCGGGGGTGGCACCCGTCAGCTCCCCTATTTGGCCTTGCTCCGCACGGGGTTTGCCGTGCCCCGACCGTCACCGGCCGGGCGGTGGGCTCTTACCCCACCGTTTCACCCTTTCCCGACGGCGGCCGCCGGGTGGTTTGCTTTCTGTTGCACTTTCCCTCGCGTTGCCGCGGCTGGGCGTTACCCAGCGTGCTGCCACCTGGAGTCCGGACTTTCCTCACCGCGAAAAACCGCGGCGCGGGCGCCTGGCCCCTCTGCCGCCGTTCCCATTCTACCAGCGTCGTCTGCCACGCGGTGAGCGTCGGACCCGGCCGGGTGCATCGGGCAGCCGCTCGGGGGCAGCGGCGCTATCCGGCTCCCCAGCCGCACGCTGCGCCGGCTCCGGTGGCGCCGCCAGCCCCCGCTCCACCTTGACCCAGAAGTCATCAGCACTCACCACGGTGGCCCCGAGATCACGGGCCTGCACGCCGAGCGAGCGGTCATCCGAGGCCAGGCGCCAACCCCGGCCGCCACACCGCAGCAGATCGAGGATCGCGCTGTCGGCATGCGGTGCATACCGGATCTCGACCGCTCCCAGCCACTCCACCGGCGGGCTCCCGGCCGGCGGGGCTCCATCGAAGAAAGCCACAATCCGCACCTTCTCTCTCCGCGCCAGAGCGAGAGCGGCCTGCCGCACGCGCTCTCTCCCTTGCCCTCGCGCGAGGTTGTTGCCATCGAGCACCCAGGGCACAGCGACCCCTCCCTCCCGGCGCGCGGCCTTCCCGTTTCTCCGCGAGACTTCTAGAAGAAGCGCTTTCGGGGTCGGGCTTCGATCACGGCGTTGAGGGCAGCCCGAGCGTCCTTGTTGGCAGGGTCGTAGGAAAGGACCTTCTCCAGGCACTGCTTCTGCCGATCGGCTTGACCCCGCATTCCCCAGTAGTTGGCCAGCTCCAGCCACCCCTTCGTGAACTTGGGATTGAGCGACACCGCGTGCCGCAGCCGGTCGAGAGCCCGCTGCGCCCACATCGGATTGCGGAACTCAACCTGTGCCAACAGCAGCAGGGTCTCGGGGTCCGGCATCAGTCGCACCGCCTGATCGAGCAGCTCGGCTGCAGGGCCGAAGTCATTCAGGCTCATCAGGCGCCGAGCCTGGGCGATATTGGTCCGCACCAGGGTGCGGCGGGCTTCCGCTTCCTGGGCCTCGTCGGAGAGAAAGCTGCTGGACGGATGGGCACTGGCCTGCACCTGGTCGTAGCGCTTGCGCTTCTCAGCCACCGAGAGCGTCTCGAAGGCCTCCTGAAGCGCGCGGTAAATCACGCCCAGCTCAGCCTGTAGCGACTGGAGGTGGCGCTCGCGTGCCCGATCCGGGTGGTAGGTCCTGACCAGCTCACGGTAACGGGTGCCGATCTGGTCCGCCCCGGCCGTCCGCGTCAGGCCGAGCCGCAGATAGAAATCCTGCTGTCCGATCACCGTTGCCAGCCGCAGGACCGCTTCGTGCTCCTTGCGCTCGAGGGCGGAGTACGCCAGCTCCTCGGTCGCTGGCTTGGGGGTTGTGGGGGCGGGTCTGGCCCGCTCCGCCAGCTCGGAGGCTGGCTGCGGCCGGGCGACCGGCTGCTCCCTCAACTCGACGAGGCCCGCCGCGAGCAGCGCCACGAGGCTGCGGACGAACTGCTCCCTGGGCAGGGGCACGAGCCTTTGCAGCGTCGCGACGGAGCCGGCTCCGTCGACCCGCGATAAGAGGTACCCCTCACCCGGGCTGAGCTGCACGTGCTGGAGCTGCAGCAGGGCGTCCTCGGTGCTGGCCGGGAAGTGATCGGAGGGTACGAGGTTCATCAGCGCTTCGACCTGAGTTGAAGCGCGCACCGCGGCGACGAGCAAGCTGGCGGTCGTCATCTCGATGGTCGCGGCATCGCTGGGCAGGCGGTCCGATCGGTCGAGCCTGAACTCCCCCGCCGTGAAAAGCAGGCGGGCCACGATGGCCACGGCCTGGGCTTCGAGCTCCTTCTCGAGCCGCTCCGCGTCGAGCACCCCTTCCATGACCAGGAACGACCCGTACCGCACACCTTCCGGTTGGCGCAGGAGCAGCAGGGCCATCTGCTCTGCATCCATGACGTTGTGGGCAACCAGCCAGCTCCCGAGCTTCTCGCTCTCGGCGTCGGAAACCACCGCCCGGACCTGGCCGGACTCGAGCCAGAGCCTGGCCGTCCCACCCGTAGCGTCGATGTCCAGGCGGCCGTCCGCCGCCGCCCGCACGAACCCTCTCAGCACGGCGGGAAAAGCGCCGCTCTCGAAACGCCCGGTATCGGCGGCGGAGCCTAGCACAGCCACCTCATGGCGAGCGCTGCTCCGTGTTCACCACATGCACCACGAAAGCTCTCGCCACCAACGCCGAGGGTACCTGCGACTGGGCCGCCTGTGCCGCATCTCTGGTTGCAAACCCGCCCCACACGAGGTTGAAGCACTGCTCTGAGCCCTGGCCGTACGGTACCACGCGAAGGCTGGCCTTGTCTTGCTCCTGTTTGCGGTACAACCGCTCGAGCTCGGCCGGCTGGCAGCCGCCGTCGATCGCCAGCCCCCACGACCCACCGCGGGCCACCGCCGCCGGCCCGCGGCTGGGCAAAGCCAGCAGCAGTGCGGCAAGCACCGCGATCACGACCAGAGCAGCGACCAACCACGGCCACCAGCTCCGGCGCCTCTGGCGAGGTGCCGGCTCGATCGCCAGCGGCGTGGCGAACGTCACTTCGGCGACCCTGGGTGTCGCTTCGGCGATGCCCGCTCCCACGGCCGCCGCCAGAAGACGCAAAGCCATGTCCCGGCCGTGGGGCGACGGGTCGGCGATCTCGCGGGCCGTTCGATGGTCGTTGATCTTGGCCAGTACGGCCATACCTTCTTGCGTCAGCGCGAGTGCTCCAACCCGCCGCGCGAAGTCCGGCAGTCGGCGCAGGACCAAATCGGGGCTGGGAAGGAACAGCTCCTCCAGCGCCTTCCCACCGGTCCCCAGGATCATTTCGATGAGTAGGTGTGGGAACGACACCGTCAGCCCTTGCGCTTCCGGCTGGACGTCGCTATCGAACGTCGCCTCACCGTCGGCAGCCAGGAAAAACTCGTGCAGCCGCTCCGCAATTGCCTGCTTCACCACGGCGTTGGCCTCGCCCTGGGTGACGAGACCGCTGGACACCGCCGAGCGCGCCTCAGCAAACCACTCGCCGCCGCTGGTCAGCCCGAAGGCAGCCGCCAGCTTCTCGCGGTCGTCACCCTCGACACCGACGATCTGCGAGCCGGTGATATGGAGGAGGAGCTCGCCTTGGCCCCAGCGCAAGCGGGCAACGCCGCGTCCTTTCCGACCTACCCACAAGGCCAATGTGCTGGCCGCAGACAGCGATCGCATGCTGAGAGGCTAGCGCGAACCGGCCAGAACGTCAAAGGGTAAGCAGGGCGAGGAGGGATGACGAGCAGCGCGGGCCCCTGCGGTGTCTCCGACCGGCTCCTACGGGTGGAGGGCGGCCCACAGCGCGGCAGCAGCGGCCGTGCCGACCACTGCCGCCAGCTCGGCCTGGGAAGCCGCCCGGACGCCGTCCACCGACCCGAACGATGCGAGCAGCGCGCGGGCCCGAGCCGGGCCGATGCCGGGGACAGCCAGGAGCTGGGTCGCGAGCCGACGAGCTTTTCGCCGGCGCCGGTGCCGGGTCACCGCGAAACGGTGTGCTTCGTCACGGACTCGTTGCAGGAGCAGGCGAACAGGGTGACCGGATCCGAGCTGTAGGGGTCGGCTCCGCTCCGCGAGATAGAGCTCCTCGAGCTTTTTCGCCAGCGCCGCGACCGGCAGGTCCACGCCCAACCCTGCCAGCGCGCCCCGGGCCGCCTCGAGCTGGGCCAACCCGCCATCGATGAGGACGAGGTCCGGGAGCGGCCTCCCTTCGGCCAGACGCCGCCGGTACCGCCGGTACACGGCCTCGGCGATGGCGGCCGGGTCGTCGGCGCCCTGTCCAGCCCGGACGTTGAACGATCGGGCCTCTCCTTTGTCCAGCCGGCCACCGGTCCAGACAACCAGCGATACGACCTGGTCCTCTCCCTGCAGGTGCGAGACGTCGAAGCACTCGATGCGCCCAACCGCCCGAGGAAGGCCGAGCGCAGCAGCCACGGCCTCCCCGAGACGCTCGGCATCGCGCCGCGGGTGGCGGAAACGCAGCCGGAACGCCTCACGCGCGTTGTCCGCCGCCAGCTTCCCGACCTTTACCCTCCGACCGCGCCTCGGCGCGACGATCGCCACCTTGCCCCCGCGCAAGCTCTGGAGGTACTCAGCCACCGCTTCGGCCTCGTCGGGCAGCACGGGCACCTCGACCCGCTCGGGCACCGCCGGATTGGCCTCGTAGTACTGAGCCAGGAAGTCGGCCATCAGCTCTCCATCGGGCATCTGGTCGATCCCTTCCCAGTGGAACTCACGCTTGTCCACCAGACGGCCCTCGCGGTAGACCAGGACCACGATGGTGAGGTCGCGCCCATCACCCTCGGTTCCCACCACGTCCACCGAACCCGTTCCCGCCAGCTCGACATGCTGTCCTCGGCGCAGCCCTTCGAGTGCCTGCAACAGGTCGCGATAGCGCGCGGCTCGTTCGAACTCCTCCGCCTCCGAGGCCCGCCACATCTGCATCTCGAGGCGTGGCTGCAGCTCCACGTGGCGCCCGTCGAGTAGCCACTCGACCTCCTCGACTGCCTCAGCGTACGCCTCGGGCGTGGTCATACCGGCCACGCACGGCGCCAGGCAGGCGCCGATGGCGTGGTACAGGCACGGACGCGGTAGGGAGCCGTCGATCTCGATGGCGCAGGTGCGGATCTGCGTGCGCGTGCGGATGATGTCCATGATCCGAGCCGCCATGCTGTGGCCCATGAAGGGGCCGAAGTAGCGGTGACCGTCATCCAGGATCCGTCGCGTCAGGTAGGCCCGCGGCCACGCCTCACCGGTGGTGAGCTTGACGTACGGGTAGGTCTTGTCGTCCCGCAGGAGGACGTTGTAGCGCGGCCGGTGCGCTTTGATGAGTCGGTTCTCGAGAATCAGCGCCTCGACCTCGGTGGCAGTGACGACGAACTCCAGGGCGCAGGCCTTGGCCACCATGGCCGAGATGCGGGGGGCGAGCTCCTTCGTGAAATAGGACAGCACCCGCCGCCGCAAGTGCTTGGCTTTGCCGACGTACAGCACCTTCCCACGGCGGTCGAGGAACTGGTAGACGCCGGGCTGCTCGGGGGCCTGCAGCGCCCGTTCGCGAAGCGGGTGGTCGGTCATGCCCCCACCCGGCGGTCAGATCGAGAGCCGGGAATCGAGAGCTCTTCCCAACTCCCCCTGCCCACCACGGCCAGCCCCCACTCTCCCCCGCCTCCTCCCCGAGTCGCGCCCGATCCTGGCCCTCGACCCGTACCGGTGGGGGCCATCGTCACCGGCTCTCCAACCCCTCGCCCCTACCGCGAGCCCAGGCGCCGTCTCGCGGTGTGGCCGACCGGCTGGCCGCACTGCACCTCGTATCGCATGGTGAGCAGGTTCGACCAGGCCGAGCTGCCGCAGGCGACGTTGCTGCGCAGACGCAGGAAAATGACCGTGTCGGCCGGATCGTCGTTGAGCAACGTCAGGCTCGTCTCACCGGTATCGAAGAACGAGCTGTCAGCGAAGTCGGCCGTGTTCGCGATCTCGAGCGTGTAGCTCGTCGCCCCGGCGACCGGCGCCCAGGCGATCGTGAACTTCTGGAGCTTGCACACGGTACCCGGGTGAACCGAGATCGAGGTCGGTGCTGACGGCGCATCGCACGGCTGTTCCAGCCGCTGCAAGGCGGCCGGGGCGTTCACGAGGTTCCTGACCAGAGAGTTGCGGGCGTCGGTGATCGGCTCGCCAGTGCTGGTGATTGCATCGCGAATTGCCCGCGGTCCGGCCGCCGGGTGGGCCCCAGCGAGGAGAGCGGCGACACCGGCGACATAGGGCGCGGCCGCCGAGGTGCCGCCGAAGGCGTATGTCATCGTGCCGGGCTGGCCGCTCGCCGGTTGGAGCGTCGGGGTGACGGTATTGTGGGCGGGCGCCCACACCGCCAGCTTGTCGCCGGAGTTCGAGTAGCACGAGATCTGCTTGATGTTCGCCGGGACGTCCTCGCAGGATCCGCCGCAGCTGAGATCCGAGAAGGCCCTGCCGCGGTAGGCGTAGGTGTTGTGCACGGCACCCACCGCCACGGCGTTGCTCACGCACGCCGGGATCGCCACGCCGGTGCTGCAGCCGTCGTTGCCCGCTGCGACGAACACCGCGACACCCAGGTTGGTAAGGGTGTCGAACGCATCTTTGTACGACGGCACGATGTCGTCGCACGTTCCCGCGTTCGGCGGCCAGTACTGCCGATGCAGGCCGCCCAACGAGAGGTTGACCGCCCGGATATTGAAGGGGTTGCCGGCGACCACGCTCGCGATCACCTTGTCGAGCCCGACCATGATCGATGAGCTCTGGCTGCTGCCTTGGGCATTCAGCACCCGCACGGCAACGATGCGCGCCTTGGGCGCCACGCCGTCCACGGAGCCGGCAATGATTCCGGCGACCGAGGTGCCGTGGCCGTTCTCGTCCATGGGGTCGTCGTCGTTACCGATGGCGTCCCAAAGCTTCACGGTCTTGGCTGCGGCGTCGGTTCCGCCGGGCGCCAGCTCGGGGTGACGGTAGTCGACTCCGGTATCGAGAACGGCAACGCTGACACCGGCGCCGTCGAGCCCCAGCGCGTGGACCGCCGGCACCTCCAGCATCGCCTTGCCGTTCTGGCGCATGGCGTGCAAAACCCGAATGGGCTCTAGGCTAGCGACACGCGGATCAGCGGCCAACGCCTCCAGCATGATCGTCGGCACCCGCAGGTGCACCAACGGCAGGTACTCGAAGCGGCTCACGACCGTGACACCGAATGGCTGGTACTCGCGGCTGAGATCCTCGCCGGTCTCGCGGATCCATCGCACCCGTTCCGGCGCACCGGGAGCGATCTCCGACGATGTCGCCATCTCGCTTCCCGGGCGAAAGCGCACCAGCACCTCGAGCTCCGGCTCGGAGGTCGCAACCCACTCGCGCAGGTCGGGGGTGAGCTTGACCGGCCACGCCGGCTCGGGTACCGGGCTGACCCTCGGATGCGCTGTCGTCACCGCTGCGGCCAAACACAGGCCGCCGGTCAGCAGGCCTGCACCACGAATCCATCTGTCACATCCTCTCCGCATCTCCACTCCGATCTGCGGTCCACCCGCATCGACCCTCAGAGAAGGTATTGCATGCCAACTGTCAGGGTCAAGCGCGCTGCGAGCCCTTCCGAGGTCGAGGTACGCGGCCGGCCGCACCCCGTAGACGGCAAGGCTGCTAAGCTTTCCCCTCGCACGCGCCGAGCGTCGCAAGGAGTGTCAGATGGCCCGATCCCGCTCATCCGCCCTCTTTCTCGCCCTGGTCCTAATGGCTGTGGGTGGCGTCCTGCTCGCCGCCCGCTGGGTACAGATCGACCTTGCGCCAGCGTTACTGCTCGGCCTCGGCTTGGCGTTCGCGATCCTGGCCATCTTCCAACGCAGCACCGGGGGGCTCATCGCCGGCCTCCTGCTGCTCGGCACGGGGACGGGCATCGCTTTGGGTCGCACGGCGCGGCTGGGGATCCCGGCCACCAACTGGCTGTTCCTGAGCCTGGGCCTGGCGTTTGTCGCCATGTACCTGCTCGGCCTTCTGTTACGAACCGGCAAGCACTGGTGGCCGCTGGTTCCCGGAATGACTCTGCTGCTGCTGGGTGGGGCGCAGTACGCGAGCCGGGTGGATCTGGTCCCCCAGGGTGTCCAAACCCTCCTCCGGACCTGGTGGCCCGCCGGGCTGGTGCTGGCCGGTGCCATCCTTCTGCTCCGCGCCCTCAGGGGTTGAACCTCAGCGAGCAACAACCAGCACGTCGCCTGGCTTGATACGCGAGCCCGAGAGCTTGTTCAGACGCTTGAGCTCGGCGACCGTGGTGCCGTGCCGGCGAGCGATGTCGTACAGCGTGTCGCCCGCCTGGACGACATAGTGCCCGGCAGCCTGGCCAGGAGCCCAAGAGGTGGCAGCTTTCGGCCGCTCCTGCAGCGGCTGGTTGCTCCTCGCCGACGCCGCGCGGCGGGGCGGTGCGAGGTCCCCTCCGGGAGCTCGCGGGACCACCAGCGTCTGCCCCACCCGCAGCGAGCGCGGGTTGCGCAGCCGGTTGGCGGTCATGATCGCCTCGACCGTTGACCCGTAGCGGCGAGCTATGGCCGACGGCGTGTCGCCCTTGCGAACCACGTGCATGTACTGGCGGACCCGCTCGCTGGCGGGAATCTTCGCCGCCGCGGCCGCGTACGCCTCCTCCTGCCCGCACGGCACGGCGAGCTGGTAGCGGCCATCGGCCGGGGTGAGTCGGTGAACGAGAGCGGGGTTCAGCTCGGCGAGCTGTTCGACCGGCACACCAACGTGCTCGGCCAGGACCTCGAGGTCGAAAGCGCCGTCGAGCGGCACGCGGCGCAGGCAGTCCGGTCGCTCCTCGAAACGGGGGAACCCGTACGCGTCGGGGCTTTTGGCGACCACCAAAGCGGCCCACAGAGCCGGCACGTAGTTGCGGGTCTCGCGCGGCAGGTGGCGGCGCAGCGACCAGAAATCCGTCGCTCCCTTGCCACGTCGCTGCGCTCGCGTGACCCGGCCTGCGCCGGAGTTGTAGGCCGCGAGGGCCAGCTCCCAATCGCCGAACATCGAGTGAAGGTCACCGAGGTGCCGCACCGCTGCGATGGTGGCGAGGTACGGGTCGTTGCGCTCGTCGACGAGGCCGTTGATCCTCAGGTCGTAAAGCTTGCCGGTGCCGGCCATGAACTGCCACAGACCCTGAGCCCGCGCCCGTGAGCGCGCTCGCGGGTTGAAGGCGCTTTCGATCAGCGGCAGGTAGGCGAGGTCCAGCGGCTGGCCGGCTCGCTGCAGCTCCTCGCGAATGAACGGTAGGTACCGAGCAGCCCTCTCGAGGGCGAGGGTGAAACGCTCACGGTAGGGGCCGGTGTAGTACTCGATGAGCGACGTGACCTCCGGGTTGACGACCACCGGAAGGTCGAACCGCACCTCCTCGGCGCGATCACGGGCAGCCGCCACCGCCTCGGGAGGCACCGGACCGGGCTCGGGGATCTCGACCTCGCCCGGCGAACCCTCGCCGCTATCCCAGTAGGTATCCAGCTCCTCGATCAGGTCGGCGAACATATCCTCGATCTCAGCGCTCGCAAGCCCCTCCTGCTGCGCGACGAGCAGTCGCTCCAGTGCCGCCGCGCGGCAGTCCACCGCCTCGCCGACATCGCCCCGCTCCTGAGCCTCCCGCGCCGCCAACAGGAGGTTATCGATCTCGTCACGCAGGGCCGCGGTTGGGTCGGGCTCCGCCACCGGGACCGGCGTCGACGGTGCGCTCAGCACCCCAACCACCGGCGGCAGGGAGGACTTACAGGCGGCAAGGCTCAACACGAGGACCGCCCAAAGGGCCGCTTTTCGCTGCATCGTTCAGTCGCCTTGGAGGTTGACCACCAGGGTCATGGAGAGCTGACGAACCCGGTCGCTGCGCTTGAGCTCGACCTCGATCGGGCTCACCTCGCGAATCGGCTTGCCGTGCGAGTCGACGAGCTGAATGTTGACCAGGCACCGGCTCGCCCGCCCCAATGCTCCGCCCACACGCTCCTCGATCCTCCGCTTGACCTCCTGTCGCGAGTTGATGGAGGCCTGTAGGAGGCTGTCGAGGTCGAACGAAGGCGCCGCGGCAGCGGTGACCGGCCGCGACTCTGCCCGCATGGTGCTGGCTTTGCGCAGCGTCTCCAGCTCGGCCAGGATGTCGAGTGACGAGGACACCTTGACGTGCCGCATCTCTGCAGGGGCCACGGCCGGTGCCGAGTCGGCGGTGGTCGCGAACTCCACCGTGGCCTCCTCGAGCTCCTCGACTCCCTCAGCATCCTCGGGGGCCTCACCCTCGACGAACGGCGCGGCTGCGGCTGCCACTGCCGGGACGACCTCTTCCGCCGGCGGCAGCACCTCCTCCGCCGTTGGGATGGGCTGCCCGAGGACCTCGACCGCAGCTCCCACAGCCTCCCCGGCCGTCACCTGGTCCTCGAGGACCTCGGGCGCGACCTCCGGAGCTTTGTCCCCGAGAGCTTCGACGACCTCGCCCTGGCTGGCTTCCGGTGCCGGAGGCGAAGCTGTCGCGGGCTCTAACGCTAGCGAATCGCTGGCCCCCGTCCGCACCACCCGCTGCTCCGTCGACGGCTCGCCCGTTGCCGCAAGGCCTTCGGCCGCTGCGGAGCGCAACGCCGCTGGGTCGAAGCTGACGCTCGGCGTGGCTTCCGCCCGGAGCGCCGGCTGCGGTCGGACCGCCGACCGGGCCGCCGGCGCCACCGCGACGCCGCTGGTTTCCTGGGTGGCCATCCGCTTGCGCAACGACTTGAGCGTCGCCTTGGTGATCGCCTTGAGCGTCTCGAAGACGCCCTGCCCCTCGACCGCCACCGCCTCGAACCACTCCCAGCGACCGTCGGGGTTGAGCAGGAGGTTGAGCTCCTCGACCGACAGGATGTTCTTGAGATCACGTTTATTGAACTGAAGCACCAACGGCAGGCTGTCGATCGTCAGCCCCATCTCCCGAAGGTTCTCTTCCAAGTTCTTGAAGCTCTCTGCGTTGGCGTCGGCCATCGGGCGCTGGGAATCCGCGACGAACACCAGCCCGTCGACGCCCTTGAGCACCAGCTTCCGGGTCGTGTTGTAGAAGACCTGACCCGGCACGGTGTAAAGCTGCAGACGGGTACGGAACCCGCCTACCTTCCCCACCTCGATGGGCAGGAGGTCGAAGAACAGCGTGCGGTCGGTTTCTGTCTCCAGAGAGACCATCTCGCCCCGCGAGCCCGGAGCGGTCTTGGCGTAGATGAAGGAGAGGTTGGTCGTCTTGCCACAAAGGCCCGGACCGTAGTACACGATCTTGGCCGCCATCTGCATTGTGGCCCAGTTGAAAAAAACCATCCGCTACCCTTCCTCACCACGCATCACGACCGCGAAGCTACCACACGGCCGGGGACTGGTCAACGCGGCGTCAAGCCCCGCCGCTGTTTCGAGGCTGATCCGGCCCTCGCGCCGGAGCCCGGCGACCGTGAGGCGAGCCACGAGCTCATAGGCTGCAGCGAGACCGGGCGGGAGGTTCGCGAGATGGCTCCGTACGGTGTCGACGTCGCCTCTCACCAGCGGGCCGGTCAGCCGGGAGAGGTCGCCGGTCGCCAGCACGTTACCTACCGCCTCCCGCACCAAAGGGGCGAGTGCTCGGTGCGCCCAGCCCTTCGCCCGCACGATCTTCGCCAGCTCCTCACAGGCGGCCGCAACCATGGCCGAGGTCAAGTTCGCCGCCAGCGCGGCGAGGGCGTGATAGAGGGGCTTGTCCTGGGTCGCGATAGCCACGGTGACGAGCCCCAGCCGACGGGCCAAGCCGCGCGCCAGCTGGACTCCCCGCGCATCGCCCTCCACTGTCGCTGATACCCCGGCGAGCGGCAGCAACGGTCCGTCGCCGCGTGCGAACGACATGAGCGGGTGCAGCGAAGCAAGAGCTCGACCCCTCCGGCGCAGCTCGTCGAGGGCGGCAGCAGGCTGAGCCCCGGAGGTGTGGACGACGACCCGGATCTCGGGCCCGAGCCGACTGGCGAGCTCGGCCGCGCACGAGCCGAGAGCCTGGTCAGGCACCGCTACGAGCACACCCCAGGCGAGGGGAAGCCGCTCATCCGGAGCGAGGACCTGCACCCCACGAAGGCATCGGCGCGCCCGCCGCCGTGCTGGAGCGCTCGCCTCACAGACACCGGCCAGCGGCACTCCGGCAGCCACCATCGAGCGCGCGAGCTGGAGACCGCACCGGCCTGCGCCGACGACCAGCCAGGGCCCAGTCCGACCGCGATCCTCTCCGGCATGCCCGACCCGTCTCGGGCAGTGGGGCCTAACCACACAAACATGCTACAGTATGCGGGGACTTGGGTCCGGTTTTGGGAGCGGTCGGGTTGATTCAGGAAAGCCTTTCTGAACGCCAGCGCGAGATCCTCTGCGAGGTGGTGGAGCTGTACGTCACCCAGGGTGAACCCGTCGCCTCGACGGCCGTGGCCAAGGTCTCGCAAACCGGCCTCTCATCCGCTTCGATCCGCAGCGTGATGGCCAACCTCGAGTCCGCGGGTCTGCTCGTCCAGCCTCACACCTCCGCTGGGCGCATGCCCTCGGACCTCGGTTACCGGGTCTACATCGACCGGCTGCTCCAGCACCACCCCCTTGCCGCCCGGGACGCCCGTCGCCTGCGGGCGATGATGCCGCCAACCGCCTCCCTCGAGGAGTCGCTGGCCCAGGCGAGCCGGGTTCTCGCCGAGGTCACCCGCGAGGTCGGCATGGCGGCTGCCCCAGCGACCCAGGAAGCGACCGTGCGGTCGATCCACTTCGTCAAGGTCGCCGCGCAACGCATTCTCGGCATCGTCGTCACGGCTGGCGGGCTCGTCGACTCGCGGCTGGTGGTCGTCGACCGCGACTTCTCGCCCGCCGAGCTCGAGCGAATCTCGAACTATTGCTCCGACCATTTCAACGGTCTCACGCTGCAGCAGATCCGCGCCAGCATCCTGGCTCTGATGGCCGAGGAGAAGACCCGCTGCGATGAGCTCCTCTCCGGCGTTCTGGCCCTCGCCCAACGGACCGTCGCCTCGACGCCGTCGGGCGGTGAGGTCTACGTGGACGGTGCAGCCCACCTGTTGGAGCGAGTCAGCCCCACCCAGATCGAGGCGTTGCGCGGCCTCCTGGCAGCGTTCGCCGACAAGGCCCTGCTCCTGTCACTGCTCAACGAGTACCTGGCGGCCAGCGGGACGCAGGTCGTCGTGGGTTCGGAGCTGCGGCTCGCCGGCGACGGCGATCTCGGTCTGATCGTGACGTCGTTCCAGTGTCCCAGCGGCGAGCGAGGCATCGTCGGTGTGATCGGGCTCAAGCGCATGGAGTACTCGCGGATCATTCCGGTGGTGGAGTTCATCGGCGGCTACCTGAGCGAGCTCGGAGGAAGCCCGGGAGGGCAGACATGAGTAAGGAAGAACGAAGCGTCGAGCTGGCCGACACCGATAACCAAGACGACGTCGGAACCTATCAGGGCGATGTCTTCGAGACACCCGGCGAGCCGCCCTCAGCGGATGACGCGCTCCGGGCCGAGATCGACGCGCTGCAGCAGGAGGTCGACCGGGTCAAGGAGCTGTACCTGCGCAAGCTGGCCGACTTCGACAACTACCGGAAACGCCAGGAAAGGGAGATGGCGGAGTACCGACGACTGGCGAACGCCACTCTCATCCGCGACCTGCTCCAGGTGGTCGACAACCTCGAGAGGGCCGTCGTCGCCCCGGCCAGTGGCGAGGGCAGCCTTCGCGTCGGCGTCGAGCTGGTTCTCAAGCAGCTCAAGGACACCCTCAGCAAGCACGGTGTGATCGAGGTCAATCCAGACGGAGAGCCCTTCGACCCGACGGTGCATGAAGCCATTCAACGCGTCGACCGCGAGGATGTCGACGAGAACACCGTCATCCAAGTGATGCAGAAGGGCTATCTCCTGGGCGAGCGGCTACTACGGCCGGCGCTGGTGGTCGTCGCCGTACCGGTACCAGCGCTCCAGATCCCGGACCGATTCGAGGAGGACCATGGCGAAGATCATCGGAATTGACCTCGGCACCACCAACTCTTGTGCGGCGGTGGTAGAAGGTGCCCGGCCGCTCGTGATCCCCAACCGCGAGGGGGCTCGCACCACACCATCGGTCGTCGCCAGGGCCGCCGACGGCGAGCTGCTGGTCGGCCAGATCGCCCGCCGACAATCGCTGACCAACCCGCGCAACACGGTCTATGCGGTCAAACGCCTCATTGGCCGCAAGTACAACACCGCTGAGGTCGGCAAGGCCAGGAGTCTGGTCCCCTTCACGATCGTCGAGGCGCCCAACGGCGATGCCCACGTCCAAATGGGCGAGCGCGGCTACTCGCCGGAAGAAGTATCGTCGTTCATCCTCCGTGAGATTAAGGAGTTCTGCGAAGCCGCCCTGGGCGAGGAGATCGACCAGGCGATCATCACCGTGCCGGCCTACTTCGACGACTCCCAGCGCCAAGCCACCAAAGACGCCGGCACCCTGGCCGGTCTCGAGGTGCTGCGCATCATCAATGAGCCCACCGCGGCGTCTTTAGCGTACGGGTTCGGGCGCGACAGCAACGAGGTTATCGCCGTATACGACCTGGGCGGAGGCACCTTCGATATCTCGATTCTCGAGATCGGGGACGGCGTGTACGAAGTCAAGTCGACCTCCGGCGACACCTTCCTCGGCGGCGAGGACTTCGACGCCCGGATCATCGACTTCCTGCTCGACCAGTTCTTCAAGGAGACGCGCGTCGACTTGCGCGCCGACTGCATGGCGATGCAGCGCCTCAAAGAGGCGGCGGAAAGCGCTAAGTGCGAGCTCTCATCGGCACAGACGACCTCGATCTCGCTGCCGTTCATCGCCACCGACGGGGTCCAGGCGCTGCACCTCAACGTCTCCCTGACCCGCGAGCAGCTCGAGCAGCTCGTGGGTGATCTCGTGCACTCGACGCTCGGGCCGTGTCAGAACGCCCTGGATGCGGCGGGGCTCAAGCCGTCGGATATCCATCAGGTCATTCTCGTCGGGGGGCAGACCCGCATGCCGTTGGTGGGGCGCACGGTGGCCGAGTTTTTCGGCCGCCAGCCATCGCGTGAGATCAACCCCGATGAGGTCGTGGCTGTCGGTGCTGCGATCCAGGCCGGGATCTTCCGAGGTGAAATCAAGGATCTCGTGCTGCTCGACGTCACACCGCTCTCTCTCGGCATCGAGACCCGCGGCGGGCTGTTCACCAAGCTCATCGAGCGCAACTCCACGATCCCCACCCGCAAATCGCAGATCTTCACTACCGTCGCCGACAACCAACGGTCGGTCGAGATTCACGTTCTACAGGGCGAGCGTGAGCTCTCCGGCGAGAACAAGTCGCTGGGAAAGTTCGAGCTCGTCGGCATCCCCCCGGCTCCCCGGGGCGTCCCGCAGATCGAGGTCATGTTCGCTATCGACTCCAACGGCATCGTCCAGGTCACCGCCCGCGACCTCGCCACCAACCGCGAGCAGTCGATCCAGGTGAACCCTGCGGGGGGGCTGTCGAAGGAGGAGATCGACCGCATGGTCCAGGAGGCTGACCGCTTCCGCAAGGAGGACACGCGGCGCAAAGAGCTTCGCCTCGTCAAGAACCGCCTCGAGGGCTTGCTCTATACCAACGAACGCGTCTTCAAGGAGTTCGGCAGCTTGCTCGAGACCAGCCTCAGGGACAAGGTCAAGGAGGCGCTCGAAAGCGGCCGCCGTGTGCTCGATTCCGAGGACAAGGCGGCACTCGAGATGGCGATCCTGTCCATCCAGGAAGCGGCTCGCCACCTCACGCAGGTGATGCTCATGGATCCGACCAGCTTCCTCAAAGGAATGGGCAGTGACCAGGTGGTCGAGGGAGATGGCAAGTCGTGAGCTCCAAGCGCGACTACTACGACGTACTCGGCGTCGCTCACAACGCCAGTACGGCCGAGATCAAGGCTGCCTACCGCAAGGCGGCGGTGAGGTACCATCCGGACCGCAATCCGGGCGACAGGCAAGCCGAGGATAGCTTCAAGGAGGCAGCCGAAGCGTACGCGGTGCTCTCGGACGCCGAAAAGCGCGCTCAGTACGACCGCTTCGGCCACTCGGGCGTCGGCGAGCAGCCGTTCACCGGCTTTGATGCCTCGGTCTTCGGCGACTTCGCGGACATCCTCGGCAACATCTTCGGGTTCGAGGGGTTTTTCGGGGGCGGGCGCCGCAGGTCCAACGGGCCCGAGCGCGGTGCCGATCTGCGCGTCGCGACGACGCTGTCGTTCGAGGACATGGCGCAAGGAGTCGACCGCACCATCCAGGTCATTCGGGAGGAGAGCTGCGAGACCTGCCGCGGCGCCGGCACGACCTCGCCAGGTGGGCGCGAGACCTGCCGCGCCTGCGGGGGACGGGGGCAGGTCCGTCTCAGCCAGGGCTTCTTCACCATGGTGCAAACCTGCCCGCAATGCGGCGGCGCCGGTCAGGTGATCAAGAACCCGTGCTCGACCTGCCATGGGTTGGGGCGCGTCGAGGCGAAGCGCGAGGTGAAGATCAGCATCCCACCGGGCCTTGAGGACGGGACCCGGGTCCGCGTCGTCGGGCAGGGCGAAGGCGGAATGCGGGGTGGACCGCCGGGCGACCTGTACGTGGTCGTCAGGGTCGAGCCCCACGACCGATTCGTCCGC
Source organism: Holophagae bacterium (assembly GCA_012516935.1). GTDB lineage: Bacteria > Acidobacteriota > Thermoanaerobaculia > Thermoanaerobaculales > Thermoanaerobaculaceae > JAAYVZ01. Next base: position 17,645 of record JAAYVZ010000227.1, read on the forward strand.
GACGGAGCGGACCTGCACCTCGAGCACGAGATCTCGTCCTTTCTCGCCGTTCTCGGGACCGAGATCGAGGTCCCGACC
>JAAYVZ010000228.1 GCA_012516935.1 Holophagae bacterium
GCCGAGGTGCGCGAGGCCGGGCCGTCCGAGGTCCTGCACCGTGGTGAGCAGCCCCGGCCGCACCACCTCGGCCGCCGGTACGGCGTCACGCGTCGAGGCCGCGGGCTGGCGCGGCTCGATCTCGACCCAGGTGCCCGGCGGCAGCGGGCGGAAGGCGACGTGGTCTCCGAAGGCGAGGAGTGCGGGCTCGGGCCGGTGGGGGTCGAACAGCGGCAGCGGGGTGCGGCCGATGATCCGCCAGCCGCCGGGGGTGGCCTGGGGGTAGACCCCGGTCTGTGCGCCGCCGATCGCCACCGAGCCGGCCGGGACGCGCGGGCGGGGCGTGGGCAGGCGTGGCGTCGCCAGCTCGGGCGGCAGCCCGCCGAGGTAGGGGAACCCCGGCGAGAACCCCAGGAAGTGCACGATGTATCCGGCGCGGGCGTGACGGGCCACCACCTCTTCGGGCGTGATCCCCACGTGGCGGGCCACAGCATCGAGGTCCGGCCCCCACTCCGCGCCGTACGCTACCGGGACTTCGATTCGGCGGGCCGGCGGAAGCTCGAAGGCCGCAGCCTCGCGCGCCGCGGCGGCGATCGCCACGCGCATCGCCTCGGCGGTCACCCGCCGCGGGTCGAAGCTCACGCCAACCGTCGCGTAGGCGGGGTGCAGGTTGTCCACGGCCTCGAGATCCGCCGCCTGAAGCGCCGCGACGGCACGCTGCACCCGCTCGTGCGTCGCGGCGTCGATGCGGTCACCGCAGACGACGCGGCAGTAGTGGTCGCCGGACGCCTCGACCGCAGGCGGCCAGCGCTCCATCGCCGGCCTCAGTCCGCCGGCGGCAGCATCACCGCCAGGCCTGGGTAGCCGACGAAGTGGTAGAGGTTGGCGGGGGCGGTGACCCCGAGGCCGCTCTCGCGGCTGGTGATCTCCGGGCCGCCCACCGAGGTCCCGTACGCCACCGGGACACCCACCGGTGCCGCAAGATCGAGCCTCGCCGCCAGGTCGCGCACGAGCAGCAGCCCGAACGGGATCGAGAACCGTCCGCACCACGACACCCGGTAGGTGCCGGGGTCGGCGGGGTCCACCCAGGTCTCGTACGCCTGCCGCAGCTTCTCGACCGTCACCGGGCCAGCGAGCGGCCCGGTCAACAGCGCCCGGTCGCGCCCCGTGGCCTTCTCGTAGGCCTCGACGCCGCCGTCGCCGAACTGGACCTGTCCGAAGTCGGGCCCGTAGTGCACGGCGTCGGAGGAGATGACGACCGCCACGTCGCGCCCGAGCTGCCACCCGCGCCGCTGCAGCGCTGGCACGAGCGCCGCACCGAGCTGGCCAGCGAGCGTCTGTAGCCGCTCGAACGAGGAGGTAGCCACCAATACCGGCACGATCTCGCGCTCTGGCCGGCTGTGGTGGAGCCAGTAGGCGAGCGCCTCGAGCGAGTGCTCGCCGTCGTGCATGGCAGCGGAGACGATCGCTGTGCCCGCGGGCAGCGCCGCGCGCAGCTCGTCGCGCAGCGGTGACACCGCAAGCTCCCCGTCCGGGGTGCGCCACGCCCGGTAACCGTCGAGCACCAGCACGTCGCGGGCGCCGAACCGCTTCCAGCCGTGGAACACCCCGACGAGCACGACGGTACGGGCGGTGACCAGCGGCACGATCGCCTTGTAGATGCGCCCGGCGTACAGGTAGTCGTCGTGGGGACAGACGACGGCGACGACCCCCGGCGGTGGCGCCGCGCCGAGTCGTTCCTCGGGCAGGAGCGGGCCCGAGGCGTTCCAGGCGGTCGCCATCTGCTCGGCTGTCGAGGCGAAGCCGACGGCGTCGCGTTGCCCCCGCACGTCGTGCTTCGAGGCAATTCCCATCTCGGACCGTACCTTGGCGAGCGTCGGCGGGGTCTGGGCGGCTCCTCCCGCCGCCGCCAGCGCAAGCGCGAGGGAGATCAGGGTCCTCATGGCGCCGGTACCTTCTGCCCGCGCACCGTCGTCGGGTCGCCGGTGATCGGGTCCACGGTCGACACGTACCCCACCCACGTGCCGGTCGCGTGCACCGTGAGCATGGAGGTGCCAGCCGGCAGGCCGAGCTGCTGCTTGCCCACCTGGTCGAGCTGCCGGTACGTCCGACCCGGGAGGCTGATGACCTTGGTCGCGTTGCCCGATTGCAGCGTCACGTCGATCGGGGTGCTCTCGAGGTTGAGCAGCAACAAGTTGGAGCGGAACTGGGTCTCCAGGTTGGTGGCGGTGGCGATCGGGAAGTGCACGCGCTCGTCGGCTTGGAAGACCACCTCGCCGCTGCCCGCCAGGTCCTGACCGAAGGTGCCCTTCTCGCCTTGGTTGAAGGTTCGCACCCAGGCGAGAGCGTCGCCGGTCACGCGCAGGTTGCCGGCTCCCGAGGGGGCTGACAGCTCCTGGTAGAGGTTGGAGATCACCTTGAGCTCGCTGGCGGCCAGGGTGATCTGTTTGGACGCGGCGACAGTGGCGCTGTCGCGCGGCACGATCTCGAGCTTGACCGACACCGGCGTGGTCATGGGGTTGTACAGCGTTGCCGAGGAGCGCCACACCGTCTGGTTGGAGCCCGGTGCCGAGGCGACGCCCGGCAGCTCCTGCACGCGCGGCGGCGCGGTCTGGGTGGCTGAGACCTGCACCGTGGCGGTGAAGCTCATGCCGTCGGGAGAGGTGGCCGCGAACGTGAGGGTGCCGGTGTTCTCGCCGACCTGGAGGGCGAGCTCGTCGACCGTGACTACCGCCGGCGTGGCGAGCGGGCCGCTGGCCGGTGAGACGGTCAGCCACGGGCGGTCGGAGGTGGCGGTCCACTGCAGCACGTAGGGGCCGGCAAAGCGAATCTGCGCGGTCGGCGTGCTGGTCGGAAAGGTGAAGCCAAGCTGCGTGGCGCTCGGCGTGAACGCTGCTGGCTGTGCGTGCGCGGCCTGCAACATGTCGTAGGTCGAGCCGGTCAACCCGCCGGGCTTGTAGTCGACGACGGCGAGGGCGAAGACCTTGTCCCAGCTCGCCGGCGACAGCGCCGGGCTCTCCAGCGTGTAGCCACCGCGCGCGCCCGGCGCAAGCCCTGGGACCGGGGTGACCATGGCGGCGCGCACGTAGCGGTTGGTCTCCGCCACCTTGGCCTCCTCCCAGACGATGCCGTGCACCCAAGTCGGAAACGCCGACGGCGAGAGCGACACCGAGGTCGTGTTGACGACGTCGGCGTAGATCTTGATCGTGTCCCCGATCCGTCGGTACCAGGCGGCGACCTCGACCAGCGCCGGCCGCGCCTTCTCGGCGTCGACCATTCCTTTGTACAGCGCCACGAAGTCGGTGCTACTGCCGTTTGGGGCGCCCTCGACGTGCTGGTGGCCGCTGTTGACCATGATGAACGGGAAGTACCATCCCGAGCCCACCGCTAGGTAGCGCGACTTGCGGTCTCCTTTGGGGTTGTACAGATCGTCTTCCAGGAACAGGACCGTGCTGGCCGGATACTGGGTGACGAGCTGCTCGACCGCTGCCGCAGCCTTTCCGCACACGGGGCAGCCGGGGTTGAAGAACCCCTCGAACACCGTGAGTCGCGGCTGTGCCGTGCCGGCGACCGTGATCTCCTGGGCGCTCGCGCCCGCGATTCCCAGCGTGGTTGCGAGCGCGGCCATCACGACGAGCTTCTTTGCCATCGGTCCAACCCTCCCGACTGCCGGGCAGGCTACACCACCTGCCTGCGGATCAGAAGTGCCTCTATGATCTACTTCGTGGCCCGAGACGAAACGCGAGCAGCTGCACCGGCACTGGCACTCCTGGTGCCGGTGCCCTCGCTCGCCGTGGCAGCGGCGCACTGGCTCGTGCCAGGGCCGATCGGGCAGGCACTCTTCGCCTTCGGCAAGCTCTGGTTGGTGATGTTCCCAGCCTTCTGGTGGCTGCGCGTCGAGAAGGGGAGCTGGAGCTGGTCGCCACTGCGCCGCGGCGGGCTGGGGATGCGTCTGCTCGTGGGCGTCGGCATGGCCGCGGGAATCACCGCTGCCTACCTTGCGCTGGGCCGGACCTGGCTCGATCCCGCGCTCGTGCGCGCCATGGCCGAGCGCAGCGGCATCGGGACGCCGCTCGCCTACGGGGCCGGGTCCGCGTACTGGGTGCTGCTCAACTCGCTCGCCGAGGAGGTCGTCTGGCGGTGGTTCGTCGTCCGCCAGTGGGAGCGGCTTTTGGGCGACCGTCCCGGGGCATCGACGCTGGCGGTGTTGGCTTCAGCGGCGTGCTTCACCGCCCACCACACCCTGGCGCTCGCCGCCCAGGCACACTGGCCGCTCGTGCTGGCCGGCTCCGCGGCCGTTTTCGGGGCCGGCGCCGCCTGGTCGTGGCTTTACCTGCGCTACCGCTCGGTGTGGGTGCCGTGGCTCGCGCACGTCCTCGCCGACCTGCCGATCTTCCTCATCGGCTGGCAGTTGCTGTTCTGAGGCCAGCCTGGAGTTGGTGGTTGATGGTTGCTGGTTCCCGCGACCAGCCGGCGCGGTCGGGGATGTCCGCGCCCCCTTCTGGCCCCTCCCCCGGCTCGCTGCGCTCGCCACCCTCTCCCCACCTCGTGGGGCGAGCAGATGCGCTCGGCAGGGCCACGGACACGATGGCGGGCGCGGAGCTCCGGGCCGCGCCGGGGTGGGTGGTGGGACAGGGCGGGGGAGACGGCGTGGCGGTCGCAACGGGTGGGGCGGTGGGGAAGAACCAGCCACCAGCCACTGGTCGTTCGGGCTACGGGTTGATGACGATCGGCGTGCCGTCGGGCACGAGCCGCCAGATCTCGTCCATCTCCTCGTTGGTGACCGCGATGCAGCCGAGCGTCCAGTCGCGCAGGCGGTGGGAGGCGCCGAGCCACCCCCAGCCGTTGGGCAGGCCGTGCAGCACGATGTCTCCTCCGGGGTTCACCCCAAGCCGGCGTGCGTGCTCGCGGTCCTCCTCGTTGGGGTACGAGATGTGGATCGAGCGGTAGAACGCACTTCTCGCGTTGCGCCAGTCGAGGACGTACGTGCCTTCCGGGGTGCGCCCGTCGCCGTGCCTCTCCTTCGGCCCGAGCGGCTCGCGCCCGAGCGCAATCTCGTACGTGCGGATGACCCGGTTGCCGGCCAGCAGGTGGAGCAGCCGAGCCTGTTTGAGCACCACGACCCGGGTCGCCCGCGGCTCGGGTGTCGGACGAGGAACAGCCGGTGGCGGCGTCGCCGCCACCACCGCCGCCAGGAAAGGAAGGAGGAGGTTCACGACCGCTCCCGGAGCAAGCGCTGTGCCGACTGGCGCCTTCATCCGACTTGGCGGCCGTGCCACATTGGCCCGGGTGGCGGGGGGTTGCGCCGGGCCGCAGCGCGAGTAGGCTTGTGGACGAACTGGAGGGTCGTATGTCCAACGGCAGATGGGCGGTGGTGACGGGAGCGTCGAGCGGGATCGGCGAGGCCACGGCACGGGCGTTGGCCAAAGTGGGGTTCGAGGTCATGGTGGGAGCGCGGCGGATGGAGCGGCTCGAGGCGCTGGCGGCCGAGATCGGCGGGCAGGCGATGCGTCTCGACGTTGCGGACGCCGCCTCGGTCGAGACGTTCTGCGCCGCCGTGCCGGCCGAGCTGGCGGTGCTCGTCAACAACGCCGGCGGGGCGCTCGGCCTCGAGCCCGTGGCTCAGGCTCGCGACATCGATTGGCTGACGATGATCGAGACCAACGTCCTCGGGTTGATGCGGGTGACGCGGGCACTGCTGCCGCGCCTGCTGGCCGGGCGCGGGCACATCGTCAACGTCACCTCGATCGCCGGGCGCGAGGTGTACCCGAACGGCGCCGGCTACACGGCTGCCAAGCACGCCGCCCGCGCCGTCACCCAGACGCTGCGGATGGAGCTCAACGGCACCCCGGTGCGCGTCACCGACGTGGCACCGGGGCTGGTCGAAACCGAGTTCTCCCGTGTACGCTTTTTCGGTGACGTCGAGCGCGCGAAAAAGACCTACGAGGGGCTCACACCGCTGACGGCCGCCGACATCGCCGACTGCGTGGTGTGGGCGGTGACCCGCCCGGCGCACGTCAACGTCGACGAGATCGTGGTCAAGCCGGTGGCCCAGGCGACGGCGTCGATGGTGGCGCGAGGACGAGGGTTGTAGCCC
>JAAYVZ010000229.1 GCA_012516935.1 Holophagae bacterium
CGCCTCTCCCCCGCTCTCGCGGGGGCGAGGGATGAAACCCGCCTCTCCCCCGCTCTCGCGGGGGCGAGGGAGCAAGCGCGGAAATGTATCGACCTGCGAGCCGGGTGAGGGGCCAAAGGTACTGGCCCCGACCCTCCACTCTGCCAAGTGGGGGCCGACACCCCCATACCCTACGTGCCACCACTGCGCCTGCACGTTGTTGGTGAATACACGGCCAAAGACACGAATGGCCGCCCGTAGGCGGCCATCACACAGAGGCTTTGCCGTCAAGGTAACGCTGACCAGCAGCCGCTACGGCAGGAGGCGCTCGAGGTCCTCCCGCCGCAGCACGAGGTCGTACGGCTTGCGGCAGACGAACCGTCCCGTCGCCAGGCTCATCGCCGCCACGGATCGCCTGCCCACCAGCACCTTCGCCACCGGCCCGTGCTCGTACCGCACCACCAGCACGCGGATCTTCGGGCGCCACACGCGCCGCACCAGCCCCGACACCCGCAGCGCGTGGTATGGCCGGCGTGCAACCCTCCCGAGGACGCGCCGCGCCAGCGCACGTAAGCGCTGGATCCGCGCCCGCCACGTCCCCCGTGCTCCGCCGGCCACTGCGAGCAATCGCCGGCCCCGCCGCGCGTGCGTAACCACGCCCACGAGGTTCGCCGCCGTCACCGGCTCAGGGTCCACGAAGTGGTTGCCGTCACCCCGCGTGATCAGCCCCTCGGCTACCACGCGCACCACCCGGTGGACCACGTCTTGGCTCTCCGCCACCCCGTTCTGGCTCGCGAACACCACCACGTCGCCGCACCGCACCGCCGCCACGCCAACCGCGGCGATGACGAGCCCGTCTCCCGGCCGGAACGTTCCCCGCATGCTCCGCCCGCGGTACAGGCGTTCTCCCCTCTCGGGCTCGAGCGCCTGGAGGTCGAAGCCAGAGTCGTGGGGTGTGTCGGTCACGAGCGTGTGCGCCTGTCGTGTCGATTCAGGGCCACAAAGCGGCACTGGCCATCTGGTCAGATGACCGCCGGAGGTGCGGTATGCGGGTTCCAACTACCACCTTCGTAGCCACCTGGAGCGAGCTCATGGACACGGTGGCCGGCAGCGGGGAGGGGATCGTCGTCACGAAGCGAGGAAAGCCGGTGGAAAAGCCGGTCGCGGCCGACCTGCCCGCTTTGGGGACGTCGTTTGGCTGCATGCGCGGCCGCACGCGGATCCTGGACGACCTTGCGGAGCCGGTCGAGGAGGCCGGAGATGCCGACGACCGCCCAGCGCAGTGGCGGGCTGCTTCTGGACACTAACATCTGGCTTTGGTGGCTGACGGGACACGAGCATCTCGCCGCCGCCAGCTGCCGATCGCCAATCGAGCGCGCCGAGCTCGGCGGGCGGCTGGCGATCTCCGCCATCACGCTGTCGGAAGCGCTGTTTCTGCCTGACGTTTGCCACCTTGACCTCGGTACCGAACCACGAACGTCGATACCACCGGACGTGGAGGCGCCGTGAGCTGTAAAACCGAAAACGCCTTTGTCGCATCACATCGCAATATTAGCTATGTCCAAACGCTCTTATCTATTTATATTCTGCGACTACCAATCACAATGCACGATATGTGCTACCTGGTATCGTTCAAGTACCACTCATTCATCATTCATGTGGTTCATCTGGTCGATTGGATTTCTATAGTCCTTCCACTGACATGCCAACGGCTCTTGTCAGGAGTTCAACGGCCTCGCGATCGGGCGAAAAGCGCAACTCGAACCCTCTGACAAGACCAGCAATGCTACGGGCTGTGTCCAACCCCCGCACCCTCATCGAGAGCGGCAACTGATCTAGGGGCCCTGCTTCGGCATGGCTGTTAAGTAGCGCCTGCACTACGGCCAGCCTGCCCAACGGGTGAACACTGCTAGGTTGAGCCTTCCGAAGTACCACCACTGCGTCAAGCCTCGCCCTGGGCCACTTCCTCCCCTCACGAGCCGCCAGATTCGAAATGCCGAAGATCTCGATAAGGTTTTGACGACGCAACTGCACTATTGCTTGATCGTCGGCCAATACTCTCAACCCAGCGTCAGCACCCAGCCGAGCGAACGTGCTCTTGCCGCCTCCGCTTCTTGCCAGCAGGGCGACCGCCCCGCCTCCCCACTCCACAGCAGAGCAGTGGAGCGTCAGCGCTTTCCTCTCAAGGTGCCAAAGCATGACCAAGAAGCGGACCACCAGAGAGAGCGTTGAAAGAAAGGAAACGTCGTCTTCGTGGCCAACAATCCAGTGGAAGACAGTCCGCCTGCGGCGATCGTAGCGCAGCAGGAGCAACCCCGGAAAGACTGCATCTGGGGGGACCGGCCACGGGAGGGCTTCAAACCTGCGGGCGAGCTGCCCAAAACTCGCGACCCTGCTGAACATTATCCAGCTTTCCACCGTCCCGAGAAGGATCGCTTCCTGTTCTGCCTCAAGCCCTGTTGGATCCGCCACCTCGTCCCGGCTCCTCCCACGAATGATCGCGAGCGTCCACTCGCCCTCAACCTCGCAAGGGGATCCAACATCGAAATCTGCAAGGAAGGAATGCGCCAATGCACGCGAGTGCGGATCCCCTGCGAGCACGAGCGATAGGGTTCCGAATTGCATTTGTCGTCAGCAGTGCTGCTGCGTACCGTTGTGACCTAGCCTGGGAAGACACCAGAATCCCAACCGGTCCGATGGTGGCAACGATTGATGTGGAACAGGGCCACCCCAGTCACCCCGCGTCTGTGAGGGCATTCTCCTGCTGTCCAGGACCATGCGGCGCACCAACAACCTCCCACGAGGTTTGGGTAGCCTAGAAGAAGTACCCCTGCAGAGGACAATAGTCTAGCCCGACCCAAGAACCACCGGCGACCAGACTTCATCCGGCGTTCTTCGACACCCTGGCTAGCCCGCCGCTGAGAAGCCCATGTTGCAGCTCACAGTCGCCTGAGATCCTATGGAACAGTTCGGTATCTTGTCACCGCCCCCAACATCGCACCAGCTGCCATAGTGAGCACTACCGCGACTGCAGTTGGAGGCGACCGAAAAGCCCTGCGGGCAGGTATTCAGGTCGTCGGCCAGACTGCCGTCGGGAGCACCGGGGATCGGCGGACCATCCCACTGTCCTGAAGCCAGCATCTCCCGGAGACCTTGAAGGTCACGAGCCATGGGCTTTGAATATCGTGGCTTCACTTTCGCCTCCCCACGCACCTTGAACTCAGGCTAGCCGACAAAGGCTCCGCCTCACAATTCCTACTCGTGAGACTACTACCGGAACGACCCGGTTGCAAGTTGTCAACCCCTTGCGATGCCGGAGGAGGCACCAGCCGAGACGGCGGGAAAAGCCCCGCAGCCTCTGCCTGCGCGCAGAACCAGAACGGTGCGCTCAGGCTCCTCGCGTGATGGTAGTTGTTCGCCAGGCAGTTCCCAAGGCAGCTTCCCCGCACTAGGCAGCGCGCACAGATCCCTTCGAGACGGCCAGGAACGGTCTTCCGGAGATCCACCAACATCGGGTGGCTCGCCCAGACGTCGGCGAGGTTGTCGACGCCGAGCTGGCCGTAGCACAGCTCGGGGATCACCTCGCCGATGCCGCACATCGCGAGCTGCCCGGCGGGAAGCACCCCGAGGATCGTGTAGATTCCGCACACACCCAGGTTGTCATTCGCCAGGCGCTTGAGCGAGTAAAACGCCATCGGCCACGAGTAGTGCAGGCTGACCGAGCAGCGCGGCTGCAGCTCGCGCTCGACCCAGCGGCCGAGCTCGATCAGCCGCTCGATCGACAGCACCTGCCCGGCGTCGGTGAGCTGCTCGCCACGGCCGCACGGCTGCACCAGGTTGAACTTGACCGAGCCGGCCCCGAGACCCTCGGCCATCCGTACGAGCGGCTCGATGTCATCGACGTTGCCGGTGTGCAGGCTCATGATGACCTGCGGGCGGTACCCAGCCGCCACCAGCGCCCGGGCGCCGTCCACCGCGCGCTCGAAGCTGCCAACCACGCCGCGGAACGGGTCGTGGATCTCCGCACGGGAGCCGTCGATGCTCACGGAGATGAAGTTGAGCGTGCTGCGCTCGCGCAGCGCCTGCGCCAGCTCCGGCGTCACCAGCGTGCCGTTGGTCTCGATCGTGAGGCTGACCTTGCGGTCCTTGAGGATGTCGACGAGCCGCAGAGTATCCGGGTGCAGGAACGGCTCGCCGCCCGTGAGCTTGACGCCCTGCAGGCCGAGGGGGATAGCCTCGTCGAGGGCGCGCTCGAACAGCTCGACCGACAGGTGCCCGCCGGTGCCGCCGTCGGGGTGGAACGAGGGCGTGAGCCAGCAGTGCCGGCACGCCAGGTTGCAGCCGCCCGTGAGGTAGACGTACAGCGTGCGCAGCGGCGGCACGCCCGGCGGCAACGGGGCGCGCTCAGTCGCCATCGCCCACCACCTCGTCGACCACCCGCGAGCCGACCAGCGATTGGTAGAGCTCGATCACGTCGGCCTCGACGTCGCCGTCCGCACCCTCGAACTGCGAGCGCAGCAGCTTGGCGATCTCACCGACCGGATGGGCACCGTTGGTTCGCTCGATGATGAACAGCGCGACGGGGTCGAGCTCGACGAACTGGCGGTCGGACAGCCGCAGCACCAGGCCGCCGTCGTCAAAACCTTCCACGGCCACGTCGTCGCGGACCCGGAAGACGCGGTGCGCCGTGGGCTTGTCGGTGCGGTGCGGCGCGTTGGGGCTCTCGTTGGCCACGTGGGTCGCGCCCGGGGCCCCGCTCATCGCGCCTCGCCTTTCGGCGCCACGAGCGTGCCGACAAAGCCGGTGCCCACCATCTCCTCGACGAACTGCCGGACATGCTGCTCGACCTCGTCGTCGGGAGCGCCCTCGAACCCCTCCTTCACCGCCTCGACGAGCGCCGCCAGGTCGCGCGTCCCGTCGCAGAGGTGCCAGACGAACACGCCGGTCGCGTTGAGGACGCGGATGCGGTTGGTGTCGGGGTTGAACAGCAGCGCGCCGTCGACATCCTCCTCGCGGACCACGACCTCCGGGTTGACGAGCAAAAGGCCGCCAGGTTGAATTGCTTCGGTCACGGATTGGACCTCCGAGCTGCCCCAATCGGGAAAGTACCGCACGGGTAGTGAGCGGACAAGACCCCCTCACCCCTGCCCCTCGCCCCCGCTACCGCGGGGGCGAGGGATAGAAATGCGCCGCTCGCACGGGGGAAGGATCCCCTCGCCCCGCGCCAGCGGGGAGAGGGGGGCGAGCGCAGCGAGCCGGGTGAGGAGCCAGAGGTATTGGCCTCGACCTGCCGTGCCGCGCCAGCGTGTAGTGTTACCCCCTCACCCTGCCCTCTCCCCCG
>JAAYVZ010000230.1 GCA_012516935.1 Holophagae bacterium
CGGCGTTGTACAATCACGATGGGCTATCACTGATGGGAGGTGTTTGATGGCTAGGAGAATCATTGTCGTCACGGTGGCGCTGGCACTGGTCGCCACATCGGTCTTTGCGGCGAAGCCGCGTATCGCTGTCCTGGAGTTCGGGCACAAGGCGCTCAACTCGCGCTGGTGGGGGTCAGGTGGCGCAGCCCAGGACATGTTCATCACCGAGCTCGTCAAGTCGGGCAAGTTCACGGTCATCGACCGGGAGCGGCTGGATGCCCTGATGCGTGAGAAGAACCTGTCGCTGGGCGGCGACATCGACCCCTCGACTGCGGTCAAGGCCGGCAAGCTGCTGGGTGTCGAGTACTTCCTGTTCGGGAACGTGACCGAGTTTGGGGAGCAGGAGAACAAGGCAAAGGTCGGCTGGGGTTTCGGGGTCGACGTATCGAAGAAGAAGTTCGTGGCGGCGCTCGACTGCCGCATGGTGAACACCACCACCGGTGAGATCGTCTGGGCCGAATCCGGGTCGAAGGAAGAGAGCAACGTCAAGGTTTTCGTTCTCGGCACCGGTGGTGGGGTCGACGACGAGCGGATGTTCGACAAGGTGCTGCGACCCGTGGTCGTGGAGCTGGCCGGGAAGATCAAGGGTCTGGACCTCGCAACGAGCGGCGGACCGGTGCCAGCCAGTGAGGTGAAAAGCGGCAAGATCGCCAAGGTCGAGGGGAACACGGTGTGGATCAACCTCGGTTCGGCCAACGGCATCAACGTCGGCGATACGTTTGCCGTGTACGAGCTGGGCGAGGCGATCAAAGACCCCGATTCCGGCGAGCTTCTGGGTCAGGACGAGAAGAAGATCGGCCGTATTCGAGTGACCGCCGTGAAGGGGCCCAAGTACTCGGAGTGCACGATCGTCGACGGCTCCAGGCTGTCTACTGGTAACATTGTGAAGTGAGGCACGACCGGCACTGGTAAGGGCCTCCCGGGGGTGGGCATGCGATGTGCGATGGGATTGATCGCTCTCACGTTCCTCGCCTTGGTGGCAACGGCTCAGGACGCGGCATACGCGCCGTCGGAGAATCCCTTCCAGAACGAGTACGACTTCTCGATTGGTCGGGTGATTCCGCTCAAGGTGGATGTCCAGGGCGTGCGGCTGGACACGCTGACGTTGATGCCCAGCCAGGCCGTGGAGGCCGGCAAGCCCGTCCGCTGCGAGGTGGAGCTTGTCGGCAACAACCTCACCAACGGCAAGGTGCAGCTCTCCACCGTGCTGCTGCTCGAGGACGCTAGCTCGAAAGGCCTGGTGGACGGTCGGCTCCAGCTCGAGGCCTTCAAGGTCAAGGCCAACCGGGCGTTCACGCAGCGGCTGCCGGTGAGTATCCCGGGGGAGGTTCTGAACCGTGCGGCCAAGGTCTACGTCCTGATCCAGGTCGGCTTCTGACGGCACCGCAGCGCTTTGCGCGCGGCAGAGCGAGAAACGACGGGCGCCTTCCGGGGCGCCCGTCGTCTGAGCAGCGGTCACGGAGGGCAGGCGGCGGCCAGCAGGAGCGGCGTACCCCAGGACCGGCCACCGACCGGTCGAGACCAGCGACTGCGAGGGTGGAGCTACTCGTGCCCGACCATGAGGCGCCAGGCGACGAGACGGTCGTTCATGGCGCGTAGACGGCGGCACAGGAGCTGGCAGAGTAGGGTGAGGAACTGGTGGGCGGCGTCGGGGTCCATGTCGAGGATCTCCTCGAGCCTTTGCCGGTCGACGGTGAACACGGTACAGCCCTGGAGGTGCGAGCGGGCGTCAGCGGAGCGGGGGAGATCGTCGATCAGGGCCATCTCGCCGAACACCTCGCCCCGTTTGAGAATGGCGAGCGCCTCCTCGCCCATGCCGGGGAGCCGACGCGAGATCCGTACCCCGCCCTCGACGACGATGTAGAGCTTGTCGCCGCGCTCGCCCTCGCCGAAGATCAGCGCTTCGGGGGCGAAGCGCTCTTCGCTCGAGTACGAGGCCAGCAAGCGCAGCTCCGAGGCCGACAGGCCCTGCTCCTGCAGCACCTCGATCTTGGCGGCCTCGTCGATGTGTACGCGCTCCCCGGGCTGGCCGGCCGCTACGCGTTGAGGGGCGGTGCCGGGCGAGATGATCTGGGTCATCGAGAGGTTCGCGGCCCGTGTCTTGGCTGCCAGTGAGTGCCAGAACGTCCAGAGCAGGGCGACCCCGAGCTCGCGGTTGGTGGCCGTGAGCCGCTCGAGATCGTGGGCCGGGAAGCGGAGGACCGTGCCCTGGTCGAGGCCCAGGATAGTCGACGAGCGGGGCCGGCCGTCGAGGTACGAGACGTCGCCGAAAACGTCCCCCACCCCGAGCGTGGCCAGCGTTTGGGTGCCGATGGGTGAGCGTCTGCACACCTGGACCCTGCCGGAGAGGATCACGAAGACGTCACGCTCCTCGTAGTCCTCGCGCATGATGACCTGGGCATGACGGTAGGTCTCGCTCCGCCCGACCTGCCCGAGCTGGAAGAGCTGGGAGTCCGAGAAGTGGCGAAAGGCCCGGAAACGCCGCAAATCGAGGGTGACGCGCAGGAGCTCGTCGCGCTGCGCCTTCGGGCTTTCCTTGCGGACCTTCTGATCGCTCGGAGGGAGGCCCGAAAACAGCCGGGCGCGCGTGAGCGCGACCTGGTCCGAAGCCCGCTGAAGCCCGCTTGCCCGCTGGTCTCCGAGCTCGGCGAGGTCGCGGGGTGAGATCCGACAAAGGGCGGTGAGGGTCTGCACCCGCCGCCGGGCGGCCAGATCCTCGCTGTCGCCGACGCCATGGGAGAGGAGCTGCGCATCCAGCGCGTGCTTGAGGGCTTCCTGAAAGTCCTCGAGCTCGAGAGCGATGCGGGCCGCTTCGATGGCCAGCTTGCGATCCAGTGGGTTGAGCCGGCGGGCCTGCACGAACTCCTCGACCGCAGCCCGCAGGTCGCGGCGCCGGAGGTGGAGATAACCGGCGCTCGCGTACGCGAGGTAGTGGAACGGCGCCCGTAGCTTGGCGAGGTCGAGCATCTCCAGCGCCCGCTGCAGCTCGCCGCGGGCCTCGAACAACCGCGCCATGCCAACGGCGTGCGAGGCCTCCAGATTGTGGCGCTTGTGCTCGCGCTCGGGGTCGCTGCCCTGGTCGCCGCGGCGGCGCAGCTCGTCGGCGCGGCGGCGGAACTCCTCACCGCGCGACGTGATGCTGGCTGCCACGTCGAGTAGCTCGGCCGCCACGCCAGTGACCCCGGATTTCTCCAGGCGTTCGGCGATCGCCGCCAGGCGTTGCGCCCAGATCGGATGCGGCGTGATCTGCGAGTCACTCATGCTCGCCCCATAACTCGACAGAACATCCTACTTTACGCTAAATGCGAGTGTCAACGCGCCGAGCGCGGGTGGGGCGACCACCATGCTGGGGTGGGATACCATGAACCGCGGATCGGTCGAAAGGCGCATCGGGCCCAAGCCGGCTCGCCGCGTCCACGGGGAGGCTCGCGATGGTGCAGGCAGAGGGGCGGACATTCGCGTTCGAGGGGCCGGAAAAAGTCACTTCCGAGGTGCTCGAGACCTTTCCCTACGAGTACCCCGAGCGGGAGATCGAGGTCGAGGTGGCAACCGACGAGTGGAGCTGCGTATGCCCGTTCTCGGGGTTGCCCGATTTCGGGACGCTGCGGGTGCGTTACGTGCCCGACCGTGACTGCCTCGAGCTCAAGTCGCTGAAGTACTATCTCACCTCGTTCCGGAACGTCGGCATCTATCAAGAGCACGCCGCCAACCGCCTCCTCGAGGACCTCGTCGCTGCCTGTCGGCCCCGCCGGATGAGCGTGGAGCTCGACTACCGTCTGCGCGGCGGACTGCACACCGTGGTCATGGTGCGCTGGCCAAAGGAATCGAGCCCGTCATCCGGTTCCAGAAACTGATCCCCCCGGACCGGGATGCGGTCGCGAGTCTGGTGCGCGGCGGCGGGGCCGCGGGCGGACGCCACGCGGGCGCTGTCACGGTTCGAAGCGGTAGCCGATGGTGCGGACGGTGATGATGTGGCGCGGGTGGGACGGGTCGCGCTCGACCTTTTGGCGGAGGGTGCGGATGAAGTTGTCGACGGTGCGAACCGTGCCCTCGAAGCTGAACCCCCACACCCGCTCCAGAATCGCCTCCCGGGTGTGCACCCGCCCGGGCGAGGTGACGAGCAAGTGGAGCAGATCGAACTCTTTTGCGGAAAGGGAGATGTGGCTCCCGGAGACGGTGATGCGACGAGCACCCGGGTCCATCACGACGTCACCGAACGCTACCGTGCCTCCCCGACGCCGGGCGGTACGCCGCCGGCGCAGCAGCACCTCGACGCGGGCGACCAGCTCGGGTAGCTCGAACGGTTTCGCGAGGTAGTCGTCGGCGCCCTGGGAGAGGCCGCGCACCTTGTCGTCGAGGCGGTCACGCGCCGAGAGGATGAGCACCGGGACGTCGACCTCGCGCTCGCGCAGCGCAGCGAGGATCTCGAGGCCGTCGAAGGTCGGCAGCATGAGGTCTAGCACCACCAGATCGGGATGCTCGTCGAACGCAGCGGCGAGCCCCGCCGCACCGTCGGCGGCGGTGACGACGCGAAAGCCCCGGAGACGGAAGTTCATGGCCAACCCCTCGCGCAGGGCGCGGTCGTCCTCGACGACGAGGATCGTCTCCCCAGCTCCGCTCACGCCGGCTCCCGTTCGCTGAGCGGCAAGCGCACGGTGAAGGTGCTGCCCTCGCCCGGTCGGCTTTCGACTTCCACCTCGCCGCCATGCGCCCGCACCAGGTGACGGACGATGGCGAGCCCGAGCCCGGCGCCCGCGGCACGCGACGCGCCGTCGGCCTCGACGCGGTGGAACGGCAGGAAGATGCGGTCGAGCTCGGAGCGCGGAATGCCGATGCCGTTATCGCGCACCGCGATCGCCACCGATCGGCCGTCGTCTTGCACCGTCACGCCGACCTGCTTGTCCTCGTAGGTGTACTTGTGGGCGTTGACCAGCAAGTTCAGGAGCACCCGCGCAATCGCCTCGCGGTCGTGGTCTACGGGAGCGTCGGTTCCGATCTCGACGACGAGCCCGACCTCGCCGGGAGCGACCATGCGGCCGAAGCGCTCGACGGCGTCGGTGACGGCGCCCCGCAGCGATCCCGGTTGCAGCTCCACCACGGCACGGTCGCGGGCCAGTGCACGCCAGTTGAGCACGCGCTCGATCGTCGCCTCCAGCCGCTCGCTCTCGCGCACGATCGTCGCCAAGCTCTGCCGGGTGTGCTCGGGGTCGGATGCGAGTAGCCCGGACTCGAGCGTCTGGGCGTACATGCGGATGGCGGCGAGCGGGGTCCGCAGCTCGTGGGAGACGTTGGCGAGCAGGTCCGACTGCAACCGGGCGAGCCGCGCTTTGCGGCCGAGCAGCACCACGGAGACCACCGCGCCGCCGATCGCGGCGCAGGTGAAGGACACGATGAGCACGCCCATGACGAGCTCTTTGGTGCTCTTCTCCGTGGCGATGGCGATGATCCCGACCGATGTCGACAGCACGACCGGGAGCAGCACGCCCACGGAGACGGCGACGATGGCGCCGGTCAAGCTCAGCCCACGGACGGCCATGGCGCGAGTATCGGCCCGGATCGGGTGGGGGACAAGGTCATGGTGGGGTGAGGCTCGCAGCCGCCGCGTGGGCGATCGGCATGGGCGCCGGGGTTTGGGTGCGGGTGGGGACCGCTTCGATCGGGCAACGACCGGTGCGGTCGGCCGGGAAGCGAGTCACGATCGTACGCGGTTGTATCGCGTCCCCGACCAGATGCACTCGCGCCCGCCAGGCGGTGGCGCAGGCCCGTACTGCGGCGCGCAGAGCATGCCCGCGTATGCCCGGCCGGCCGATCGCATCCGCCACCGCCCGGGCGAGGGCGCGAGCGCGGGTGCGCTCGAGCGCGTTGACGCCGTGGACCTCGAGCTCGGCGAGGACTGGCGACCAGTCACGCACCCGACGGGCGAGGCTCTGCAGGCGGTGCTCGAGGCAGGCATCGCGGCCGCGGGTGGCGGCGAGGCGGCGAAAGCCGCACAGCGCGGTGTCGATTACGCGGAGGACAGAGCTCGAGTTGGCCTCGTGCTCACGTCGGAAGGCGTGGTCCAACCAACGCTGCGGGGCGTCGCCGGCCAACACGGGGTGGTGCCACGACAGCTCCTTTTGGCCGTGCCACTCCTCCCATGGCAGGTCGTCGCGGAGCAGGCCGCGGCGTTCGAGGTCGCGGTAGAGCGTGGTCACCGGTAGCGGGGTCAGGAGCATGAACTGCACCATGTCGGCCTCGAGCCCGATCATGAAATCGATCTCGGCCTGGATGCTCTCGGGGGTGTGGTGCTCGTCGCAGAGGATCCCCGAGGCGAGCACGGAGATCCCGCGATCGCGCAGCGACTGCACCAGCGTGCGGGCGTCGATCCCCTCGTTCTTGGGGTAGTTGCCCTGGCGGGTCGAGGACTCGACGCCGATCCATACGAAGCTCACCCCCAGCCGCACCAGGTTGTCGAGGCCGAACGCGGTGATCGCTTCCGCCGAGGAGAAGATCTGGAAGCCGAAATACCGGCGGTGGCGCTCCATCAGCGCCAGCAGCTCGAAAGCGCGGGTGCGGTCCTTGAGGAAGTTCTCGTCCATGACGAAGAAGTCGTCGGTGCCGCGGGCGTCGGCGATCCGGCAGGCGGTCTCGAACAGCTCGCGCCCGGTCGCCAGGTACGGCGTGTAGCGACGGCCGAAAAAGTGGGAGGTGCAGCAGAACCGGCAGCCGTTGACGCACCCCACGCCGGGTACCAGCAGGCTCGCGCACTTCCCGAGCAGCGGCACGCCGAAAATGCTCTCGCGTTCGGACGAGGGCAGCACGGGGTGGACGATGGGGGCGTCCGGGTCCTGGCGGAGGAACTTCCTGAAGGCGCGGATCCCCTCGCCCCTGACGACGTGGTCGCAGTCCACCAGCCGCTCGATCCCCTCGATCGCCGCGCCGTGGCCGCCGAGCACGATGTGGGCGAGCGGGGCGTGGATTCGCGCCAGCCGCGCCATCTCCCTGGCCTTGGCGAAGTTCGGCGCGATGAAGGAGATCCCGACCACGTCGTAGCCGCGGTGCAGCTCGCGGATGAAGCGGGCGCGGCTGGGGAAGTCGAGCACCGTGACGTCGCCGTCGACGTTGGCAGCGAGGAAGTAGAGGCCGAACGAGCGGTGGTGGAAGCGGAACGACGCCGCCCCCTGCGCCTTGGTGACTTGGTTGTGGAACAGCTCCATGAGGTTTTCTTTGCGGCCGTACTCGTCGTCGACGCCGAACGGCCCGAACACCCCGGTCAACAAGATGCGGCAACGTCGTGGCAAGAGCCTGCGGTCGAGCATGCCAGCCTCCCGGCAGACAGATTGGCGCGCGAATGTCACGGTTGTGTCACGAGACGCCGAGGTGTCAAGGGACACCCAGATTCCCGCAGTTAGGGGACACCCAGATTCCCGCACCATGTCTCCCAGGGGTGTCCGTTGCCTGGGGGCGTCGTTGTCCTGGTTTTCTCCTTTCTGCAAGGGATTCGAGCAGGGGGCCAGGGAGC
>JAAYVZ010000034.1 GCA_012516935.1 Holophagae bacterium
CGCGGCGAGGTGGGTGGCGTCGTAGTGCTCGCCGCGCCCGCGCCCGAGCGGCGGCGGCAGCAGCCCGCGTTGCACGTAGAAGCGGACCGTGCGCCGCGACACCCCGGCCCGTTCTGCCAGCTCGCCGATCGAGTACCGTTCCTCGCTCACGCCATACAATATGGCATCACACTGTCACGTTGTCAACTGTCGCATTCTCACGTCACCCCAGCCGCCGGCACGGCCACCGCCAAGGCGCCGATAACCGGGTCGACGCCCACATTCGGCTCCTCGCGAGCCTACCGCGCGCTGGCGAGAGGTGGTCTGGCCGCCCCGCCTCGGGCTGGGCCGCAGGCGACGCCGGGGCGAGGCGTTCCGGCCAGCTCCCAGGGCTTGACTCCGGCTGCTTTTCCGACACCTACCACCGACCCCGCGACCACGCACCGAACTGCGGTCGAACGGGGCGCGACCGCACGCGCTCGGGCCCGCGAGGATCAGCGAACGTTGACGAGCACCTCGATGAGCCCGCTGCCAGGACCCTCGAATGGCTGCAGTGCCTTGCCGAGCACGGCTCCCGTCGGGAGCAAGGCTACACCCTCGATCATCACGGCAGTGGCCTTCATGGCGTGGCCCGGGGTCGAAGAGGTCACGAGCAGGTCGCCCCGCCGGATCGGCCCACCTTCGTCGGTCACCTTGGTCGGGATGACGCCGAGCACACCCATCGGGATGGAGCTGCCAAGGTCCTCGGCTGTCCCGCGGCGGCTCAGGATCACTCCGGGCATGGTGGCGTACACGCCGGCCACCCGCATCGAGGCAGGCGAGCTGCTCTTCTCGACCCGGGCGTCCGAGTGCTCGGAAATGACCAAGACGTCGCCGGGCTCGTACTCGGACAGCTCGCCTTCCACCTCGAATGCCTCGGCGATGTCGACGCCGCCGGGGGTAAAGCTACCGTCGATCAGGAGGTTGCCGCCGTTGGTGACGAGCATGCGGAGGTTGTTGCCGGCGTTGGCGGCATGCAGCCTCATGAGGTCTCCCGTACCGTAGAAACTGGGTTCACCGGCGTTGCTGATGACCAGACGCGTGGCGCCCGTGTCGGCGTTGCCGGCCTTGAGGTTGATGAGGTCGCCGGAGCTACCGCCTTGGATCGTGCCGGAGGCGTCGATGCGCGTGCGCAAGGTGCCTCCACCCGGGCCCGAGAACAGCTTGAGGATCGGTCCAGGGCCCGAGTTCACGCCGACGATGGTTGCGTCGTTGGAGGTCTGGTGGGCGAACAGCACCACCCCGCTCGAGTGCGTGTTCTCGGCCTCGATGGCGACACCCGCCAGGCCTGCCCCGGTTCCTTTGGCGACGACTCCTCTCCCTCCCTGGAAGTGCCCGCCGATGGCAGTGCCACCGCCGACGACGCCGATGCCTTGTGAGCCGGAGGCTCCACCCTTGACGCCGACTCCCTGAGCTCCGGACGAGGTTCCGAAAACACCAATACCCTCGCCCGTGGTCGCCCTGGATGAGCCTTGGACTCCGATTCCATAGGTGCCAGTCGTCTCGCCCACGGTTCCCCGCCCCATGGGAGCGGCCGAGGTCCCGAGCACCCCCGATCCATTACCCGAGACGTCGTTGACACCCACGACGCCACTTCCCGCTGCCGCAAATGTTTTGCCATGCACCCCGATGTTGGATCTGCTGACACCCGCGACGCCGGCGCCCTCCGGGCTTCGGCTCGAGCCGACGACCCCGCACGCACTGCCTGCAGTCGCCGTCGCCTCCCCTTGTATAGCGTTGCCGTACATGGATTTGCTTTCGCTAAAGATACCCACGACCGCGCCCGTCGTGGTCGTCGTCGAAGCCGAGATCGCGTACCCGTGACTACCGGTCATGATCGCGCTGATTGCCGCCTTCTCGCTCGGATTGGGGGAGTCGAGTGTGACCTCGAAAGCGTTCTGCGTGGTGCTGTTGGAACTGCCCGCATAGGGGAGAGTCAGACCACCGCCCCCGGACGGCGACTGCCACACGAGCTTCGAGCCGTCGGTGCCGAGGACTTTGCCGGCGCTCGCTCCGGTTGCCGCGATTTTTGCCTGAGTGACGGCGTTGTCGGCAAGATCCGCGGTCATCACCTCCCCATCCTTGATGCGTGCCGTGGTGACCGCGTTGTTGGCAAGCCCGAGCGGAGAGGCGGGCGTTCCGTTGCCGGCCAGGGTGGCGTCGTGGGAGACCTCGGTCAGCCCGCCTCCCGACCCGGCCAGTAGCTCATCGCGGTACGTCATCTCGAACGTCGAAGGATCCTGCGAGCCCTGCGCCACCTGCGAGCCGAAGGCAATGACCCGCCCCGAGCCGGAGACGACCTCCACGGTGAGGCGGGCGTTGGTGGTGGACAGCGTCGGAAACTCGGTCGCGAACGACTTCTGCACCTGCTCCCATTGCCGGACCGTGTAGGTCTTATTCCCCAGGGAGGCGCCGGTGGCGTCCCTGACAATCACTCTGACCTGGCAGGTGCCAGACCCGGTCGTCTCGACAAAGCCGAAGTTGTAGCGGAAGGTGGAGTTCGCAGCCGGTAGCGTCTGCCACACCCCGGTCAGCACGGTGGACTGTCCGGCGCCGATCGCGAACGAGGCGGGGACGCCGGCAAAAAACTGCCCGACCGAGTCCTCGAGCGTGCCGGACTGCGAGTAGATACGTGAGCTGACGGATACCTTCTGGGTGGAGGTGACGCGGATGGCGCCGAATTCCTCGACCCCGAACAGGGTCTTGACGGCGTTGTCGTAGCGCTTGGTGTCACCCGCCGGCACGGTGTCGGTGTAGGTCCGAGGCGCGAGGTTGGCCTTGCGTTCGAGCAGGTGGAAGGTAAGGTTGGCAGGGCTCGATCCAGGGTTGTGGACCCACACGGTCGTGTACCACACCGCTGGAGGCACACCAGGTCTGGCCCCCACCGAGGGCAGGAAGATGTCGGTGCCACCGAAACCAGCCCACAGCGGCACCGGGCCGAGCATCGACAGCAGAGAAGCCAAGACGATCAGAAGAAGACCTCGCACCACAGAGATGGATTTGCACATCATCGACCTCCGGAATCATTCCACTTAGAGCCTATCCATAAATAGGTGCGACTTTGCGGAAGGCGATGATGGCTGCGGCGAGATGGACGAGGGCGAGGTAGCTGTCGTGGAGCTTCTCGAATCGGACAAGGAGCTTCCGGAAGCGGTTGAACCAGCTGTGGGCGGCCTCGACGAC
>JAAYVZ010000231.1 GCA_012516935.1 Holophagae bacterium
CCGCGGGTCGACTTCGAGATCTTCGAGCCGAAGTCCGAGAAGGAGGTTTCGGCCGGCACCGTCTCCCGCGCCAAGGCCACCTGCCCCTGCTGCCGGGCCGTGCTCCCTCCCGAGCGCGTCCGCGCCCAGCTCGCCACCCAGCGCGGCGGCGCCGATGTGATCTTCGACGCAAAAGGCCGGCGTACCGGCGGCGCTCGCCTCCTCGCCGTCGTCACCCTCGAGCCGGGGGTCACCGGCCGCCAGTACCGCCTGCCGACCGCGCGCGACTACGCCTCCGTCCACGCCGCCCAGAAGCGGGTTACCAAGATCCTCGCCGACTGGGAAGAGAGCGGTCGCCAGGGTCTGTGCCCGATCCCCGACGAACCCCTCCCGCCGATCGGCACCCTCGGCTTCCGCGTCCAGCGCTACGGCATGCTTGAGTGGGGCGACCTGTTCACAGCGCGCCAGAAGGTGGCACTGATCTCTCTTGGGCAGGCCCTGCCGCTTTCTTCTGAGCTCCAGCGACCGCTCTCGCTCGCGATTGGGAAGTTGGCCGACCTTGCAAACACGATTTGCCCTTGGGAACCGATCGCTGAGTGCCCGCGCAATGTCCTGTCGAATGGCCGCCTCAAGCCCGGCTGGGACTTCGCCGAGGGCGTAGTGACGTCAGACGCTAGCGGCGGATTCTCCACGTGCGTCGGGAACCTAGCCAGTGGTGTCGACTCTGTCCGCGGCATCTCGCAGACCGCTCGCCCGGAGGTCGCTGCCGCGCAGGAGTCGCCGCTGCCCACAGACTCTGCATCGATCTGGTTCACCGATCCGCCCTACTACGACGCGATTCCCTACTCAGACCTGTCTGATTTCTTCTATGTTTGGTATCGGAGAGTGCTTCCCAATGAAGTTCGCGGGGATCCGTTCGACTCAACGAATCGGTTGACGCCCAAGGTCTTAGAAGCCGTATATGACGAATCCAAGAGGGTTGATGGCCGTGCCAAAGACCGCTCCTTCTTTGAAGGTGAGATGGCTCGCGCCTTCGCGGAGGGCGAGCGCGTCATCAGGGAGGACAGTATTGCGTCTGTGGTCTTTGCCCACAAGACCACGGAAGGGTGGGAGGCCCTTCTTTCCGGAATCACACGCGGTGGTTGGACCATTACCGGGTCGTGGCCTGTTGTAACCGAGCAGGCGCACCGCCTTCGAGCGAGAGACTCGGCCGCACTCGCGACAAGCGTGCACCTTGTCTGTCGCCCCCGCCCTGACGACGCGTCCATCGGCGACTGGGCGGATGTGCTCCACGAGCTGCCAGTGCGCGTCGGCGACTGGATGGAGCGACTGCAGAGCGAAGGGGTACGCGGCGCAGACCTGGTATTCGCCTGCATCGGCCCGGCGCTCGAGATCTTCAGCCGGTACTCGCGTGTCGAGACGGCGGACGGGCGGGAGGTCGGGCTCGGGGAGTATCTCGAGAAGGTCTGGGAGGTCGTCGGGCGGACGGCGCTGGCACAGGTGCTGGGGACGGCCGAAGCCCGGGCGCGCAACGGCGCCGCCGGGGCGGTGGAGGAGGATGCACGGCTGACCGCCCTCTTCCTCTGGACGCTCCAGGCGACCGACGGCGACGCGGACGCGGCCGCCACCGATGCGGCCGGCGAAGACGCCGAAAGCGCCGGCGAGGAAGGCGAAGAGGAGGACGAGGACGAAAAAGGCCGGCGCGGCAAGGCCCGCGGCCTCTCGCTCGTCTTCGACGTCGTCCGCCGATTCGCGCAGCCACTCGGAATCGACCTGCCGAAGTGGGAAGGGCGGGTGATCGAGACCCGGAAAGGTGTCGTGCGGCTGTTGCCGGTGGCCGAGCGGGCGCGGCAGCTCTTCGGCGAGGAGGGAGCTCAGGCCGTCGCTGTGCAGCTCGAGCAGAGGGCAGCGCGCGACGCGAATGGAGTTCAGGGGATGCTCTTCCCCGAGATGGAGCCGGCGCCCAAGGTGCGCGGCCGCGCGACCCGCGGCCAGAAGAGCGCATTCGACATCGGCGACGACAAGCTCGGCGCTGCTGGTGAGGGGACGACCCTCGACCGCGTGCACGCTGCGATGCTTTTGCAGTCGGGTGGGCGAACCAACGCCCTCCGCGCACTGCTCAAAGCCGAGCAGGAGCGTGGGACGGACTTCCTGCGCCTCGCCAACGCCCTGTCGGCGCTCTACCCGACGGGAAGTGAGGAAAAACGCCTGCTCGATGCCATGCTTCTGGCAGTGCCGAGGTGAGGAGAGTGGCATGCTGAAACGGCTGACTATCAGGAACTTCAAGTCACTCGGCGACGTGTCGATCGAGTTTCCGCGGCTGGCGGTCCTATTCGGACCCAACGCTGCCGGGAAAAGCAATCTGCTGGACGCCGTTCAGGCGCTTTCGCGTATCGGAACCCAGCGCACCGTCGCCGACGCCCTGAGTGAGTCCATCCGCGGCTATCCGATCGAGGCCTTCGCTTTCCCTAAAGAGGGCCTCGCCGGCCTGCTGTCGTCCTCCACGGCCGCGTTCTACTTGAGCGCCGACCTGACCCGGAAGAAGGACTTCCTTCGCTACAGCGCTCGCATCGAGATCACACCAGGGTCGGGCGCACTGGCCGTGAGTGACGAGTACCTTTGTGCGCTCGCCAAAGACGGCACGCCAAAGGGCACTCCAGCGATCGAATCGGTCGAGGGCAAGCTCAGGTTGCGGCGCAAGAGTGAGGGCGGGAAGCCTCGCTACGAGCCGATCCGCCAGAACTACGCCGTACTCTCCGATGCCCGGCTCGGAAAGCCGCTGTACCCGACGATCGAGACTGCCCGCGCGGAGCTCTCGGACTGGCGCACCTACTACCTGGATCCTCGGGTCGCGATGCGAGCCGCCCAGCCCCCCTCCGACGTACGTGACATTGGACCGCTGGGCGGCAAAATCGCCCCGTTCCTCTACCGCCTTCGCGCCGAGCATCCGAAGGCATTCCAGGCTGTCTCCCGGACCCTGCGGTCCATCGTTCCGAGCATCGAGGAGGTCAACGTCGATCTCGACAAGCGGGGCACTCTCGACATCTTGGTTCGGCAGGACGGCACGGACTACAGCTCGCGAATCGTCTCGGAAGGCACGCTGCGGGTACTCGCGCTCTGTGCCATCGCGGTCAACCCTTGGGGCGGCTCGCTCCTGGCCTTCGAAGAGCCCGAGAACGGCGTCCACCCGCGCCGTCTCGAGCTGATCGCCGAGCTCCTCATGGCACTGGCGCTCGAGCAGGAGCGCCAGGTGATCGTCACCACGCATTCGCCGCTGTTCTGCGACGCGGTCCTCAAGCGCGCGCGAGAACGACAAGACGACATCGGCCTGTTCAACGTTCGCCGGAAGGGCCGAGCGACCGTGGTCCAGCCGTTCCGGATCGCTGGCCCGCTATTCAGTGACTCCGAGATCGCCGCCGCACTCACCGCAGGCACCGAAGACGGCCTGTTCGAGGGGCTCCTGCTCCGTGGAATGCTCGATGAGTGAGCCGGTAGCCGTCGATCTCTTCGTAGAGGACCGCGCCCACGAGGCGTTCCTCGGGCCGATCGTCCATCGCGTCGCCCGCGAGGAGGGAGTCGCGGTCCATGCCCGTATCCGCTCGGCCCGCGGCGGCCATGGTCGCGCGATCGAGGAGTTGAAGCTCTATCAAAGCGTGATGGCGCTCGATCCGACCTCGTCGGGTGCTCCCGCACTCGTCATCGTCGGCATCGACGCCAACTGCAAAACGTACCCGAAAGCGCGCGAGGCGGTACAGGCGGAGATCCGGGCCGGGCTGGCCGACCGAGTCATCCTGGCCTGCCCGGACCCGCACGTGGAACGATGGTACCTGGCCGACCCCATCTCTTTCGAGACCGTGGTGGGCTTTCGCCCGGCGGTCGGCAAAGCAAAATGCGCGCGGGACTACTACAAGAATCTGCTGGCCAAGTCAGTACGGCACGGAGGGCATCCGCCGACCCTGCTGGGCCTCGAGTTCGCGGCCGAGCTGGTGGAGGCGATGGATCTCTACCGAGCGGGAAAGAACGATCACTCACTTCGCGCCTTCGTGGACGAGCTGAGGACTGGTCTCCGGCGAATCGGAGTCGGCCGGTGACCCGAGCCTCGGCATCTCGCACGCTCGCCCCCCGCCTGAAATCAGGAACGAAGGCGAAGGCGCCTGCCCGCCTCTACACGCTCGAGGTCGCGATCATGAGCGGCTCGGTCACGGCACGGTTCGCGAGGGCGAATCCCGTGATGGCGCGCACGATCGAGATCCGTGGCGACCAGACGCTGGCGCGTTTGCATGCGGCGATCTTCGATGCCTTCGATCGCTTCGACGAGCACCATTACGAATTCCAGATCGGCGGCACGAAACCGATGGATCCGCGGGCAACCCGCTATGGGCTCTGGCAACCGCCGGGGCCATTCGATCGAGGCGAGCCAGTGCACAGCGCGGCGCGGACGAAGCTCGACGCGCTCGAGCTCAAGGCCGGCGACCGATTCGGCTACTGGTTCGACTTCGGCGACGACTGGTGGCATACCATCCGGGTCGCGGCTATCGCCGAGGTCGCGACCCGGGGACGCTATCCGAGAGTCGTGGCTCGCATCGGCGAGAGCCCGCCTCAGCACCCCGATTGGGAGGAGGAGGAATCGGCCAATGACGGGTAGAAGCAAGGGCAACGGCCCGCGAGGGAAGGCGTTGAGCGGCAAGGTGGTCGAGCTGGCCCGTCCGGCGGAGCCCGCCATCGCGAAGGTGTTCGACGAGTTCCTGACCGAGAAACGTCGGGAGCTCGGCGCGAAGACGATCCGGCAGTACGAGGACGTCATCTGCCTGCTGCGCGGCCATCTCGACGGCTGCGCTTACGAGAGCCTGTCGAAACCGGAGCGGGCGCTGTGGGAGCGGGCCTTCAACGCCGAGGGCGAGGCGCATCGCGAGTTCTGCGATCTGTTCGGGCCCGAGAAGATTCCCGAGCACCTCGACGGGTTCTTCGGCTACTTCATGATCCGCAAGGTGATTGCCGGGCCCGCGCTCGTGCGCGCCGCGGGGACCGTGACGAAGAAGCTCTCGGCCTGGCTCGCGGCGAAGGGCTACATCGAGGCCGAGGCCGCGCGCAAGGCAGCCGAGCGGAGCTCCGCCGCGTCGCGGGACCTGCCGCGGGCCGACCGGGCGGCGAAGATCCTCTACGAGGCGGCCTCCCGCGTCGCGGTGAATGTCACGACGCTTCCGGACTCGGACTACCTGGAGTTCGATCACTTCATCATCACCCGGATCGAGCCCGGCAAGCTCTGGCTCGAAGTCTGGGAGGGAGGCAAACCCGAGGAGCGCGGACCGATCTCGGTGCCCCGGGCCGCAACCGATCTCCTCTGCCCCGGATGGTGGTTGAGCTGCGCGCTGGCGCGCGTCGGCAAGAGCTGGCACATCGTCGAGATGACGAACGTCTATCCGGACTGAGGAGGACCTCGATGGAGCCCTGGTACAAGGTCGCAACGCCGCGCAAGGAGGTCCGTGAGGGACGTTCCTTCAACCCCGACGAGTTCGCGATCGCGCTCGAACAGGTCGTCGCGGGCACCGCGCCCGACGACTACCGGCAGCCGGAGCAGTTCTTCGCCCGCACCTGCTTCACGCGCGCCCTGACCGAGCACACCGGGATGGTGCTGCGGCGGCTCGCGGGGCAGACCGAGCACACGGCGCCGGTGCTCACGCTGATCACCCAGTTCGGCGGCGGCAAGACGCATACCCTGACCGCCCTCTACCACCTCGCGCGCCACGGCCTCGCGGCCGCCACGTGGAACGGGGTGGCCGACCTGGTGCGAGCCGCCGGCGTACCGGAGGTGCCGGCGGCGAAGGTGGCGGTCTTCGTGGGCAACGCCTGGGACCCACAGCCGGAGCGGGAGACGCCGTGGATCGACATCGCCCGCCAGCTCGCCGGGGACGCCGGGGTCGCGGCGCTCGGCGAGGCGGCACGCACGACGCCCCCCGGAACCGAGGCGATCACCCGAGTCTTTGCGGCCGCCGGGGCGCCGGTCCTCCTCCTCTTCGACGAGGTCCTCAACTTCCTGAACCGCCACCGGAGCAGCGCAGAGGCTTTCCACGCCTTCATCCAGAACCTGACCGTGGCGACCACCGGCACGACCCACGGCGCCTGCGTGATCTCGCTGCCGCGCAGTCAGGTCGAGATGACCGACTGGGACCAGGAGTGGCAGGACCGGATCGCCAAGGTCGTGCGTCGGGTCGCCAAGGACCTGATCGCCAACGACGAGACCGAGATCAGCGAGGTCGTCCGCCGCCGGCTCTTCCAGGACCTCGGGCCGGAAAGGGTCCGGCGAAACGTCGCCAGGATGTTCGCGGACTGGTGCTTCGAACGCCGGGCGCAGCTACCTCCCGAGTGGACCGCCGTCGACTCGGCGGCCACCGAGACGAAGGCGCGGGAGTACCTGCAGCGACGGTTCGAGGCCTGCTACCCGTTCCACCCCGCGACGCTCTCTGTCTTCCAGCGCAAGTGGCAGGCCCTTCCTCAGTACCAGCAGACGCGCGGCACCCTGGCGATGTTGGCGCAGTGGATCTCGATCGCCGCCGGGGAGTCGTTCAAGAGAGCGCGCACCGAGCCTCTGATCACGCTGGGATCTGCTCCCCTCTCGGAGCCGGGGTTCCGTGGCGTCGTCCTCGGGCAGTTGGGGGAACCCCGACTCGTGGCTGCGATCGAGGCCGACCTCGCCGGCGAACAGGCGCACAGCCGCTCGCTCGACGCCGACACCAAGGGGCCGCTCCGTGACATCCACCGACGAGTCGGCACGGCGATTTTGTTCGAGTCCTCCGGCGGGCAGACCGAAAAGGTCGCGCACCTCCCCGAGCTCCGGTTCGCACTCGGCGAACCCACGCTCGACACGACGACGATCGACAACGCCGCCTTCGCCCTCGAGGACCGTTCCTACTTCGTTCGCAAGGTGGGTACGGACGGCTTCCGGATCGGCTACCAACCGACGATGAAGAAGGTCGTCAGCGATCGACGCGCCTCCCTCGACGACGAAACCGAGGTCAAGCCCGCGTTGCGAAAGCTCGTCGACGAAGAGTTCCGGCGCGGGGCCACCATCCCCGTTGTGCCGTTTCCTCGAGACAGCGGGGAGATCGCCGATTCGCCCCGACTCACTCTCGTCGTCGCCGATCCCGAGCTCGAGTGGTCGGAAGCTGGTGGCCTTCGACAGCAAATTTCGGAGTGGACGAACAACCGCGGCAAATCGCCCCGGCTTTACCCCGGTGCGCTCGTCTGGTGCGTCAGGAAGCCGGGGCGCGACCTGCGAGAGAAAGTCGAAGTAGCGCTCGCCTGGAGGCGGGTTGCGCGCGAGGTGACCGAGGGAACGCTGGGCGGTGAGTTCGACCGTAGCGACCGAGCTGAGCTGCAAGCGAAAGTCAGAGACGCCGAAGAAACCGCGAAGGACGAGGTTTGGGGGGCTTATCGTTATGCCGTCGTCGCCGACAGCCAGGAGAGCGATGGGCTCAAGGTCATCGACCTGGGCGCTGGCCACTCTTCCAGCGCCGAAAGCCTGACGGGTCGCGTTCTCGCTGCGCTCAAGTCAGAAGCACTGCTCAACGAGTCGGTGGGTGCTGGATACATCGATCGAAACTGGCCGCCTGCCCTCCGCGCGAGCGGGGCTTGGCCGCTGTCGAGCCTTCGCCAGAGCTTCCTGAACGGCGCGCTGACCCGGCTGGTCGACCCCGACCGAGTCCTCAAGAGCAAAATTGCCGACTTCGTGTCCCGCGGTGACTTCGGATTGGCTTCCGGCCGAAAGGCCAACGGCACGTACGAGCGCGTCTGGTTCAAAGAACTCGTGGCCGCGGATGAGATCACTTTCGAAGCCGAGGTCTTCCTCCTTCGCAAGGCGACGGCCGAATCACTTCGAAACGGTGCAACGGTTGACACTGCGCCGCCGAGCGGTCCCACGACGCCCGCGCCTCCCGTGGTCGAGCCGTCAACGACCGACAGCGCGATTCAGACCCCAGATTCACCTTCGACGAGAGTGGTCCGGCTCACAGGGTCCGTGCCACCCGAAGTCTGGAATCGCCTCGGGACCAAGATTCTGCCCAAGCTTCGCACGGGCAGCGAGCTGCGGATCGGGCTCGACCTCAGCGCGTCTGTATCGGAAACCGCAGCCGAGAACCTGATCGCCGAGCTGCGCCAGATCCTCCAAGAGCTCGGCCTAACGGGCTCGGTGCAGGTCGAGTAGCCTGGCTCGCCCGCTCGACCGACATCGCCGCGCCATCGCATTCGAGTCAGGGTCGCCCCTGCCAGGGCGGCCCATGAATGCCGCCGTTACTTCACCCGGTGCCGGATCTTGTGGCGCTCGATCTCGAGGTCCTCGACGACGAAGTTGCGGACGGCCTTTGCCTCGCCGTACTTTGCTCGCCGAGGTCTCGCCAGCAACCGCAGAACGCCGCTGCAGCCGCCACCCTCTGTGATCTCGTTCGTTTTGTGCCAACACGTATCTCGCAACTGTCGAACGCGGGCTCGGCACAACTCACCGCAGCGCCAACCCCTGTCCGCAAACCGCCCCTTTTGCCGCACTTTTACGCGTTCGGCAGCGCTCGAATGGGTGTTGACATCAGCCTCGTGCGAGCCCTACAGTTCTTTCAAATCACCGCTGGGGGTTTTGTGATTTCGCCTGCTGTGGGCAACCGCCGCATCGCCAACGCTGCACGGGATGAGAGGAGCGCCTGACCATGCCGCCATTTCCCGCTGGAAGAGGCCAACACAAGGTCTACACGATCAAGCCCGCCAACCCGAGCGACACCGCCAAGCTCACGGCCGGCAACCACTACGTCGGCGTCGACGCGGTGGCGTGGTTTCTCAACAGGGAAAGCACCTGGTTCGCCGACCGCATGGCCTCCGGCACCCTCAAGGTCCAGCTCGCCGATGGCCGTGAGAGCTACGAGATCGCCCTCGGCACGTTCGAGCGGTGGGGCGGGAGCCCCATCGCTCCCGTGTTCGACAAGCCGGTGATTCCCGATCGCAACTACCGCGGCGGCGTGCTCACCTTCACCGCCACCCTCACGGCGCTGCGCAAGGACAACGCCCTCGCCGCCTTGCTGCGCAGCGCCTCGCGCGCCAGCCTCGGCGTCGCCGCCGGCATGGTCGCCACCGCCACCGTCGCCGGCCCCGCGGCACTGCTCGCCGCCGCCGGCGCCGACCTCATCCAGGGCGTGACCGGCCTGCTCGCCTCCGGCCCCAAGCGCGAGCCCGTCTTCGACTTCAGCGGCCTCGAGGCGGCCCTGCGCCCCGAGCAGCTCATCGGCCCCGAGCTCTACCTCCTCTTCCACCGCGGCGCCCCCCTCGACGAAAGCCGCCTGGAGGTGCGCGTCACGGGGCTGTCCACCATCCCCCTGTACGGCGGCGCACCGCTCGCCGACGGCGCCTGGCTGCTGCTGCGCGTGCGCCGCAGCGACGAGTACTCCGGCGTGCGCCCGTGGCAGGACGAGGCCCGCGCCCTGCGCGCGCGCATCGACGCCCTCGTCGACGACGCTCTCGCCGGGCTCATCCCCACCACCGACGCCCTCGCCGAGCTCGCCCCTTCCCCGGCCGGTGCCCGCACCGCGCTCGACGAGTACCTCCGCCTGCGCGCCGTGATCAGCGCCGACGGCGTGCTCTCCGAGCGCGAGGCCGCCGCCCACGTCATGCAGCTCCGTGCCCGCCTGGCCGCCGCCCGCGAGGCGATCGAGACCGGCTCCCGTACCCCGTTCGACGGCGCCCTCGCCGCCCTGTCCGCCAGCTTCGCCCACGGCACCCCCGTCCCCGGCCGCCTCGGCACCCTCCTGCTCGACGAGATCCGCCCGCTCGTTGCCACCCGCAAGCCCACCCTCGTCGGCACCACCCCCCTCAGCCGCGTCGCCAACCTCGACGGCAACCGGGTTTTCGAGACCCTCGCGTACCTGCCCAGGACCGGCGCCGGCCACCTCCCACCCGGCAACGCCGCGTGAGCTCGAACGCACCCGCCGCCAGGTCTCGACGTGTCTGGGCGGGAAGCTCCCCGCCTGGGGCGAGGCCCCGGTGGCGGCGAACGGCGTTGGGGCCGACACCGACGACGAGGCGCTCCGCCGGGCCAGGGAGCTGCTGCTCGGGGCCGAGGAGGAGGCGCAGTCGGACTGGCGCAGCCCCGGGCCGGGCGGGGGGGCTCGCGCGCTGCGGCCGGGGACGATGTGTCGTAAGATCGCTGTCGGCGCCACGGTAGCGCCGGGATCCGGTTGCCGGGGAGAGCAGACGCCGTCGCCCCCGTGGCGGGGGGAGGCGGGCCGGCCCGCCGGACCAGCAGGGAAGAAGGGGATCCCAGGTGAATATTCACGAAGAACTGCACGCGCTGTTCGGCACCACCAGGACGGTTGTCCCGATCGTGCTTTTCCTGAGCGTCTTTCAGGTCCTGGTCCTGAGAACACCCATCGAGAACACACGCTCCTTCATCATCGGCACGCTGCTCATATTTTTCGGGCTGCACCTTTTCCTACGCGGTATCAGCGCCAGCCTGCTGCCCCTGGGTGACGCCGTGGGCCGCAACCTGGTGGTGATGGACAACAAGATCATCATCGCCGTGGTCGCCTTCGTCATCGGCTATCTCGCCACGCTGGTGGAACCCGCGCTCAAGGTCCTGGCCATGGAGGTGGAGGAGGTTTCGGTCGGCGCCATACCCTCCACCGTCCTCGTCCATACCGTCGCCATCGGCTTCGGGGTCGGCATGTGTATCGGGGTGATCAAGATCATCCATGGCATTCCGACCAAAATGCTCCTGCTGCCGATCCTCGTTCTGGCGGTGGTGCTCGGTTTCTTCGCCCCGCGTGAGTTCGTGGATATCGCCATCGATTCCGCGAGCGCCACCACCGGACCTGTGAACATCCCGTTGAACATGGCGATCGCGCTGGGGCTGTCGAAGGTGCTGGAGCACGCCGACCCACTCCTGAGCGGTTTCGGCATTGTCGGCCTCACCTCGATGGGGGCGGTGGTCTCGGTGCTGGCGCTCGGGGTGATCAGCCGGTAATGATCTGCGCATCGTCTCAGGAAGGAGGGGAACGTGCTGGATGCTCTGGCGATCATAGCCATCGTGGAACGCGGTAAGGCCGATCACATCGTGAACAAGGCGAAAGAGGCCGGGGCCCTCGGCGCGACCATATTCCATGGCCGCGGTACCGGCGAAAAGGAAGCGCAAAAACTCCTGCACATCCGCGTGGAGTCATCCAAGGAGACCATCGTCATCCTGGCCAAGACGGACGACTACAAAGCGATCTTCAACGAGATGGTGGCGGCGGGGAACCTGAAAGCCCCGGGTACGGGGATCATCTTCACGGTCAAGGTGTCCGATCTGGTCGGGCTTCATCAGCGGGATGACCACGTTTTCGACCCCTGACCACCCCGTGACCCGACACAGCAGTGAAGATCTGCTGCGCAATCCCGCGTGCGGCATCGGTGCGTGCGGCTGCTCCCGGTGCTCGGTGCCGGCTCTTTCATGCTGTTCGTCCGCGCCCGGTTCGATACTCCGAAGCTCTCGATGACGGCCGGCGTTGCCGAGCCCACCGTGCTTGTCGCGGCGCGACCTCTACCAGCGGACGGAAGCCCTCGGTAGAATGCCGGTGATGCAGTCCGAGCGGATCGGCAGGTATCGCCTCGAGCGCCTCCTGACAGCCCACGCACCTTGCGAGACCTTCGCTGGCTGGGACGAGCAGCTCGACCGCCAGGTGCTCGTCACCCGCATCCCGCTCGACGGTGTCGACGACACCGCGCGGGATATCTGGCGACGCGACATCCGGCGGCTGTCCGGCATCACCCACCCGGGGCTCGTCCACGTCCTCGACATCCTGGCCCAGGATGGTTGCGACTGGGTCGTCAGCGAGTGGATCGAAGGCGATCCGACCGACGTACTGGTCGCTCGCCAGCCTCTCGCCGGATCCGAGGTGGCCCGGCTCGGGGCGGAGCTCGCCGAGGTCCTGGCCGCTCTTCACCAGCACGCCGTGCGGCACGGCGGCGTTCGCCCTGCCAACGTGCTCGTCACGGCCGGTGGCCACATCAAGCTCGGAGGCGGGTGCCCTCCACCGTGGTGCGGGCCGAGGATCGCCGAACCGCCCGCGACCGAGCCTGCGGCACCGGCTCGTGAGCCGCTCGACAGCGACCTGCGCGGCCTCGGCGAGCTCCTCCTGGTGCTCGCCGGTACGCAGCCTGGCGGGGCACCCATGCTGGCGCCAACGGAAGCCCTGCTCGCTCCCACCTGCGGTACGCTGGCGGCTCCGCTGGCCTCCATCATCGCCCGCTGCCTCGGAGAAGGAGACGAGCCGCCGTTCGAGGGCGCCCAGCAGGTCGCCGCCGCTTTGCGCGCCCTCGACACCGGCAGCCACCGGATCACCCTCACCGAGGTGAGCCCGGTCACCCCTGCCCCGCGGCCCCGCCGGCCGGCCATCATCGCGGCCGCGATTCTCCTGGTGGCTGGCCTCATCGCCATCACCGCCTGGCAATTGTTCGCGCTCCGGCGTCCGTTGGCCGTCGCCGTCATGCCGGTGGAGGCGCCGACCGACAGCGAGCCAACCCGACTGGCAGCGCTGGCGGTCGACACGACGATCTCCAGCGAGCTCGCTTCGCTTCCGGGGATCGTGGTCGTGGCCGGACGGGAGGTGCAGGCGCTTCGCAAGGTCGGCCGGAGTGACGCCGAGATCGCCCGCCAGTTGGCGGTCCAGGAGCGCGTGGAGATTCACCTCTCGTACCCACCCAGCTCGCAGGGCATGAGGATCGATCTAGCACGCCTACGGGCCCGCGACGGGCGGGTGGAATGGAAACGAGGGCTGGAGGCCGCAACCTGGGAGCCCGCAGTGGCCCGGGAGCTGGTTGGCGAGCTGCTCCGCGGCGCCTACCAGGGCTCTTACGCATCGAGCCAGTCTCATTTTTCAAAGGCGAATCCGGAAACGATTCGCATCTATCTTGCACTCATCGAGAAGGAACGCACTGGCAAGCTGTCACCCGACCGTCGATCCGAGATCACGGCTCTCGCCACCGCCCTCGACGAAGCTCCCGAGTTCAGGGAAGGCTGGATTCTCCTCACCAGGCTCTGTTGCGCCGTCTACGCGATGCGCCTCGACGATGAGGCCCGCGCGGAGTACGAGCGGGTCCGCGACCGTGCGCTGGCGCTCGGGGCCTCGAAAGCGATGATGGTTCCGCTCGACATCTGGCTCAACCTGAGGCTCGGGCGCACTGGCGAGGCGGTCGCGACCGCGCGGCAGCTCGTGCGCCTGTTCCCCGGCAACCCGAATGCGTGGCAGCGCCTCGGCGAGGCATTGTCAGTCGCCGGGCAGGTTGTCGAGGCGGAAGCGGCGTTCGCCCGCTCATCCCGGTTGCACCCGAGCGCCGACGCACTCGCGAGCTTGGCCCGCGCTCGCTCCAGCCGCGGCGACCATGTGGGCGCCCGAGCGGCTGTCACGGAGCTGCGGGCCGTTGCAGGCGAGAGCCCGACCCTGACGGCGGCCGAAGCGTTCGTCGAGATGTACGCAGGCAACCTCGTGCTCGCAGAGCGGCTCTACCGCCAACTCACGTCGGATCTCGGTGGCTATCTGGCGTTCAACAACCTCGGCGTCTGCCTCTTCTACCAGGGCAAGTTCAGCGCCGCGAAGGACGCCTTCCAGCGGGCCCGCGAGCTCGCTCCCACGAGCTATCTCGCGGCCCGCAATCTGGCTGACACCCTCATGGCGTTGAATGAACGCGAGCTCGCCCTGCAGGGCTACGAGAACGCCCTCGAGCTCATCGAACCCCTTCTCGCCCGCGGCACCCTGCCGCTGAGTGCGCTGGAGGCCCGCGCCGTGTGCCTGGCGCGCCTGGGCCACGCGTCCGATGCGGCTCGAGCCGTCGACTCCATGGTGAAGGCGAACCCGCACCATCCGGAGGTGATCTTCACCGCGGCGCTGGTCGCCGCCGTCTCGGGCGAGCGCGCGTCGGCGCTCGCATGGACCAGGCGCGCTCTCGAGCTGCACGCTCCCGCGGTCTGGTTCGAGTCACCGGAGTTCGACCGCTTGCGCGCGGACCACGAGTTCCGGCAGCTGTTCCGCTAGGGGTAAACGGGAGGCCAGCCTGGGCCCGGACCAGCGTCGTTTTCTCCCCCGGGATCGGAGACCGCCCAAACCTGACCCTTCGACAACAACTCGATCTTGTAGAAGAAGTAGCCCTTCCGTCCAGGGTTGTTGACCGTGTACCGGCGTTGCAGGCGGCTCGGGGAGGAGCTGTCCTTCTCGATCGGCCCCAGGTCCGTGATCAAAAGCTCCCGCGGGATCGGCTTCGCGGTCGGGTAGGTCGCCGGCTGGTCCGGCAAGAGCGTGATCCGCACGTCATCGACCTCGTTGGGTATCGACGGGTGGAACTCCCACTCGATCGTCTGCGGGCCGGCAGTCGTCTTGCTGAAGATCTGCACCCCGTCCGGAATGCATACGACGATGCGTTTGCCGCGGTCGTACTTCACACCCACGATCACCTTCGCGCTTGCCATCGCCTTTCCCCCTTCTCCTTCGCCGTTGTGTGCTTTCGACAGCGGCGGCGAGGACTCGAAGCCTGGGTACCTCGTAGAGGTGTCTGCAAATCGGGTGCGATTCTACGGCCACTGGGGCCGCAGCCGCAAGGGGAAAAGCGGCGGCCGGCCGCGGGGCAGTACAATGCTGCACGCATGGGGCGAGCGATGCGGACCGTGGTGGGGCTCGGCGCGACCATCTACCTGACGGCTGCCGGGTGGTTTTTCATCCTCGTGCCGTGGAGCCACTTCTGGGCCAACCACGTACTCCCCGGGGTGCCGCTCTGGCTGGCGAGGCTACTCGCCCAGCCGGCGCTGCGCGGTGCCCTCGGCGGGTTCGGCGTGCTGCACTTCGCGGTTGCGTTCGTGTGGCTGGACAGCGCTTTGAGGAAGCAGTGATCGTCGGGCTCGGCATCGACGCGGTGGGGATCGAGCGGATACGAAGACTGCTCGAGCGCCACGGTGAACGGCTCGTGGCGCGCTGCTTCGCAACCGGCGAGGTTCGTCGCCCCCGGGACGCTCAGCACGTGGCTGGCTTGCTCGCCGCCAAGGAGGCGGCGTTCAAGGCATTGGGCACGGGGTGGAGCGATGGGGTGAGCTGGCGGCAGGTGGTGGTCACGCGGGAGACGAACGGGCAACCCGGGCTGCGCTTCGAAGGCGCCGCCGCCAGCCGGGCCGTGGCGCTCGGCGCCGATCGCCAGCTCGTGTCGATCACCCACGACGGCGGCCTGGCCGTGGCGGTGGTGATCCTCGAAAACACCGGCGTGCTGCAGCACTAAGCTCGGCTACAATTCCGATGGTCGACACCGAGGGCCAAAGCGGCGCTGACGGTCCTCGTCATCCGCACCCTCGGAAGCCTCGGCCACGACTGGCTGGGGTGCCGTTGCCGCTGGCTCGGCGAGCCCCTCCCGACCCAGCAGCAGGGAGACCGCCCATGACCGGACACCACAACCAGGAGCTGCGGGCGCGCGCCGCCGCCGTGGACGCGGCGCTGACCGCCACCTACCCGGCCGCCACCTGCGAGCTGAGCTACCGTTCCCCGTACGAGCTGCTGGTGGCAACCATCCTTTCCGCACAGTGCACCGATGTGCGCGTGAACATGGTGACGCCGGCGCTGTTCGCCCGCTTCCCGGATGCCACGGCGCTGGCCGGCGCCGATCGGGCGGAGCTCGAGGAGCTCATCAGGAGCACCGGGTTTTTCCGCAACAAGGCCACCTCGTTGTTGGGCATGGCGCAGGTGGTGGTCGAGCGGCACGGCGGGCAGATCCCGGCGGACATGGATGCCCTCACCGCCCTCCCCGGTGTCGGCCGCAAGACCGCGAACGTGGTGCTCGGCACGGCGTGGGGGCTCGCCACCGGCGTCGTCGTCGACACGCACGTTAGCCGGCTCTCGCAACGCCTGGGGCTGACGCGAGAGCGGAACGCCGAGAAGATCGAACGTGACCTCATGGCGCTCTTCCCCCCGAGCTCGTGGATCGATCTCTCGCACCGCCTCATCCTGCACGGCCGGCGGGTCTGCCAAGCGCGCAAGCCGGCTTGCGACCGCTGCTCTCTCGCCGCCATCTGCCCTCGCATCGGCGTGTGACCAAAGTGTTCGGTGCCCACTGTTCCCACCCGTCCACCCGGTCGAAAGCCGAAGGTCGAGCGTCGACCCCCCCCGCCCGGGCGGCTGTAAGCCACGAGCCCTGAGCTGACCGGCCACCACCACGTCCCGGCTTGCGGCGCGGGCGGCGGCTGTGCTGTGTGGGGGGAGCGGGGGAAGGCTCCCGACGGGTCGGACGGGGGTCAGATCTCCTCGCCGGGGGGAAACAGCTCGGGTTGAACGGCAGGGCCGCCGGGATCGAAGCAGCGCCGGCAGCGCGCTTCGTAAATGTCGGCCTCGCCGACCACTACCTGCTCCTGAGACGGTGAGAGGCGCTGCGTGTAGGCCGCCGCGGCGCCGCAGCGGGCGCAGATGGCGTGCATCTTCTCGACATCTTCGGCCACCGCCAGCAGCTCGGGCATCGGCCCGAACGCCTTGCCGCGGAAGTCCATGTCGAGGCCGGCGACGATCACCCGCTTGCCGAGATCAGCGAGGTGGTTGCACACCCTGACGATATCGGCGTCGAAGAACTGCCCCTCGTCGATCCCCACGACCTCGGTCCGCGGGTCCAGAAGGCCGAGGATCTCGGCCGCCCGGCTCACCCGCTCAGCCTCGAGACGCCAGCGGGAGTGCGAAACCACCTGCGTGGCCGAGTAGCGGTCGTCGATAGCCGGTTTGAACACCTGGACCCGCTGACGGGCGATGATCGCGCGCCGGAGCCTGCGGATGAGCTCCTCCGACTTACCGGAGAACATGCTGCCGGTCACGACCTCGATCCAACCGCCCCAGGGGGTACGCGGGTGCATGGCGCCTCCAGCGCCGAATCCTACCACCCGCCCACGCCGCCCATGGTCTGAAGGCCCGGGGACCGGATCGTGAAGGTCATCGCGCACGGTCGCTCCCCTACCCAGCGCAGGAGCCGGTCACCAACGAGGCCGGGTCCTGCTCGACAGCCCACTGCCCTGGCATGGACAAGGGATTCCAGCAGCAGGAGAACCGCGCTACTCTTCACCCGGCCCCGCAGCGGATCGGTCCAACGGGCGCCAAGGAGCTGGCGATGAATCAGAAAACGCTCGGCGTCGGGCTACTGGTCGTGGGGGGCCTCTTGTTCTTGGTGTCGGCCGCGGCTGACACCATCGGCGTCGGCGCGGCCCCGGGGTTCGGCTGGAAGCAGATCACCGGTGTCATCGCCGGTGTGGTGCTGGCCGCCGTCGGCGCAAGCCGCCTACGGCCGGCGAACAGAGGCTGAGAAAAGGCGCTGGCGCCGGGCGGCCGGCTGGGCTCGGATCCCAACCGCGGGGTCGCGGGCACCAAGCTCAGCGGAGCGCGTTCTTCGGCTGCCACCCGACCTCCACCCGCTGCGTCAGCGCTGCCAGCGCCTCCTCGTGAACCTCGACCCCGACACCAGGACCTTCGGGCAGGGGGAGGCAGCCGCGGTCGTCGAGCTGCAGCTCTCGAGCCGCCAGGTCACGGGCGAGGTAGCGGCTGGGCGCGGATAGGTCGCCGGGCAGCGACACCTCGGGCACAGTCTGCAGGTGCAAGCAGGCGGTGCGGCCGAGGCTGGACTCGAGCGTCCCACCGACGAAGACGTCCCAACCGAGATTGCGGGCCTGGGCAGCTAGCGCTCGTGCAGCCAGCACGCCTCCCACCCGTCCCGGCTTGAGGTTCAAAACGCGGCCCGCGCCCGCGCCCGCAGCGCGCTCGAGGTCAGCGGGGCTGGCCACCGATTCGTCGAGGCAGATCGCCACCCGCAGCTCGCTCTGTAGCCTCGCCAGCCCCGCGAGATCATCGGCCGGCAGTGGCTGCTCGAGCATGCTCAGGCCGAGGTCGTCGAGCCGGCGCAAGACCGGCAAGTCGGCCGCGCGGTACGCACCGTTCGCGTCCACCCATAGCGGGAGCTGGGGGAAGCGCTCGCGCACGGCACTGACCGGGATCACGTCCCATCCCGGCTGGACCTTGAGCTTGACCTGGCTGTACCCCTCGTCGAGCGCGTCCCCGACCGCTTCGAGCAAGGCCCCGGTCGACGACTGGACGCCGATCGCCACCCCGGCTGCCATCCGCCGCGGCTGGCCTCCCAGCAGCGCCCACAAGGGGCGGTCCAGCCGCCGGCCCAGCAGGTCCAGGACCGCGGTCTCCAGCGCCGCCTTCGCCATCCGCTCGCCCGGCACCGCCGACCACGCCTTCGTCAGCTCACCGAGGGTGCCCGAGCGCGCCAGCGGCGGCCCCAGGAGGTCGGAAATTGCGTTCCATGCCGAGCCGATGGTCTCCGCGGTGTAACCGGGGTCGGCAAACGCGGCGCACTCTCCCCACCCGGTACCGTCGTCGCCGTCAACGCGCACGACCAGCACGTCCCGGCGCGCTCGCACGCCCGTCGAGGTCGCGAACGGCGATCGCAGCGGCAGCGCGACGACCCGCAGCTCGAGCCGCGTGATCCGGCCGATGGAGAGGTCCTCCACCATCGATCCCCGAGCCTAGGCGCGGCAGCCGAGAGGGTCAAGCGCCGGTGAGACCGGGCGCGACCGCCGTCTACTCACCGGAGGCCGCCTCACGCACCAGGTCAGGGCGGTCGCGGCCTCGAAGCGCAGGTGGTCGACCTGGCCCGCTCCCAAAAAACCTGGGCCCGGACGATCGCCCGGGCCCCAGTGCTCTCGCTCAGCCTCGTTGCCGAGGCGATGGCGTTCGTGCTACTGCGCGGTGACGCTCACGTCGTCGATGTGGCAGTCGTTGCCATACCCGGAAATACCGAGGAACCCCACCTGCAGCGCCGACGAGCCCTTGTAGGTCGAGATGTTGACGGTGTGCAGCTTCCAGCCGGTCGAGCCGTCGTAACGGTTGACCGCCGAGCCGACGTTGGTCCAGGTGGTGCCGTTGGTCGAGACCTGTGGCTGCACCCGGTCGGCGTACGACGAGTACGCGGTGTCGTGGTACATCCAGAACTTGAGCGTCACGGTGGTGTACGAGCTGCCGACGGCGAAGCCGGTGGAACGGAACACCCGCGTCTGGCTACCGTTCGAGGCCGTGTACGAGTTGAACAGCGCCAGCCTGACGCCGCCGTGCGGCGACACCGAGGGGTGGGTACCCGAAGAGGCGGCCGTCCAGTTGCCAGCGGTGCCGGAGGTGTCGACCACCGACCAGCCGCTGCTCTCGAACCCGTCGGAGAACAACGTCGTCTCGGTGATGGGCGCGGCGGTGAAGTTCTTGCCCGTCACGTCGGCGCCCGAGATGGTCACGGACTGATTGGCTGGCGTGAACGCGTACCCCGCGAGCGCCGGCGTCACGGTGTAGGTGCCGTTGCCGAGGCCCGCGATCGTGTAGGCGCCGGTCGAGCCGGTGGTGGCCGAAGCGCCCCCGGCCGAGACCGTCACGCCCGACAGCCCGGAGCCGCTGAGAGTGATGGTGCCGGAGATGCTGTAGGTCACCGAGCTCGTCGCCGTCACCGTGACGTCGTCGAGGTGGCAGTCGTTGCCGTACCCGGAAATACCGAGGAACCCGAGCTGCACGTTCGCCTGGCCCTTGTACGAGGTGAGGTCGACGGTGTGCTGGGTCCAACCGGCGGTGGCGGAGTAGCGGCTGATCGCCGAGCCGACGTTGGTCCAGGTGCTGCCGTTGGTCGAGACCTGCGGCTGCACCCGATCGTTGTACGACGAGTACGCGGTGTCGTGGTACATCCAGAACTTGAGCGTCACCGCTGTGTACGAGCTGCTGATGGCGAACCCGGTCGCCCGATAAAGGCGCGTCTGGCTCCCGCTCGAGGCGGTGTACGAGTTGAACACCGCCAGCTTGGCGCCGCCGTGCGGCGACACCGACGGGCGGGTCCCAGCGGAGGCCAGCGTCCAGTTGCCAGCGGTGCCGGAGGTGTCGACCACCGACCAACCGTTGGCCTCGAACCCGTCGGAGAACAACGTCGCCGGCCCGGTCATCGTTGCCGTGAAGTTCTTCCCCGTCACGTTGGCGCCCGAGATGGTCACGGACTGGCTGGCTGGCGTGAACTCGTACCCCGCGAGCGCCGGCGTCACGGTGTAGGTGCCGTTGCTCAGGCCAGCGATCGTGTAGACACCGGTCGAGCCGGTGGTGCCGGACTTGCTCCCGGCCGTGACCACGACGTTGGCGAGGCCGGCGCTGTTGTAGGTGATGGTGCCGGAGATGCTGTAGGTCGGCGCGGCGTTGTTGGTCGTAACGGCAACCCCGGCCGAGGTGGTGGAGCCGCAGGAGTTGGTGGCCCGCGCGGTGATCGTGTGGCTCCCGTCGCTGACGCTGGCACTGTTCCAGGAAATGCTCCATGGCGAGGTGGTGTCGGTACCGACGACGGAACCGTCGACCAGGAACTCGACCTGCGTGGCGGCGGGATCAGCCGTCACGTTGGCGGACAGGGTGACGGTTCCGGTGAGGGTGGCCCCGGCCGCGGGCGCCGAGACGGACACCGTCGGCGGGTTGCAGGTCCCGCCCGACACGCCGCTGATGACCAGCGCGTACGGCTGCGAGGTCGTACCGGATTGCCCGTTGCCCGGGACGTTGTAGCCCTTGACGCGGATCGACCAGGTGCCCGAGGCCGGGCTCGTCACCTTGACCTGCTCGACGTTGTTGGTGTGATCGGCGCCCGAGGTCTTGTCGACACCGTTCGGGTAGTACACCGTGCCGCTGGGGGAAGTGACGGTGAGATCGAGGTCGTTGACGAGCTTGGCGCCTGCCCCGGTGGTGGCATACGGATCGGTCCACACCAGGGTCACGAGCAACGGATTGGCACTGCCGCTGACGGCGAAGGTGTAGTCGTGATAGGCGTTGGTGGCGAGGCCCGTGGTCACGTCGTAGACCGCCAGCTTGCGGTCGGCGACGTCGCCCCAGCCGGAGCCGGGAAACAGCGAGTGCTCGAGGTCCACGCGGCCGTACCCCTCGGCGTTGTTCGGCAGTGTCTTGCCGGTATCCCAACCGGGCGGGATTTCCTTGGTGCCGCCGGTGCCGTACTGCCCCGGTGCCATGTCCCAG
The DNA here is from genome assembly GCA_012516935.1 of Holophagae bacterium. Lineage (GTDB taxonomy): Bacteria > Acidobacteriota > Thermoanaerobaculia > Thermoanaerobaculales > Thermoanaerobaculaceae > JAAYVZ01. The sequence goes on from JAAYVZ010000231.1 coordinate 21,036, forward strand.
GCGCCGTTGATCAACGTTGCCTTGACCAACGCCGCGGTGGGGTTGAAGGCGTGGGCGGCGTTCTTGACGGAGTTGGTGACGTTGCTGTTGTTGGCGTGCCAGCCGTCCGCATAGTACTGACGGACGAGCACTGCGGTACCGGCGGTGAGCGGGTTCGACATCGAGGTGCCACCCTGTGTCACGTAGTACGGACGCTGTGCAGTCGGAACCGGGCAGATGCCCCACTGCTCATACGCCTGGTTCTTGTCGGTGCGAGTCGAGATGATGGCGATGCCGGGAGCGACGATGTCGGGCTTGATGCGGTTGTCGTCGGTCGGCCCGCGCGACGAGAAGGCGCCCATACCGCTGGCGTTGTCGGCCATCGGGTCGTCGCGCAGCGGGTTCACGCTGTAGGAGCAGCCATTGAACCACCCCCAGGTCTTCTGCTCGACCCCGTCGGACGAGGTGCAATCGTTTTGCGGGTACTCGTACACGAAGTCGGGGCGGTAGTTCTCCGATGCACCGACCGTGATGCAGTTCTTGGCCGTGCCTGGCGAGCCGATGGAGTCGGTGTCGACGACGCCGTCGATCGGCTTGCCGTTGGTCGTGCACGAGCTTCCGTACTCCTTGCCATCCACGCCACTGTTGCCGGCGGAGAAGGTGATCACCATGTCCTTGTTGTTCCAGACGAACTTGTCGACTGCCTGGGAGGTAGCGTCGTAGACCCCGGCAACAGGCGCGCCCCACGAGTTGGAGTGGACGCGCGCACCGTCGTTGTACGGCGCCTGGAACAGCGCCGTCAGGTCGGCGGGGATGCCGCCGAGGCCACCCGAGGAGTCCATGACCGACTGGAACACGAGCTGTGCCTTCGGGGCGGTACCGGTGAACGACGTCGAAGGAAACGTGTTGGTCGAGGGATCGGCCCCGGAACGGAAACCGTTGCCGACGATCGAGCCCGAGGTATGCGTGCCGTGGCCGCCGCCGGTGGTCTGGTTGTCGTCCCAGGTCGAGCGGCCTAACGCGTAGCCCTTGATGACGCGCATCGGGTTGGTGGTCGAGCCCTGCTGGCCGTAGTCCTGGTGCAGGGTCGCCAGGCTGCCGGTGGACAGCCCGGTATCGGCGGCGGCGGCGATCTGGCCCTCGCCACGGATCCCGCGCGCCCACACGTCCTCGACGTCCATGATCGGTCCCGCGGTGGCGCCGCGGCCGGTGGGGATGTTGGCCGAGGAACGGGCGACGTTGTTGTGGAGCTCGTACCCCGCGAAGCGCTCGACCCACAGGCAACCGGGCAGCAGGGCAACGTCACGCGCCATCAGCACACTGCACTCGAAGCGGACGATCCACGCCTCCTCACCGCGCGTGATGTCGAGCAGGCCGACCTTGACGGTGTCGAGCGTCGCCCGCAGTGAGTCGGCGTCACGGTAGTCAGCGAGGTCGAACAGCGCCCTAAGCTGCATAAAGCCGCCCGGCAGCGCCTCGATCACGTAGTCGAGCTTGGGTGCGATACGGAACGCCGGCTGGTAGAAACCGACCCAGAACACCTCCTGGCGCTGCTCGAGGCTGCTCAGGGTGCCGCGGCTCACCCGCACCAGGTACGCATTGTCGGGGATGTAGCCCAAAACCGCGATCCGGCTGCTTTCCAGCCACTGTCTGAGGTTGACGAGCATCTCCGGCGACTGGGCCTGGACGATGAAATAGTCGCTCGTGCCGGTACCGAACGCGTCGCGCACCAGCTCGGGCGGAAACGAGCGCAGGTCAGGGGCTCGGAACGAGGCGCCGCCGTGAACACCGATCGACCGCAGGTCGTCGGTGGCAAAGCGCGCCGCAGCCAGGTCGATGACGTGGGCCTGGCCGCCCTCGACCCCCGCCGCCTGAACGTCGAACCGGGCCGAGAACGGGTAGAGCTCCTTCCACTCGGGAACGATCACGACCTGGGTTCGGCCCGTCTCGGTGTCGGTGACGACAGGGGCAACGTCAGCCACCTCCGGAACGTGCCGGGGTAGGGTGTAGGCCACACCACCCCCGAGCGCCAAGGCCACGAGAACCACCAACAAACGCTTCATCCTGTCCTCCCCCCCGGCGGGGTCGCGCCCCGCACCGGGACACGCACGAGAAAGTTGCCGGACGTTACGGCTGCTCGCGGAGGTTGTCAAGTAATACCCTGTTTGCGGCAATTGATCTAAAACTCATCGCCCTCTCCCAGAATCATCCGAATAATCTTCGTTTTGAGCCGTGCTACCGGCTCTCCGGATGCCGAACCGTGGGCGCCCTGTCCGGCCCTCACTTCGAGGCCACCCGCACGCTCCCCGGATGGCCGCCGGTGGTGGGTCTGGTACCCTGAATCGCATGCCGCATCGCGTCACCCCGTCCGGATGCAGTGACCGCAGACGGCGCAGGCACCCTCATCGGCCTTTTGGACTCACCACGGTGTGCGTGACCGCCATGTGCTGCTGCGCGCTCGGTGCGGCGAGGCTGGCCGCTGATGACCCACGACCCGGCGGGCCGCCACTGCCGGCCGAGCTCCTCACCACCGAGGTGCGTTCTCCGCTCGGCATGGTCGCTGCGGCCGACCTGCAGGCGGCCCGCGCCGGCGCCCGCATGCTCGAGATGGGGGGCAACGCCATCGACGCGGCAGTCGCGGCCACCTTCGCCCTCGGCGTGGTCGACCCGACCTGTGCCGGGCTCGGAGGCCAGGCGCTGACCCTCGTCCGGCTGGCATCCGGCCGCGAGCTGGTGGTCGACGGCTCGGCGGCCGTCCCGATGGCCGCGGATCCCGCCAAGCTCCAACGGCTCAAGGACCGCGGCCAGCTGTACGGCCACGCGGTCGCGGCGACGCCGACGATGCTCGCGGCCATGACCCACCTTCTCCGCCGCTACGGCACGATGAGCCTCGCGCAGACCATGCAGCCGGCCATCGAGCTGGCTGAGCGGGGGCACACGCTGCGCCCGTACGTCGAGGACGATTTCCGGGAGAAGGCGGCGAAGATGGTGGAGAACGACTACTTGAGCGAGCTGTTCCTGCGCAGCGGGCACGGGCCATGGCCTTCCGGCTGCCTGCTGCAGCAGCCTGTCCTGGCTGCAACCATGCGGCAAATCGCCGTCGAAGGAGAGGCTGTCTTTTATCGCGGCGCCATCGCCGCCGAGATCGAGGCCGACATGACCGCGCACGGCGGGTACGTTCACCGGTCCGATCTGGCGGCCGTGCGGGTCGTCGAACGGGCACCGTTGCGGGCCCGGTACCGCGACGTCGAGGTGGTGTCGATCCCCCCCCCCGGCGGCGGGGATGTCCTGCTCGGCGCCCTCCAGATCCTCTCGACCTTCCCCCCGGAGCTGCTGGAGCAGGACTCCGTCGACCGACTCCATGTGCTCATCGAAGCCGTGCGCATTGCCATGCACGACGCCGGCGTCTCGCCGGTACCTCTGCCTCTCGACCCGACCTGGGCGCGCCGCCGCGCCCGTCTCGTGAGGTTCCGAGAGGCGCTCCAAGATGACGAGATCAGCTCACCCGGGGTACCTGTCGCGCGACCGATGGCCGGCGGGACCTCTCAGATCTCCGCCGTCGACCGCTGGGGCAACGCCGTAGCGCTGACCGCGACACTCGGTAGTAGCGCCCTGGCTGCCAGCCCGAAGTTGGGCTTCCAGTACAGCTCGCTGCTCAGCGGTTTCGACTACACCAACCCGGAATCCAAGAACCATCTCGCCCCGTTGCGTGCGCCACACACCACCATCGCGCCAGTGCTCCTGCTTCGCAACGGGGCGCTCACGGCAGTGCTCGGCGGCGCTGGCAGTGCGCGGATCCCGTCGTCCCTCGTGGCCGTCATCTCCAACCTCGTGGACCGCGGGTTCGGCCTCGGCGAGGCGGTCGCGGCGCCGAGAGTGGTCGTCGACCCTCCGGAGCAGACGCGGGTCCTGCTCGAGCTCGCCGGCGGGATCACCGCTGCACACGCCGACGCGCTCGAGGCGCGCGGGTTCTCGAACCAGTTCCGGCTCACCTTCCCGCCCAGGCCGATCGACATCTGCGCCTTCGGCGGTGTCAACGCCGTGATGGTCGAGCCCGGTGGCGTCCTCGTGGGGGTCGGCGATCCCCGCCGGCAGGGCGGTGCCGCCGCTCCCTGGGCGGCCGGTGCACCGGCCAGCCACGGTGGACTACCTCCTCATCCGACGCCACGCCTCGCTGCCCGCTGACGCCGACTGGAACCCCTTCGATACGGTGGTCGCGACCAGCCCCGACCAGCTCTACCGAGGTCCCGGCTGCCTTTGGCTATCATTGCCACCGTGGTGTCGGTGTCCCCACTCCCATGAATGACTCGAGGCCCAACCGCGCCGGCGAAGAGCTGGTGTTCTTCGACTTCGGACCTTGGCACGGCCCAGGGGAGCTCCACACCCACCCCTTGACGACGCTCATGTTCGGCTTCCTCGCCGACACCCGCCGCTTCGTGCGGGCGACCCACGTCCACCTCGCACGCCGGTGGGGCGCGCGCGTCGCCGTCACGCAAGTCCATGAAAGCGCCTGGGCACTCGCCCTGCCCGCGGGCCTGCCCCTCGGCCGCTTCGCCCCGCTGCGACGCATCAACCGGCGCCTGCAAGCGCGCCTTTTGGCCACCAAGCTCGGCCGGGGAGATGGCGGCCGTTTGTGCTGGCTGCTCGACTGGTGGCAAATCGAGATTGCCGCCAGGCTGCATCCGGAGCGCCTGCTCATCGACTGCCAGGACGATCCCGAGCACGTGTTCGCCGGGAACTGCTCGCGGCTCGCCGAGATCCCGGGCCATCGCGCCGCCACGCTCGCACACGCCGACCTCGTGGCAGCCGCCCACCCGAGACTGCTCGACGGGTTGAGCGATGGCTCGCGGCGCTTCCTGCCGGCTCCCAACGGTGTATCCAGCGAGCTTCTCGCCCGGGCGCGGCAGCTTTGGCCTGAGCCCGAAGCGCTGGCGGGCCGACCGCGGCCGCGCCTGGTCGTCGTTGCCGGAGAGTGGAGCTTCGAGCACCGCGTGCACCACGAGCTGCTCGCAGCCGCGCTCGCAAAGCTCGAGGGCTGGACGCTGGTGCTCATCGGTGTGCCTCGCTCACCTGGGCGCGGGTTGGCGACGCTCATCGGCCACCCTCGCGTCGTTGCCCTGCCGTTGCAGCCCCATCTGGCGCTCGTACCGCTCCTCAAGGCGTGCGACGTCGGTGCCACCCCCTACCGGCGGTCAGGCGGAGGCGACGCGGTCAAGACCTACGAGTACCTTGCGTGTGGGCTCCCGGTCGCTACCCTTTCCCACCACCCCCAGCCGTTTCTCGACCCCTGGGTCACCCAGGCCAGCTCCGCCGACGAGCTCGCTGACGCCTGCCGGAACCTCGCCCGGACAGGCCTGGCCGAACCCGAGCGCCTGTCTGCTCTGCTCGCTGAGCTGACCATCGAGCGCCGAACGCAGCAACTGCTCGATCGCCTCGACGCGATTCGCCCGCCGAGCCCGATCTGAGCTCCGGGTCAGCACGCCGAGCTGGGGCCGCGGCTCGCCGCCGAGACAGCCTGGCGCAGGCGGTCTCGCACCTCGACCATGCCGCCGATGGGCGAGACCTGCACGAGCCTGACCGAGTCAGGAACCAGCTTTCCAAGGTTCTCCACGTTCTCGACGACGAGCTGGGGCGAGACCCTCGCAGCGAGCCACGGGTCCTCCGCGTGGTACAGCAGGATCAGGCCGTCGACCGGTCGCAAAGCCAGCTCGAACGGCACCGCGCCCGACCACCGCCACAAGCAGGCCGCCGAGAACGAAAGCCGCGGGATCCAGTCGCGCAGAAGCGTCGTCCGTAGCGGCCTCGCACGCCACACCGCGGCGCTGTCCGCGGCCTGCCAGACGCTGAAGTCGGCGCGCAGGAGACGCCTGAGACGCTTGGAGATTCTCGCCGCCCGACGCATCACCTCGGTCACGCCGGTGCTCGCGAGCTCCCAGCGGCCTTGGCGCCGCGCCACCAGCAAGATGCCGTCCTCGATCAGCCGACCCACGCCGCGGGCCTCGAGCTCGGTGAGGATCGAGGATTTTCCGACACCGGCCGGCCCACACACCAGGGTCACACCGGTAGCAGCCTCCAAGGCGCTACCGTGAAGCACGAGGAGCTCCTCGGGGCTGAAGCGGGCGAAAAACGCCCTGGCCTGCTCGAGGTTCGGACCGACGAGCGCCGCCCCCCGCCAGGCCACCAGGTGGAACGTCACGGCTCCGGGTGGGAAAGCCTTGGCTTTCCGCCGCTCCCACCACGCCCTGAGCCGGTACCGCGGGCCACTGCTCACTGCTTGCCGCTCGGACACCGCCGCAGTATAGCCATGCTCTGCTGCCTGCCCGAGACAGGCCCCCGGCGACCCGACCCCGAGCCTCCGTACCTACCGCCTCGCTCACCTCCGGCTCAGCCGATCCCGGCCCTCTCGGGCTCACCCGCCACGCGCCGCGCAGCCATCACCCCGCCTCCGCGTGCTAGCATGGGAGCCGGACAGGCAGCGGCGAATGAGCACGCCCCAACGAGATCGGTTCGCCATTACCCGGGTCGACCCCGGGTGTCGACAACGACACCTGGCTTGGAGGACGACGTGAACGGTGAGCCCTCCGGCCCGCCCACGCCCGACGGGCTGCAGCCCGGCACCTCCGAGCAGCTCTACCACCGCATCTTCGAGACCAGCCCGGTCGCGATCCTGGTCGTCGACCCGGACAGCGAGGCCGTGCTCGAGGCCAACCATGCCGTTGCCGAGCTCTACGGCACCACCCGCGAGAGGCTCATTGGCGTGCCGTACTTCAGGCTCACCGGTGACCTCGAACGCGGGCTCGAGCCGGCGCTGTACGGTGTCCCGCCCGGCGCCCGCGTCGTGACCCCGGCTGACCACAAGCGCTCCGACGGCACCGTGCTCGACCTCGAGATCACCGCGACGCCGTTCGACCACCACGGCATCTCGGCGATGCTGTGCGTGCTGCGCCCAACGCCGAAGCCCGCGGCCGGCCCCGACCTGCCGGTGCCCCGGGCCGACGCCTCCGACCTCGTCCAGGGGTTCGTGGCCGAGTTCGGCGCCCTACTCAACCACATGCGCGGCTACGCCGACGAGCTGATGGTCCAGATCGCCGGGCTGCACGGCGACCCGGTCGGCGCCCGCGAGCTCGGCGACCACATCGGCCGCGGCGACCTGTTGGTTCGCCAGCTCCGCGTGCTCGATGGCCGCGAAATACCGATGCCGGAGACCTTCGACCTCAACGAGGTCATCGCGGGAGCCGAGGTGTTTCTCTCGCCGGTCCTGCGGCCCGACATCCAGCTCGTCCTCGAGCCCGGAACCAGTGAGGTCGAGCTGCACGCCGACCGCACCCAGCTCGAGATGGCGGTCGCGTGTCTCGTCTCCTGCTCCGTCAACGCCATGCCCGACGGCGGCCGGGTCGCCGTGCGGTCAGGCGCCCTCACGTCCGAGCTCGGCTGGTTCGCGGTCGAGGACGAGGGCGCGCCGATTCAGCAGGACAACCTGCCGCTGCTGTTCGAGCCGTTCCAGGACGCGTCACTGCTCGGCCGCCGCACCGGCCTCGAGCTGGCCGCTTTCAAACGCGTCATCGACGGCCTCGGCGGCCAAGTCGAGGTCACCAGCGGCGCCTACAGCGGCATGAGCATCCTCGTGATGTTGCCCCGCGCCAAGTAGCGCTCACCCGACGCTCCGAGCACCTCCGGCGACGCCTCCAGCACGCTCGAGTCGCTTCTCAGCTCCGTGAGCGATGACAACAGCAGCGAGCGCTGTCTTCACGTGGTTTCGGGCAAGGTGACGTCGGCAACCGCGGCCGGGGCGACGGGTTCCGCCGTTGCCCCTTCGCCTACCTACCGACACCTCTCGGAGCTTGACATCGCACGTGACTGGCTGTCGTTGCGTGGCTGGCGCGCCGAGAGGGACTCGAACCCCCAACCTCTTGATCCGTAGTCAAGTGCTCTATCCAATTGAGCTATCGGCGCGCCCAATCGGGAGGCGGAGCATAGCACCGTTCGCGCGGCTTGGGAAGAGGGCGTCGTCGCGCTTTCGCCGTCCCGACCGACCCACACGCCCTCGTCGGGCAACGCACGGCTCCGACCCGGTGGCGCGCTGGGGCGCGATCACGGCGCTGATTCGGCGCGGCTCGCCAGCGGCGCCGGGGCTCGTGGCGGTACTCGCCCTCGGACTCCTCAGGGCGGCGGCGGAGGCGGCGAGGTGCTCACCGCCCAGCGGCCTGGAACACAGGGAGGTGTTACCTGACCTGCCCGGAGTCGGGGTCGACCATCATGCCGGAGACGTCGACCGCCTCCAGGTCGTGGCCGCGCACTTGGGCGAGGGCGCGCAGTGCATCGTTGTTCCAACGCTCGTCGGGCACGCCGGAGATATACCAGTCGGAGCCGTTGTCGGCCAGGATCAGCCCGTACAGCTTGAGTGCCTCGAGGATAACCCGCACGTGACCGGAGAACCCCGAAAGGTCGAACGAGGCCTTGAGGCGGAAGCGCTGCCCCATCGGCGGCCGCGCCGGGTCGGAGCTCGAGGACGCGAAGTGCCGGGCCGGCCAGACATAGGCGCGACGGGTGCGCTGGGCGGTGAAGCGGAGGGCGTGGCGGATAGCGCCGGCCGCCACCTCGTCGTAGCGCACGAGCCCCGGCAGAACCGGCAGGCCGGCAGCGTCCGCCGAGGTCCAGCCGGCCGGCCGCAAGGCGTTGGAGGAAAGCGAGAACAACGCCCCGGACCCGGCCTGCCAGGCACCACCGCCGACGGGGTACGTCGACCACGTCTCGTAGAGCTTGCACTGCCCCTGCTGCACGACCAGGACGTGACGGTCACCGTGCGAGTCGGGGCCGCCCTCGATCGGCGGGTTGGGGGGGATTGGGTACGGCCCGGGATCACTCTCGTCGTCGTAGTCGAAGCTGATCGGCACCAGCGGCTGCCCCTCCGGCACGACCACATACGGAATGCCGATCGGACCACCGTTCCACAGCCCGGAGCCGAAATCAGCTTTCAACCCGGTGTTAGCGCCGATCGAGCTGATGTAGTCGGCGGAGCGGGCATCCACCGGAGCCAGATCGATGCGGGCGTTCCAGATGTTGTTGGCGGGAAAGATCTGGCAGCCGCCGAGAGTGGGTGGCGAGCCGGGCGGCTGGGTCGGTGACGGCGGGAGTGTTCGGGTAGGTGTGGGGGGGCGTGGTGTCGGCGTGGCGGTCGGGGTCGCGGTCCTCGTGGGTGTGGCGGTTCGAGTGGCGGTGGCGGTCCGGGTCGGCGTTGCCGGAGGCATCGCCGAACGCTGGAGGTGTCGTCGCGGAACGGCGGCCGGCCGATCGGAGGCAAACGGCTCGGACTGCTCCTGCGCCGCCGCGCGCGCCATGACCACGGGGCCTACGACCGCCACACCGGCGGTCAGACAACCAACCACGAGCCAACGTCGACCGTTCGACACCTTCCCTCCTCCATCCTCAGCGTAGTCTGTCACCCCGTCGCCCGGCACGATGTGCGCGCGATCACCGGCCGAAAGCAGCACCAGGTCGCCGCGCATTCCATCGCTCCGACCCGCGATTTGGAAGACCGCACGCCCACTGCAGGGCGGCGATCGTGCCTCGTGCCTGCGGACCGGGAATCTGTCAGACTGCACGCGGCATGCGGCCGAACCGCTGGCATGGCCGCAGGGAGGGCAAGCATGACGTCCAGGGCGACCATCATGGCTGGCGTGACACTGCTGATCCTGGCGGCACCGAGGCTGGGCGGCACGGAGCCCGCTCCCCCGCCGACGCCACCTCGGGCGGCTGCGCCGGCTGGCGAGACGGCAGCCAAACAGACACCGCATCCCACCGCCGTGAAGACCGACCACACGATCCAGATCGGCGGCCACCCGGTGCCCTACTCGGCGGTCGTCGGAACCGTCATCCTCCGTGACGAGAAGCGAGAGCCCTCGGCGAGTTTCGGGTACGTGGCCTACCTTCGCAAAGGCATCCAGGACCCGCGGAGCCGACCGCTCACCTTCGCTTTCAACGGCGGCCCCGGTGCCTCCTCGATCTGGCTGCACATGGGCGCGCTCGGACCCCGGAGGATCCGGACCGCCGACGCCCAGGCGACCCCGCCCCCGCCCTACGAGGTGGTGGACAACGCGTTCAGCCTGCTCGACGTCTCGGACCTCGTCCTCATCGACCCGGTCGGCACCGGCGTCAGCCACGCAATCGAACCGCACGCGGACAAAGAGTTCTGGGGCGTCGACCCCGACATCCGCTCGGTCAGCGCTTTCATCGTCCAATACGTCACCGACCACGATCGCTGGCTGTCGCCGAAGTACCTGTTGGGCGAGAGCTATGGCACCACCCGCGCGGCCGGCGTCGTGGGCCGGCTGCAGCTCGAGCACGGCATGGCGTTCAACGGCGTCATCTTGGTATCGCTCGCGCTCGACATCGGCGCCATCTTCGAGCGGCCGTCGGGAGACGACCTGCCGTACGTGTTCCACCTCCCGACCCTGGCGGCCGTGGCGTGGTACCACCACGCACTACCCGAGCGGCCCGAGCGGCTGGAACCGTGGCTGGACGAGGTCCGGGCGTACGCCGTTGGGCCGTACCTGCTGGCCCTCATGAAGGGAGACCGGCTTTCGACCGAGGAGCGCGACACCGTCGCCGCCCAGTTGCACCGCTTCACCGGCCTGCCGGTGGCGTTCATCGCGCAGGCCAACCTGCGGGTGGGCTCCAGGCAGTTCGCGCAGGAGCTGCTTCGCGAGCGCCGGGTGACGCTCGGCCAGCTTGACGGCCGCTTCACCGGCTTGACACCCGACCCGCTCGCCACAAACGCCGCTTACGACCCGGCAGACAGCGCCGTGAGTGCCGCCTTCACTGCCTCGTTCAAGGACTACTACCACCGGGAGCTCGGCGCCAGTCGGGACCGCCCCTACGTCGTCGGCGCCAACGTTTGGGAGACGTGGAACTTCACCCACACGGTACCCGGACCCGGGGGAGGACCGCCGCAGGCGGTGGTCAACACCGGCGCTGATCTCGCCGCCGCCTTTGTCGCCAACCCCGGCCTGCAAGTGCTGGCGCTCAACGGGCTTTTCGACCTCGTGACACCGTTCGCCGGAGCTGAGCACTCGCTGTCGCACCTCGGCCTCGGCCCGACCACCGCCTCACGAATCCTCATGAGGTACTACGAGGCCGGGCACATGATGTACCTGCACGAGCCGACGCTCGCCCGTGTCAAGGCCGACATCGCCGAGTTCATCGCCGCCACCTCCGCACCCGTGACGAGCCCTGCCCGGCAACCGAAGCCGTAGCGGTAAGAGCCATCCCCTCGCCCCGCGGCAGCGGGGAGAGGGTGGCGAGCGCAGCGAGCCGGGTGAGGGGCCAAAGGTGC
>JAAYVZ010000232.1 GCA_012516935.1 Holophagae bacterium
ATCTTCGTTGTGGAGGACAACATCGGCCTGATAGGAGTCCTCCGCGCGACCCGGGGCGATCTCCTGAAGGGTTACGGCGCGATTGATCGACATGTTGAGTGTCTTTGACACGAGCGCGAGGTCCTCGTCGAGGAGCTTGATTCCATGGACCGTGCACAGCATGTACGCCCCGGCGTACTCCTCCTGGGCGTCGAGCTCGCCGGGGGAGAGGTTGCTCCCCATCCGGATGCGGTATGCGGCGCCGTTGAGGGACTCCACACGGACATAGTAGGTCCCTGGGGCCACCGGGGCTTTCGTCAGCTCGATCCCCAGGTAGCCGCGACCATTGGCTCCGCCGCCCTCGTTGAGGGTCAGGCTCGGCAGGATGCCGGTCTCCCCGTCGCTGTCCACCGGGGCCAGGGTGCAGTCACCCGGCGAGACGAGCGGCTCGGTGAGGTGCTCGTAGCGCGGGCAGCGGTGGACCCGGAAGCGGGTGCCGGGGACCACCTCGTTGCGGGCGTCGACGATCGCGAAGCGGAAGCTCGGCTGGTCGACGAGCTCGAGCGCGGCGTGCGGCGTGCTGCTCTCGGTCTCGTCGTACTGCCACCCGGCGGGCTGGGTGTGCCATCGCCACTGGTGGTCGGCCTCGGGGCCCGGCTCCGTGCCCGCGGTCAGGAGGTATCCCGGGACGTCGCTCCCGGCCAGCGCCAACAGCACCAGGCGCGGGGTGTCTCCGAGGCTGGTGGTGGGCAGGCCGCCCGCGCCGGCCCCGGGGGCGACGGTGAGGGGGAAGGTGCCTTCCTCTATGCCCTTGACCCGGCCGTTGCGACGATCGTAGTGCTGGGCGTTGACCAGGCAGTGGGAGGCACCCTGCTCGAAGGCGAGGGTGAGGGTCTTCGCGATCGTCCCGGCCCCCCAGTCGGGGTCGGCGGCCCGCTCGACCTCGAGGGTGACGGGGACCTGGCCGGCCGGCATGGTGGGGTTGGCCTCCCACTTCAATGCCACGGTGTAGCCGCAGGCGTTGAAGGTGGTGCCGCCCGCGGTCTGGTCGGTGAAGGTCGGGGTCACCCGGGGGTCGCCACTCGTCGCCTGGGTGGCGGTCTGGCCGAAGGTGACGTTGTCGTAGGGGTCGTGGAGGAACAGCAGGTTGTGCACGGTGTACGGGCCGACGGTGCGCCGGCCGGTGACGGGGTCGGTGTTCCACGCGAAGTCGGCCCACAGCCGCCACGGGGTGGTGCAGTCGTCCTCGCGGTCGGGGGCGCACGAGAGGTGGTCGGGCCGTCCGGGCTCGGTGTGCACGCGCACGCCGCGCACGGAGGGGGCCGCGGGCGCGCCGTCGACGATCGGCTGCACGGCGACGTCGAGCACCTCGGCGGTGCCCCACACGGGGAGGACGTGGGACGGGTCTGCGGGGTTGGGCCGCTCGCCCGCCCACAGGGCGAGGGTGCCGAGGGTGAGCTCGACCTCGTCGTTGGGGATGACGCCGCCCTGGCCGTCGGGCTCGTGCCAGAGGAAAGCGCCGGCGCTGCACGTCCGGCGGGTGCCGTCGGGGTCGAAGACGAGATGGCCGTGGCGGGCGCCGTCGACGGCCAGTTGCACGAGCACGGGGTGGGTCGGGGTCTGGCCCAGGGCGTCCTTGACCTCGAGCTTGAGACGGATGGTCGACTCGATGCGGTGGCCGGTGATGCCTTCGGCGCCCACCTCGCCCTGCGGCTGGGTGCCGCCGGCCGGCGGGGTGAGGTCGGTGAGGGTGAAGGTGTACGGCGGGTGCAGCTCGGTGTCCGCCGGCACGATGCCGAGCGCGAAGGTCGGCTGGTCGCAGGCGAGAATGCCGGCGGTGGACAGCGCCAGCGCCTCCGCCTCGGGCTCCGGCAGCGGCACGGCGGTGGAGGCGTCCATCGGCAGGTCGAAGGCCGGGTCGGGTGCGGAGGGTCGAGCCTCCAGGGTGCTCTGGGCGACCGGGTGGCCTGACGCCTGCCCGCCGGCCTTTGTTCCCCCGGCGGGTGGGTGGGCTCGCAGCTCTCCCCTCTGCCCTGCCCCCTGCTCACCCGGTCGGGCGGCGCGCAGGCGCTGCGCCGGGACCTTCTCGAGCTTCCCGGCGGCGAAGCCGATGGAGAGGTCGCCGTACGCCTCGGTGACGACGAACGGGCGGTAGGCCACAGGCTGGTAGCGCGGGATGCGGCCGAGCTGCGATGCGCCGCTCGCTGTCCCCTGCTCCCCGGGGGCGAGCTGCTGCGCCTGTGGCAGCGGCGGGTCGGCGATGCTGTCGAGGGCCGTCGCCGCGATCTCGACCCGGCCCTGCGCCGTGGCGGTCAGGGTGGTCTGCGCGGAGCCGTCGGGGGTGGAGGCGACGGTGGTGGCGGTGAAGGTCACGGCGCCGGTGTCGCCGGGGTTGGTGACGACGCCGAGGCCGACGCGGGCGCCGGAGAGCCGCAGGCCGCGGCCGTCGAGCACCATGGCCGTGGGTGCGACGGTCGAGCCCTGGCACATGGTCACGGCGTGCTGGGCGTACGGCACGACGCGCGCCCCGCCGGCGACGGTACCGGGCTGGGTCATCTCGAAGTGCAACCGGTACGCCCCTGCGCCCTTGGTGGTCGCGGCGGTGATGACGTACAGCCCCGAGACCGGCAGCACGGCGTTGACGAGCCTGGCATTGAGGTCGACGCCAGGCTGAATGTCGTACGAGGCGAGGTTCTGCGGCACGTAGCCCGCCGGCGTGGCGATGAGGAGCTCGGGGTCGAGGCTGTCGGGGTGCTCCCAGGTCTTCGAGGTGTCGACGCGCTCGAGGATCGCGCTCACGCGCGCGCCGGCACCGGCCACGAAGTAGTAGGAGTTGAGGTCCCCGTAGGTGCCGTCGGGGTCGCCGTCGGCGACGAAGGTACCGGTGACGGTCTGCCCGCTGTGGATGGCCTGGGCGTAGCGGTGCTCCTCCGGTGTCTGCGCCGGGACGGTCTTGCTCGCCTCGTCGATCGCCAGCCAGGCGCTGGTTGGGGTGGTGAGGCCGCTGGAGCGTCGCACGGTGACGCGGTACAGGCCGGTGCCGAGGCTGGCCGGGGCGGTGAAGGTCGCGGTGGTGCCGGCGGGGTCGACGGCGGCGGCGAGGGTCTGGGTCGGGCAGCCGAAGGTGACGACGTCGCACAGTGGGGTCTCGTAGGCGCCAAGGGCGTACACCGGGCCCTCGATCTTGACGACCGAGCCCTGGTCGAAGCCGGCTCCGTACACGATGACGTCGGCGGTGCCGGGTAGCGTCCAACCGGGGGCGACGCCATACAGGCGCGGCAGGGCGAGGGCGAGGGTCGCGGTCTTCGACGCCCCACCGGCCGCGGCGGTGACGGTCACGGCGGACACCGGGGCCGAGGCCAGAGTGGTGACGGCGAAGGTCGCGGTGGTCGCCCCCTCGGGAACGAGCACGCTCGCCGGCACGGTGGCGACAGCGGGGTTCGAGCTTGACAGGGTGATGGTCGTGCCGCCTGGCCGGGCCGGGATGTCGAGGGTCACGGTGCCGGTGCTCTCGGCACCCGGCTCGACGGTCGCTGGGTCGAGACTGAGTGCAGTGACCCGCGGGGTAAGGATGGTGAGGGTCGCGGTCTTGGTGCGTCCGGGGTACTCCTTCCAGCCGCCCATGAGGTACCCAGCCTTCCAGTACGTGCCGGTGACGGTCGCGCTGGCCGGAGGGTTGGCCCCCACGGTGACGGTGAAGGTCTTCGTCTGCTCGCCACCGGCGAACTCGACGTTAGCTGGCACGGTGACGGCGGCACTGGAGGTCCGAAGGGCCACGAAGTTCCGTAAGTAGATGGGGTTCCCCGCGAGGTCGAAGGTCATCCGGCTCGGGGCCGGGCCGGTGAGGGTGATGGTCCCGGTGACGGTACCACCGGGGTCGGCGGTGGTGGGGTCGAGGGTGATGGAGGCGATGTCCCACCCGGGCTGGACGCCGACGGTGAGGTCGAGCGGCTGGGTGGTACCGTCGATGAAGGTGACGCCGGGCACGGAAGTCGGGATGTATCCGTCGCCATCGGCGGCGGTGACGGTGACGGTGTACGTCCCGGCCGGGGCGGCGATGCGATAGTAGCCGTGGCTGGGCGGCGTCCCGGCCAGCACCCCGCTCGTGGTGGTGCGCCCGGTGGGGTCGAGGGTGACGTCGGCGAGGTCGAGCGCCTCGCCGCTGGTGGCGTGGATGAAGCCCTTGCGGCTGCCGTACACGACCATCTTGACCTGCGGGAAGATCAGCACATGCTCGTTCCACAGTGCGACGTCCGAGAAGGTCAGTGGGTATGCCTCGGGGTCGGTGAAGGTCAGGGTCGAAACGCCGCACCGCGAAATGGTCAGGTCAAAGGTGTGGTCGGCGTCCCGGTGAGGGTCCGCGACAGTCTGGGACCCGCCGAGGCCCCAGCTCGCGGTGATGGTGTGACCGGCACGATTGGCCCGGGGTCCGGCGATGAGGGCTTTGATGCGACCAAAGCCCCGTGCCGCGAGCGGTTCGACCTGGGTCGTCTGGTTGGCGGTCACGTCGATCGTCGGTAGCTGCGAGGTCTCGGCGATCAGTCGGTACTGACCCGGTGCGATCTCGAAACGGTAGTGCCCGGCGCCGTCGGTCCTGGTCGTCATGACGTCGATCCACGAGGCGTTCCGCGGCCTCTGGAGCACGGCGCTGCCGCCCACCAGCGGTGATCCATCCTCCTGCAGGGTGATGCTACCTTCGACCCAGCCGGTGGCGGGGAGGGTAAGGTCGACGGTCTGGGCGCTGCCCGGTAGGACGCGCAGGATGCCGGTGGGACCGGCCTGGCGGGCGCCGAGCTGGACCGAGGCCGTCAGGTACCCTGGTGCGAGGGCGAGGACGGCCGTACCGGTGGCATCTGTGCGGGCGAGGATCGCGCGCTCAGGCACGGTCACGACGGCGCCGGAGACCGGCGCGCCCGAGGCAGCGTCGGTCACGTGCACGGTGAGGGTGCCGTGCGCTGCACCGAGGGCGATGGCGCCGGCAGCGGTGGCGGCACCGGATGTCACCGCGAGCGGCCCCACCGCCTGGCTCGCGGAGCCGTCCTTGCTGACGGTGAGGGGGGG
>JAAYVZ010000233.1 GCA_012516935.1 Holophagae bacterium
GCTCGGGCGGATGGGTGCGTTGCTGGTACTCGCCGCCGAGGAGGCGGAGCACATCACCCGGGTGCTGCGCGAGGAGCCACCGGAGGAGCGGGCTTTCCTCCCGTACGATCCGGTGCCCTGGCCGGACGACACGCCGCCGCTGGTGCCGGTGTCGTCCGCGGTGGCCGACGCATTGCTGGGTGCAGCGGGGCTGTCGTTCGCCGCCGCGCCCTCGGCGGCACCGCGCGAGCTCGTGGGCGCGACCGCAACGCTGCGTATCACGGGGGCCGAGACGCTGGTCTCGAGCCTCAACGTGGTCGGGGTGGTTCTCGGCTCCGACCCGGCACTGCAGGACATGGCGGTGGTGGTCGGCGCTCACATGGACCACCTCGGCAAGGTCGGGGATAGGATCTACCCTGGCGCTGACGACAACGCCTCGGGCGTCGCCGCGTTGCTCGAGATCGTCCGTGCCTTCGCCGGCCTCGAACCGAAACCCAAGCGCTCCATCGTCTTTGCGTTTTGGACCGGCGAGGAGGACGGCAAGCTCGGCTCCGGCCACTGGGTTCGGCACCCCTGGTGGCCGCTGTCGCGGACGAGCGCCTACCTCAACCTCGACATGATCGGCCATCCGTGGCTCTCCGAGGAGATCCGCACCCTGCTCACCGACAGCAAGTACCCGGATGCGGACGGGTTCCTCAAGGGCCTCGCCCCGGCGGACTTCGTCGAGCCAGGGCTGCCCACCGACCGGCCGGAGTTGGCGGCAGCGCTGCTGCGCGCCGGGCGTGCCACCGGGCTCGCGCTCCACCTCGACCGTACCGACGGCACCAACGGCGGCAGCGACTACCGCGACTTCGCGCGTGCCGGGGTGGGGTGGGTGCGGTTTTTCGGCAACTTCTTCCCCGACTATCACGAGCCCGGCGACACCCCCGACGCGCTCGACCCGGCGCAGGTGCAGCGCATGGCGAGGCTGGCGTTCGCTACCGCGTACCTCCTGGCCGACAGGTAGCGGGCGGGGCAAGCCCCGCCCCTACAGGAGCTTGACCTCGGCGTACCAGCCCTTGTCGACGATGGTGGTGGCGTAGGGGGCGGAGAGCTTCTGCATGAGCTCGATGATCTGGCGGCCGCGCTCGGTGCGGGCGAGGCGCGGCACGCCGTAGAGCGGGCCCTCGTCGTCGATCGTGAAGGGGATCAGCTCGATGCGGCGCAACTTGGCGGCATTGATGGTCATGCGCACGAGCACGCCCTCGAAGATGCGCTCGGGGTCGCGGCGGTCCCAGACCGAGACGTTGGTGGGACGGGCAATCTCCTGGTCCCGCTGGTGGATGAGGTCGATCGGGATGCGCTCGGGGGTCCGGTACTGGTAGATGAAGTTCGAGAGGCTGTAGAAGATCGGCACACCCTTGCGGATTTCGATGCCGCGCAGGACGTGCGGGCCGCTGCCGAGCACAAGGTCGGCGCCGGCGTCCACGGCGCGGTGGAACATGACCTGGTCGTTGGCCGGGGTGGTGTCCTGGATGCCGTACGCGCGGTGGTGGCTGACGTCGTGGTTGTGCAGCGAGACCATGAGGACGTTGTTGTGCCGCTTGGCGAGCACGATGTCGTCCTCCATCGCCTTGACGTCGTCCTCCATGAGCCCCTCGACCGCCTCGGTGGTGCCGTCCGGCTTGGCGACGAGGATGCTGGCCGGGTTGATGGTCGCCAGGCACGGCCCCGACGGGTCCTTGCACCGGTACTTCTGCGTCCAGTAGCGCAGGTACGAGAGCAACCCGAACTTCGTCTTGACGGCCTGCACGCCGGTGTTGCCCACGGCGCGGGCGTCGGCGAGCGTCATCCCGGCGCCGGCGTAAGTGATCTGCGCGCGGTCGAGCGCCTTCAGGCAGTCCCGGAGGCCGTCCGGGCCGAAGTCGAGCGCGTGGTTGTTGGCGAGGCTCACCATGTTGATGCCGATCGCCGCAACCTCCCAGGCGAACGGAATGGGGGCGCGGAAGTTGTAGAACGACCGCTGCGCCTCGGGGTGCTCGTTGATCGAGAACTCGAGGTTGCCGTAGCCGATGTCAGCCTCCTGCATGAGCCGGAAGAGCTGCCGGTGCTCGGGGTCGGGGAGGTTCGAGATCTGCTCGTTGAAGATCATGTCGCCGACGGCGGTGACGATGACGTCGCCGGGCTCCTCCCGGAGCAGCGCCGTGACGCGGCCCTCCCAGTCCACCTTCTCGGGCGGCAGCGGTGGGTGGATGCGCCGGTTGTACACCGACTTGCTCTGGTCCCACGTGAGCTTCTCGGGCGGGGTCTGGGCGGAGGCGGCACCGGCGAGGGCGGCGGCGAGAGCGAGCCCCAGGGCCAGCCTGGCGATGCGTGACGAGTCGAGCTTCATGCGAGACCTCCTTGCCTCAGTTGGCCGCCGCACGTGCGGTCTCGACGACGGTCCGGGTCTTCACGTCGAACACCTCGCCCGGTAGCAGCACGTGGACCTTCAGCCCGTGGGCGCCGAGCCCGTCCTGCCCGGTGTTGTGCGGAAAGCGGCTGAGCTTCGCTGCGGAGGCGTCCACGACCATCACCGAGCTCCGCCCTATGACCTCGAACGTGCCGTCCGGTCGCACCCAGGCAGCCGTGTCCTCGTCGATCCCGACCCCCAGCAGCTCGGGGTGCTCGAGAATGACGGAGATCAGCCGGTTCTCCCGCTGCCGGGCGATGAAGTGCTGGTCGACGACGACGCCGCGAAAAAACCCCAGCCCGTCCAACAGCTCGACCGAGCGGCTGCGAATGGCCGAGAAATCGCCCTCGCCGGTGATCATGAGTGGGCTCTGGCAGGCGGTACCGGCCGAGGTCCCGCCGATCACCGCACCGCGGGCGAACGCCGCGCCGATCGCAGCGAGGACCGGCGAGTGGGCGAACGCGGTGACGATACGCACCTGGTCGCCGCCGCCGAAGAAGATCCCGCCAGCGCGCGCGGCCAGCTCCACGTAGTCGGGACGTCGGGCGTCGGCCGGACCGTGGATGTCGAGGGAGACGACGTCGGTGCAGCCGTACTCCTCCCTGAAGAGCTTGACGTAGTACGCGCCGGCGTCGGGTTCCGAGGAAGCCGTGGGAATCGTCACGATCGGCGCGGAGGGGCCGCCCGCCAGCTCGACGAACTTGCGCATCACCTCCGGCGGCTTCTCGCCACCGCCGATGAGCAGGAGGTGGCCCTTCGGCGTCGCGTCCTGCCCCGCGGCCACCACCGCCCAGAGCACCACCCCGACCAGTACCGTCAGCTTCCGCATCCCCACTCCTCCGTCACCCGCCGGCCGCAAGAACCGGTGAAGAACAGGGGCGGCCGTCCGGCCGCCCCCTCGCGACACCTCAGGACACCATCAGAAGTCGATGCGGATGCCGGCTCGGAGCTGCCGGGGCGCCTCGATTGAGGTCCCGGTGCCGTACTGCGCCCTCGGCTTTGTCGGGAACCCCTTCGACGGGCTCCAGTCTCCGTATCGCCCGCTCACGCTGAGCACGGTATCGGAGTTGAAGACGTTGAAGCACTCGAGCGAGAGCTGCACCCGCATTGCGCTGCCGAGCTTGGTTCCCCAGGCGAGGCGCAGGTCCACGAGGTGGCGGTCGTCGAGCTGCTGGGAGCCCCGCGGGGTCAGCCAGATGTAGTTGCCGGTGCTGGCGTTGTAATCGAGCAGGCTGCGGATGCGGATGTACGGGGTCCAGTACCAGCCGGACAGGTAGGTGTACTGGCCGCTGAGCTGGAACCCGAGCGGCAGGTCGACGGCGCCCGACAGCTTGAACTCCCACTCCGAGTAGTTGGCCATCTTGCCATCGGCATTGATATAGCCGTTCTTGTCCATGAGCTCGTACTCGTAGCCGTTGTTCTTGATGATGTTGCCGTCCATGTCGGTCCACACGACCGAGCTGCGGAGCGACCAGCCGTTGGCGTATCGTTTCTCCATTCGCAAAGTCACCGACTGCATATCGCGGTAGGCGCCGTTGTTGGTGGTCAACACGAACTCGGGGGCGGACAACAGGTTGTAGATCGGCAGCGTGCCACCGCCGAAGGGGTTGCCGGGAGCCTGGTAGAGCTCGTAGTCGTCGTTGACGTTGACCATCGCCATGATCTTGCGGAAGCGGCGATCCATGAGGTCGAGCCCAATGCCGAGGTTGCGGGAGAACTGGTGCTCGAAGGAGAGCAGCGTCTCGTCCACGTACGGGTGCTCGACATCACCGATGGTGGCGTAGAGATAGGTCGGCTCGTCGCAGTCGTCATAGGCGTTGGTGTCGGAGTTCCAGTAACAGTTCTGGTCCGGGATCGCCGCCCGCCCCGAGGCCTCGCGGTCGAACAGGTAGGTGTACATCTTCTCGTGATACCGACCCCAGTGCGCCTTGACGGCACTCCTGCTGTTGCCGGTCACGTCCCAGACGAAGCCGATCCGGGGGTCGACGAAATCGACGTCGTAGACCTTGGAGTCGCCGTGCCCGCTCTGCCACCCGCCGCTGTGCTGGCCGTAGCGCACCCCGTAGTTGACGGACCAGCGTCCGACCTTCAACGAGTCCTGGGCGTAGACGGCGAAGCTGGTGTACTTCGGGTGGGCGTTGTACTCGCCGTTGCCGCGCTCGATGAAGTCGGCGCCACACGCAGGGTTGGTCAGATAGTTGGCGCGCTGCTCGCCGTAGGTATCGCCGGGGCAATAGGAGGAATCATCGTTGTAGGTGAAGCCACCGTTTCGCAGCCAGACGTCGGACGAAGAACCCCGCTCGTAAACCCCACCGAACTTGAAGGCGTGCGAGTCGTCGTCGCCCAACAGGCCGTCCTTGAACAGGCTCCAGGAGCCGTCGAGCGATACGACGTGCCGGTGATTGAGCTCCTGCATCTCGGCGTTCTGCCAGTAGTTGCCATCGTTTGCGTTGTAGTCGTAGCGTCCCGGCAGGCTCGTGCCGTGGTACGGGATGTAGTCGTCGCGGCCGTCGTAGCCGGTGAGCTTGACGTTGACGAAGTTGGAAGCGTTGATGAGGTTCTCCCAGTTGAGTGAAAACGACACCCCGGGCGCCCTCTGCTTCCAAGCGGCCTCGGGAAGCGTCTCGTAGTCGATGCCGCGTCGGTCGTGGGTCGTGTTGTCGTACTCACCCATCAAGGCCACCCGGTTCGACTCGCCGGCCTGCCACGTCAGCTTTCCCAGCCAGCGAGGAATCTTGCGGTCGGAGGTGTCGATGGCCCCCACCGGCGTCGTGACCTGCCGCCAGTACTCACCGGACACGAAAAACCACAGCTTGTCCCGGACAGCCGGCCCTCCCAGGCTGAGGACGAAGTCGCTGTACTTGAACTCCTCTCCCTCCGCATCGGTGTTGCTGGAAGTCCACGACTCCGGTTGATAGTAGAGCTCCACGCCGCCGTGGAACTCGTTGCCGCCGGACTTGGTCACGCCGTTGATGATGCCGCCGGTGTAGCCGCCGTACTCGGCGTTGGCACCCAGGCCTCCGATTTGGATCTCCTCCATCCACTGGACGGCCGGCAGAATCCAGTGTTGGCCGGCTCCCGCGTCGGCCATGTTGACGCCGTCCAGGGTGAAAGCGTTCTGGCTCTCGGTGGTGCCGCCGTAGGCGAGCATACCCGAGCCCGAGGAGGCACCCGAGGGGTTCACGCCCGGAGCCGCTTTGATGATGTTGTAGTAGTTGTTGGGCCGCGGCTGGTTGCTCAAGAAGTCCTGACCGAAATGGCTCGACACGGTGTTGGACACGACGCTGACCAGCGGCGCGTCACCGGTGACCGTCACCTGCTCGGTGACCTTGGCTAGCTGCATCGTTATGTCGACGGCCAGCGCCTGACCGAGCCGGATCCGCACCTCCTCCTGCCGGGCGGTGGCAAACCCCGGGAGCTCCGCCTCGAGAGTGTAGGCGCCGGGGGGCAGCGAGGGGAACCGGTAGATCCCTCTCAGGTCGGTGATCGCACGCATCTGCCGGGCGACGAGGGCATCCGAGGACACCGTCACCGTGGCGCCCGGCAGCACGCCGCCTTCCGTGTCCTTGATCGTGCCCTGAAGGCTGCCGGAGGTGACCGTCTGCGCACCAAGCGGCGCCGCCAGACCAACCATCAGCAGGACC
This sequence comes from Holophagae bacterium, assembly GCA_012516935.1. Taxonomy (GTDB): domain Bacteria; phylum Acidobacteriota; class Thermoanaerobaculia; order Thermoanaerobaculales; family Thermoanaerobaculaceae; genus JAAYVZ01. The sequence continues at coordinate 6,055 of JAAYVZ010000233.1, forward strand.
ACCCCCACAACTCGACCGAACGTTCTCATGCCTGACCTCCTTCTCCTTACTCAAGCGCCACCCGGTATGGGTGGCGTCGTATCTGGCGTTTGGCGTCGCCGCTTCATGGCGGCCAGCAACGTCCGGCCGGCTGTGTCGATGTGGTAGCGCATCGCCCGCTCGGCCCGGCGCGGGTTACGCTCGGCGATCGCCGCGACGATCTCGGCGTGCTCACGTCGGTCGGCCTCATCGCGTTCCGGCACCGAGGCCACTGCCACGTCCGGGATGTTGCTCCACAGCATGGTGGGGAACGCTGCCCAAAGCTGCGTGAGCGTGCGCACGAGCTGCGACCGCCGGCTGGCCCGGATGATGAGCGTGTGGAGCTGGCGGTTGAGCTCCCGGTCGCGCATCAGGTCCTCGGGAAATCGGCACTCCATCATGCGCTCGAACAACTCCTCGAGCTCCCCGATCTCGCTGTCCGTGATCTCCATCGCCGCGTAGCGTGCGGCCCGGCTCTCGATGAACGAGCGGCAGGCGTACAGGTCCTCGACGTCCTCCCGGCTCAGCTCGACAACCCGGACGCCGCGGTACGGCACGTGCTCGACGAGCCCCTCCGCCGCGAGCTGCTTGAGCGCCTCACGCGCCGGAGTCTGGCTGACGCCCAGCTCGTTGGCAAAGCGCTCCTGCCGCAGCCACTCGCCTGGCCGGAGCCGCCCCTCGAGAATCGCGGCGCGAAGGCGGTCCGCGACCACCTGGCGGAGCTGGCGGTTGTACGCGGGGCTTTCTCGCATGCTCGCGGTCTCCTACATTATATATAAAGCATCATGCATGACCACTCTAAAGCGGCGCCACCGAGGTTGTCAAGCGCTGGCGATCCCGGATCGCCTTGCCAGGATCGACCACGTGCCCAACAGGACCATGGCGAAGGCTGCGACCGAGAGACCGGCGATAAGCGAGCGTGGCCAGAAGACGAGCTCGAGCTCGCGGCGACCGGGCGGAACCGCGAGGGTGATCGCCTCCCCCGGCGCGAGGTCGAGCTCGACCGGGCGTCCGTCGACACGTGCTCGCCAGCCCGGGAAGTAGGGGTTGGCCACGACCACGAGCCCACCCGAGGGCGAGTCGGTCTCGAGGCGCCATCGAGTCGGGGCTCGCTCGTGAACCGTGACGCTCCCGACAGCGACGGCAAAGCGCGCCCGAGCGAGCGCCGAGCGGTTCCGTAGGATCCGCCCGTCGGGGCCGCGGTACACCTCCTCGAGCTCGCATCCCCACGCCTCCCCGAGCGCCGTGGCGGAGTCGCGCACCGCCGGCGAGACGAGCACGACCTCCACGTTCCAGAACGACAGCAGCGGACCAGGGTGGCGGAGCGCGCTGGCTTGGATGACGAGACCGCGCACCGGCGCACTCTCCTCCCACTGCCGGCGCCATCCCGCCGGTGCGAGAGCGTCGTAGCCCCGGACATCCTCGACACCAACCTCGGTCGCCAGGTTGGGCGGCAGCATGTGCCCCAGCGGCAGGACGCGGAACGGGCCCGGCATCGCCTGCAGCCTCTCGAGCAACGGTGTGGTCATGCCGATCAGCGCCGGTGAGGTCACAGCGTGCACACCCTGCGCCGCCACCAGCAGCTCGCCCAACACCAGCACAGGCGCCAGCGCGACGAGACGGCGGATGGGAGGCGGTACGCCGCGCCGCCGGAGCAGGGCTCGAAGGCGATCGAGCGCGATGGCGCCCAGCACGGCAAGCGGGAGCGGGAGCAGAAGCACCGCGCGCGTCCAGTAGATGGGCGTACCCCGCGCCAGCAGACGCGCCAGCGGGCTGTCGAGTGCCGCCGCCAGGAGCACGACCGCGGCCAGCGCTGCGACTGCAGCCAGACGACGGCGCACCAGCGCCAGCCCACCCAGGGCCAGCACCAAGCCAACGAGCGAGACCGTCACCGCGGTCTCGACCTGGTTTCCAGCCTGGATGCTGGGCACGACGAAGCGCACGAGCGTCCGCCAGGGGAGCGTGGTCACGGCTCGACCCTGGCCGGTCGCCCACGCTTCGGAGAGCACGAGGTACTCTCCGAACGGAAGGAGCACCGGAGCGGCCAGCGCCGATCCCGCCAGAGCCGCCAGTGCGGCGCGCCCGCAACCCCGCGGGCCGCGCGTGGCGAGCACCCAGGCCCCCGTCAGCAGCGCGACCATCAGCAGCGTCTCGGGGTGCCCGCCGACGCAGGCGAACCAGGTAGCGCCAGCCGAGGCGGCCACGAGCCCGAAGCTCGCTCGCCGCGCGGCTCGCTGCGCGGCCCACAGCACCCATGGCGCCGCCGCGGCAACCAATGTATGCGGGTGGGCAAGCCAAGCCACGAACGCGCCGGAAAGCGAGAACGAGACGGCACCCAGGGCAGCAGCCACCCGCGAGCGACCGAGGTCGCGCAACCAGAGCCAGGCTCCGGCGGCCGCGGTCAGGACCTTGAGGAGCAGTACGAAGTTCCAGGCACGGGCCACGCCGAGCACGAGCGCTGGCCAGACGAGCGGCGAGCCGAGCGCCGACTGGGCGTTGCCGAGCAGCGGCACGCCGCCGTCCTGGAACGGGTTCCACAGCGGCAGCCGCCCCGCCGCGAGCTCGCGCCGGGCGAGCTCCAGCCACGGCACGAACTGCTGGGCGGGATCGGCGAGGTCCACGTTGCCCGAGCCTCGCTCGGCGAAGTACGGCTGCCAGGGGTAGCAGAGCGAGCGGATGTCGCTCGACAGCAGCAGCCCCCGGTGCATCCCGAGCCCGAACCACACCGCCGCCGCCAGCACGGCGAGCAGGAGCGGCGCGAGCAGACGGGAAGACCCGGCTCGGAGATGCCTCATCGCCTTCGAGGCTAGCGGCGGCGCGGTCGCCGCGTCAACGTGTCACCGACCGTCCGCCGGCATCGGCCCATCCCCCGCCGGCAACGACACCACCATCGCTTCTGGCGGGGGGCGGTGTGCGGTCACCGGTGACTGACGCCGATCACCGGCGCATCAGTTGCCTCAACCGGGCGTAGCCGGCGCGGGAGACGGGGACCTTGGAGCCGTCGCGCAATACCGCGAGACGGCTGTCCTTGGCGTAGGTCTCCAGGCCCGAGATGCTCGCGAGGTTGAGCACGAAGCAGCGGTGAACCCGCACGAAGCGCCGCGGGTCGAGGCGTTCGGCGACTTCTTGGAGGGTCGAGGTCTTCCGCCAGCGCCGCCCCTTCGCTCGCACCACGACGCAGTCGTCCTGCGCCTCGACCACGTCCACGGCGTCCACCGGCACGACGTCGACGCGCGCCCCGTCGCGCAGCACCAACCGCTCGAGGGGACCCGGCACGGGCGCCGCGGCGCTCTCGA
>JAAYVZ010000234.1 GCA_012516935.1 Holophagae bacterium
CGCTCGACGACACGCCGCACGGCGTGCAGGGCCGGAGCTGGGCGTACGTCTCGATGGTCGACAACGTCACCGGCGACCCCACCAACTGGTGGTGACCCGGCGGTCCGCGAGCCACGAGCTGAGGGCGGCGTACGCGCCGGCACCCGGCAGGCTCGCGCTCCGTCACCACATGCCCGGCGTGCGCGCGTCTTCCATTCGGGAGGTACCCTGCTTGCTGTGTGATCCGGATCACACCATCGGCCACGTTCTGAGATTTGGAACCGCACACCCCTTGACACGATGCGAGCCGAGGCGGTACAAGCCAGGACCACGGAGGCAATGCGTATGACCCCCCATACACGCAGCAAACGCTTCTTCCTTCCTTCCTTCCTTCCTTCCTTCCTTCCTTCCTTCCTTCCTAGTCCTGTCTCTTTGGGTGCTGCTGCCGGTGGCGGGCTGGGCCGCTGCGGATCCTCCCACCGAGAGGGTGCTGCTGCGTGGCGGCGGCGCCGTGGCGCAGCTCGACGCCGTCGTCGTGGGGCCCGGGATTCCAGGTACTCGTGGTGTGGAGTCCGTTTCGCGCGAGGGATCGCGGGTGGTGTGGCAGATCTATCACGACATGACCGACGAACTGGGCTTGCGTCACACCTTCTACCAGCAGGTACTGATGCCAGGCGAGACCCTCGGTCGCTGGCTTGGCGCGCCGTACGAAAGCGAGGGGATTCCCGTGCTCGGCGGCGAGATCGGCGTGCATGTGGATGGGAAGGGCGTGCCGTACTTCGTGTTCGGCAGGCAGGCACGTCGTGTCGAGATCGGTGCCCTACCGGCGGTGGCGGATGCGCATGTCGCCGTAGAGCTCGCCCACAGTGCGGCACGCTCCTGGAGAGACTTCCGGCCGGCAGAGTGGTCGGTCGCTTCGGCTGACGAGCGCGCGGCCACAGTTGCGGCCACTCGGCTCGCGCTGAGGGCGGGAGAAACGGAGGGTTTCCGCTTCGTGTGGGAGGTCCCTGTGAGAGATGAGGACGGGACGGCTCACATGGCGTTGCTCGACGCCTCGACCGGCGAGCTGATCGAGCTCAGCAGCACGGTGCGCCAACCGGTTTGCGGGCCGCCAGCGAGCCCAAATCAGCAAACAGCCGCGGTCGTGCCGCAGAATAGCGGGCCGGGGATCTACCGGGGGTCGGTGCGCGCCAACCTCGGCAGCGATCGGACGGGGTGGAGCCACGAAGCGCACGCGGCGAAGGTGAACAAGCAGCGTCCGCAGATCGACGTCTACAAGCGGTGGGGTGTGGGCGATCCCAACACCTGCCCGCAGAAGGACTACGCCTTGCTGGCATTGAACCGCCGGGCGCCAGGGGGGCCGAGTGATCCCCCGCAGTACGCCGACGACACGACGCAGCGAGACCCCAACCCGCTCGTGGAGGGGACGGGATGCGCCGCCGGTGACGCCATGTTCCACACCATGCTCGTCATGGACACCCTCAAGCAGCAGTTCGGCTGGTGTGGGTATGACGGAACGTGCAGCAGCGTCGCGAATCTCCTGGTCGACAAGCCGGCGGGCGTGATGTTTGGCTATGCCTACCTCGATCGCCACCACGAGCTGGGCCCGGGCCTGGTGGCCGTGTCGAGAAAGAAGGAGGATACCGCTCGATCCCAGCCGCCTCCGTACAGCTACCCCTACACGGGGAGCGCCAGCCTCGACGTCATGGGTCACGAGTGGGGGCACGCGGTCGTGATGCACTCGCCGGCGCAAAGCTTCAAGTCGAGCCCGGATGCGATGGAGCTAGATGAAGGTTTCGCGAATGTGCTCGGTCACAGCGTGGAGTGGTGGAACCAGGCGCCGGGCAAGGGCTATGAGCGGGCGGACTGGTGTTTCGGTGAGGATCACTATACGTCCTCGTGGCCTTCAGGCGCCGAGTGCCCGAGCTCGTGGAGTCGAGCCGATCAGTTCGTCGAGCATTCGCGGCATCCGAATTGGTTGGTGTATCGTCCGGCACCCTCTACGATCGGCTCCTGCTACTCTTTCCACGCGGACCACCTTAACCCGCTGTTGGGGCCTCTGCCCAGCAGGTGCGATTTTCCGGACTCGCACACGGGCGGCCATCGACTTTCGGTCGCTCTCTACCTCCTCGCATCAGGTGGCAAGAACCCCATCTGCCCGGGTACGCCGGGAGGCGGCAAGCCCGGCTGGACGGCGGGGTGCGCTGTGCAGGTGCCGGGCCTCGGCTATCAGGCCGCGTCAAAGATCTTGATGCGGGTGCTCACGCGGTATGCGACGCGCAATACGCGATGGACGGATCTCGCCGAACTCGGCAAGGTTGCAGCGTTCGATCTCTACAGGAACTGCTCCATCTGGCTCTGCCCGGACTATAGCAACCCTGCGCTGTATCAGCAGATGGCCGTCAACGCCGCGTTCGAGGCAATCGGCTACGGGGGCGATGACGAGTATCTGCAGTGCATATGCCCGGACC
>JAAYVZ010000035.1 GCA_012516935.1 Holophagae bacterium
AAACGTTGCCCTGGGTCAAAATCCGACCGTTGCTAACAGATCTTGTTTTCTGCGGCATCGTGTGGGTACTCAACAAGCTACGAATCCACAACGACAGCCCGCCGCTCTTGGAGTTTGGCCGGGGAGTTTCGACTGCTTATCTCCTTCTTTTTCTTTTGGTTGCCTACCTCGCATTCCTGGCGTTCGGACGGCGAGTTCCCCCTCGTAGGCTGGTTTCGTCGCGAATCACGTTGGTTCTTGCCGCGCTCTTCGCTGTGAGGTGTGCCTCGAACCTCCTTGATTTCCGAGTGCCAACAAACGTGGCTCAGCTCTTCCTTGAACGCCATGATCTGGCGAGGCTCAAGGCTACCCACGAGGCCATCGTCTCTGTGAGCGAAGCGATTGAACAGCACTATCGCCACCGGCGCGCGGTGCCGGACAGCATCCGGGAGTTGCGTGCTGAGGGCGTTCCCACCACGGACGGTTGGGGTTTCACGCTGGTCTACTCCCCGAACCTCGATCGTTGCGGTTACGAGTTGCGGGCGAAGGGCGTGCCGAGTCGCGCGGCAGCGCTTGAGGGGTTCCAGCTCGAGAAGGTCGCTCGTATGTGCAAAGCTAGATGATCAGATGCGTACCTGATTGGATGAGTAGGTCGGTCTTCCCCGGTGCGGCGTGGCATGATGCCCGCCAAGTCAAGTGACCGAGCTCGAGGCCCAAGAAGCGAGACCGACCATGGAGCATTGTGGCATCGACCTACCTGCGAAGGCGAGTGAGGTTGCGGTGGTGGACGAGCGGGGCGTGGTGAGTGTCCGGGCGCGCATTGGGACCACGGAGGCGGCGCTGCAGCGCTGGTTCGGAGGTCGGGCGACCGAGGAGAAATTCCATGAAAATCGGGAACCGCGGCGACGTCGTTTCAGGAGGGAACTCCTGTCATTGCTTCCAATTGGGCTGGATGAGTAGGGCGATGAGATTTCGAAGCGTGACTTCGATCGTAGGACTCGTAGCCGCCTTCGCTGTCGGTCTTGCGTTCGGATTCGCGATTGCCTCCCAAACAGCACATTGTCAATACTCGGAAGACGAGTCTGCTGCCTTCTTCCTAGTCCGCCGATCGGTCGCGCTCATTGTGCTCAAGCCCACGCTGATGAGGGCGCTGGCTGGTGAGGATTGGGAGAGTCAGGCGATCTACTGGAAGCCCGAAACCGTTGAGTACGTAGAGGGTGGAATGGGGCCACTTCACGGCAACCGAATGCATCCATTGAACAAGCAGGTTCCAATACTGGTTCTCAGTAGCAGTAAGTGGATGACAGTCCGGTGTCGCTTGTACTTGGCTGCGGCAAGGTCGACGTCAGTCCTTGAGGTGGATCCACGAAAAAAGACCGTCCGTATCATTACTGCGGCCGTCCCCCAGCCTGGCGAGGTGTGGCATCTGGAGAATGGTGACATTGTGCTTGTCGTCCGATAGATACCAGATAAGTACCTGATTGGATGAGTAGGTCGGTCTCCCTCGGTGCGGCGTGGCATGATTCCCGCCGAGTCACGTGACCGGGCTCGAGGCCCAAGAAGGGAGACCGACCATGGAGCATTGTGGCATTGACTACCTCCGGCCCGCTCGCGCGGCAGCGAAAGCGCCGTCGATCCAAAGGGACCGGCCCTCCACGACCTGTGACCCCGGTCACCGCGAGTCGGCATCGGAACGGCCAGTTGCGGTTGACACGCCTATGTTGCGGGACTAGGTTGAAGCCACGACCGAACCGGGAGGTGAGGTGAGTCAGTTCGCCCGGAGCCTGGTCGGACGCGGGAGGGCACTATGAAAGTGAAGTCCTTGGTGCTGAGCGTGCTGGTGCTGGCAGCAGCAGCGACGGCGACGGCGGGGGACGTGATCCTGCCGACCTTTGCCTGGAACAACGCCGGCAAGGGCGCCAACAACTGGAGCTCGGAGGTCTATCTCACGAACCCTGGGCCGGAGGCGATCCGTGTCACCCTGGAGGACGTATACGTCGGAAAGATCAAGGAGATGACGCCGCCGTGCCTGCATCCGTCGCCGGTGCGCCTCGACGTCCCGGCCTACTCTACGGTAGCTTGGACCGCGGCCAGCATCGCCATTGGGCTCGGCTGTCCCGAGTGGGCGCTGGTCGGCCTGCGCCTCTCTTCGGAGAGCTTCTTCGTGGTCAACAGCCGGATGGTCAACACCTTCACCTCGCAGAGCACGAGCACCGAAAGGCTTTTGACCGGGCTCAGCCAGGAGGTACCGGGTGTGCCGGTGGAGGAGCTGCTGCAGCCGAAGAACGAGTACATGGTGCCGGGGCTCGGTTGGGAGCCGGCACCGTGCGGAGCGGTGCAGTTCGACAACTATCTGCAGATCGTCAACCCCAACGATGAGACGGCGACGATCACTTTGGCGCTCGGTGCTGGCGGCCCGGCCGGTGAGCTGATGGTCGACGGGGTGCGGCGGACAGCGCCGTACGAGCTCGAGCTCAAGGCCCGCTCGTGGCGGCAGGTGAAGATCGGCCCAGCGCCCCGCTACGCCATCCAGTGCGAGGCCGCGGTACTCGCCGATGTGTTCGTCTCGGCGAGTGTGCCGGTATCGCTGTACGCCTCGGTCGTCGATCGCAAGACGCAGGACCCGCGCACGATGCAGCCGGTGACGGTAGCCCCGGCGCCGTAAACCGAGCGCGGCCCGGGGAAGGCCCCGGGCCGCGTGGGTGATGCGTTGGCTGCCGGGGATCAGCTTCCCGGCAGGTAGGGGATGTCGAACGCAACGACCAGCCAGACGGCGAGCTGGGCGCGCGTGATGTTGTCACCGGGGCAGAACATGTGGTTGCCACAGCCAGCGGTGATGCCGGCGTTGAAGATGGCTTCGATGAAACCCTCGGCCCACTGGTACTCGGTGCCGTGGACGTCGCTGAAGTAGCCGAGCGGCGGATCCACCGGGGCGATCCCGCTGCCGGCGGCGACGAACACCGCCATCTGGGCGCGCGACACGAGCTCGTTCGGACAGTAGTAGAGCTCACCGCCCCCACCTTGGGCACAGCCGGCGACCACGCCATCGCGGTAGAGCTGCTCGACGAAGCTGGCCGTGCGGTCGGTATCGGAGATCGGCACGTCGACGAAGATCCCGACCGCATCCGGCGGAAAGTAGAGTGGGCCGTGCATCGCTCGAACCATGAGGATCGCCATCTCGGCGCGGTTGAGCTCGGCGTCGGGACAGAAGTTGCCACTGCCGCAGCCGCGTGACACCCGAGCACCAGCCAGACCATGGATGAACGGGTCGGCCCAGTGATCGTCCGGCACATCGAGGAACGTGACGGTGTAGTTGACGGGGACGCTCGGCGGCGCGAACGGTGTGGTGCCCGCCACGGTCATCACCGCACGGTGCAACCCCGGCCACTGCCGGGTAGTGATGAAGTCGAGGGTGACGTCCTGCGTCGCAGTGGCGGCGATCGGCCCGGATGCCGGCGTGGGCGTCATCCAGGGGATGTTGAAGAGGTTACAGAAGCCGATCTCGCCGGACGGCAGGACGAGAACCTGCTTGGTCGTCTGGTTCACGGCGTAGAGGTTGCCTGCACAATCCGCCTCGAGGCCGGCCTGTTCCCAGTTGCCCATGCCTGGCACCTTGTACGCTGCCACGACCGTATAGCCGCTGGCGACATCGAGCACGTACAGGTCGGCAGCGCCGCTGGTGTTGACGAGGACGAACAGGTGCTGAGTCGAGGGGTTGAAGGCGAGACCGGAGGTCCCAAGGCCTAGGGAGACGTCCTCGAGCACTGCGCCCGAACGGTTGAAGCGCTTGATCGAGCCGTTTTCCCAGGTTCCGGCGAAAAAGGTGTCGGAAAGGCCGTCATACGCGAGCCCGCGCTCCGTGTCGCCGCCCCAGTCGGGGCAGATGACGGAGCCGGTCCAGGCCTTGGTGGCGGGGTTGAACTCGTGGATGCAGTTGTCGCCTCCGACGTTGACCTGCCAAAGCGTGCCCGCGAACGGGTCGAACGCCATGTCGGCCGCGAAAGCGCCGACCCACGAGGAGGTGTCGATGGTGTCGCCGGTCGGCGTGCCGTCGAGCAGGAATCGGTAGTTGAGGTCGTCACCGCCGTCGATCGCCAGGTTGGAGATCCATAGGTCGTTGGCGGAGGTGTTGACGCCGATCCCCCACGGGCGCGCGAGGCCGGAGGGGAAGCTGAGGACAGCGACAGGGTCGAGTGGCTGCGCGTTCACCGTCGGGTGCGGGTGTTCCGGGACCGAGCGTGCCGTCAGCTCACCGCGGTGCTCGGCTGCTACCCGCCAGCTCGGGCGGCCGAGCGGCCACAGCTCCCAGGTCGGCATGATGACGCGGCCGAGGAGGTGGTAGGAGATGTCGAGCGGGCTGTCGTTGGTGATCGTCATGCTGCTCTGGCCGGCCGAGTAGACCGGCACGCGCATGTTGATCGGGCTGGGGGCGACGAGCACCTGGCCGACCACGGTGGTTGTGTTATCGGCGTTGTCGGCGGGGTTGGCGTCGGGCTCGGTGCCCGTAACCGTGCTGGCGCTCGTGAACGTACCGGAGCTCGCCGCCGAGAGCGCGACGGTGGCCGTGAACGTCGCCCCGTCGGCAAGCGTCCCCACGGCGCAGGTCACGGTCGAGCCGGCGAGCGAGCAGGCTCCGGGGGTGATCGCGCCGACGGCCGTGCCGGCCGGGACGGTCATCGCCAGCGACACGCCGGTCGCCGTGGAGGGACCGAGGTTCGTCACCACGGCGGAGTGGGTGAACGTCCCGAGCGGCGGCGCTATTGGCTTGTCGGTGCTGGCGACCAGCCGCAGGTCGGTCACCGCCGTGACCGTGGTCGGCTCGGTCGCGGAGTTGTTGGCACTCTCCGGGTCGGGCAAGGGGCAGGCCACGGCCGCGTGGTTGGAGAGCGTTGTCGCCGCGGACGGAGCCGTGACCGTGATCGTGATGTCGGGCGCCGGGCCGACAGCCAGCGTCGGGCGGGTGCAGGTCACGACACCGGAGGCCTGGCTGCAGGTCCAACCGGTGCCCGAAGCGGTGCCGAAGGTGACGCCGGCCGGCAAGGTATCGGTGACGGTGACGTCGAACGCGGACGCGCCGCCGTTGTTGGTCACAGCGAGCGTATAGGTGAGGGTGCCGCCGGCCAGCACCGGGTCGGGCGAGTCGCTCACGGCGATGGCGAGGTCGGCCTCGTCGAGGTCATCCGGCACGCCGTTGCCGTTGCCGTCGGTTACCAGATAGAGCACCAGGCCGTCGTGGTCGGAGCCGCGCAGAACCGTCGAGCTGTCGCGCAGGAACTGCTCGGCGGCGTCGGAGTTGCCGCGGCCGAACGCCAGACCGCGTACCCAGGTGTTCGTCGCCTGCGTCGTCAGCGCGTGGTCGAGGACCTGACTGGTACCGTCGAAGACGTACGAGTAGCGCTCGGCGGCGGGTACCGAGAGCACCTGCTTGGTCAGGACGGGGTCGGTGATGTTGGCTGCCCACACGAGGTTGTCGGCCTGCACCGCATCGCCGGCGATCTGACCGACGACGTCCACGTAGCCGTCGGTGAACTCGAAGGCGTTGTAGTCACCGACGAGGACGAACGGCGTGGAAGGATGCGCCGTTTGGTAGGTCTGGACGAACCCGGCGATGGATTGAGCTTGGGCAAGGCGCTTCTGGCGCACGCGGTTGGCCTCCACGGGGTTGGGATCCTCGATGCCGAGGAATGACCGGGTGTGGTTGACCATGACCGCGAAATGGAACGCCGCACCGTTGCCCGTGTAGTCGCCCTCCAGCAGCAGCGGTGGGCGGTCGTGCAGGAGGCTGCCGTCGAGCGGGAACACCTCGGTTGCGCCGAGCTGGGTGATGACCAAGTTGGTGACCGTGTTGCGTACCAGGAAGCCGACATCGATCCCGGACTTGTCGACCGGTCCCAGGTGCGCGGTGTAGGACAGGTTGGGGTCATCGGCGTGCAGCCTCGTCGCGAGACCCTGCAAGGTGACGAGGTTCTCGACCTCGGACACCCCCACAACGTCGGGTGCGCCGAGAACCGTGCGAATGTAGGCCGAGTGCTTGGCGGTTCTGGTGGCGTAGTCGGCGGTGGCGGAGTTGTAGTTGAGAAGGTTGAGGGAGCCGACGGTCATCTCGAGTGGGGTGGCAGCCCGCACGGCTCGCGGCAGCACGGGCGGCGTTCCGAACGTCAGCTCGGTGGGCCAGAGCTCCCAGCCATTGAACTCGTAACCCAGCACCCCGGTTGCAGTAAACGGCGTCCCAGCCGGCATCACCGCGTTCTCGAGCCCGAGTCGGTTGGGATCGAGCTCGAACACCTCGGGGTTACCGTCCCACACCGGCAGGCCCGGAAGGCCCGGATACTTGATCCCGGGGCTCCGGAACGGTCGGTTCGGGCTGGCGACGGCGAACATCTCGGCGAATGGATCGGTGCCGAAATACTGATTCGGCCCGGATACCAGGCCGGCTGCCACGTGGATGCGCATGCCCTCCCAGCACTCGTACTCGATCGTGCAGGCAGGTGGTGGCGGGTTGCCGGGATCGGGATCGGGGGTCGAGGCGTTGAGCTCGACCGCCGCCGGCATTGGCAACGGCCCGGTGCCGGCGGTCACCGTCGGGAAGACGATCTCGGTGAAGTCGTAGTACTCCTTCACCTCGCCGGTCACGTTGACGACATCGCCCACCGCCACGGTCGGAGCGCTGTTGGTGTAGACGAAGATGCCGTTGGAGGTGTCGGTGCTGGCATCCGCCCGGGCGTCGGGGGTCTGGATGAAGAACCCATCCGGGGCCACCGCGGTGACGACGTTGTTCTCGGACGTGACGTATTGCCCGACGTATGGGGAGGTGACGCCACTGCCCTGGATCTGCCAGATCTCACCCACGAACGCGTTCAAGGTGCAGCCAGAGAACGGCCACCCGGTGAGCAGCTTGCCGGGCGAAAAGCGGGCCCCGCCCGAGCCGGGGGCGTCCATGTGCTGTACCAGGGGGGACGGACCGGTGATGTCGGGGCTACGGGTGAGGGATTGGTCGTTGCCGCCCTCGGCTCCGTAGGTGTACGTCGCGATGGTGACGGTCCCGAGCCTGAGCGTGACGGTGTCGCCGGCGTTGTTGAGCCCGAGCTGGCCGGTCGAGGCGACTTGCACCAGCGATCCACCAAAAGTGCCGGTCGGCGTGCCGCCCCCGAACACCACGATGCTGCAGTTGTTGGTCACGACCGTGCCGGCTGGGAAGGTGTGGCGGACCGACGTGGCGTCGGACAGCGTCCAGCCGGAGATGTCGAGGTCGGCGCCGGAGGCGTTGACGAGCTCGACGAACTCGTCCTGGGTCGGGTTGGAGACCCCGTCGCCGTTGGCGTCGCCGCTGGCGGAGCTCGCCGGGTCGGCGAGGATCTCGTTGATGACGATGTTGGGGATGGGGTCGTCGTTGGTGATCGTGCACTCACCGACGCCATCGCCCACGGTGGCGCCGGTGACGTTGGTGACATTGACGAAGAACGTCTCGGTGGGTTCGAGCTTGGTGTCGCCGTTGACGGTCACGTCGAAGGTGTAGGTCGTGCCGCCGGCGGCGATCGTCTGGCCGGTGAGCGAGCGGCCGACGTAGTCGTTGTCGGCCGTGGTAGCCGTGCCGTCGGCGGTCGCGATGTCGAACGTCACGCCGCCGGGGCCCGCCGGGATCGACAGCGACACGGTGAAAGCCGCGGTGGTCGGACCGCTGTCACCCTCGACCACGGTCACGTCGTCGATGGTCAGAGTCGGGGAATCGTCGTTCAGGATGGTGCCCAAACCCTGTCCGTCATCGACCGTGACGCCGGCGCTCACGTTCGTGACGTTGACGAAAAACGTCTCGTCGGGTTCGATCGTGGTGTCGCCGATGACGGCGACGTTGAACGTGTACGGCGAGCCGGCAACCACCGTTTGGCCGGTCAGGCTGTGTGCGACGTAGTCGTTGTCGGCGGTGGTGGCGGAGCCGTCGGCGGTCGCGATGTCGAACGTCGCCGAGCCCGAGGTGATCGACACCTGGAAGGCGAAATTGGTGGTGCCGCTGTTCCCTTCGGCGGCCGTCACATCGCTGATCGAAAGGTGCGGCACGATGTCGTCGTTGGTGATCGTGCCCTGGCCTTGTCCGTCGAGGATGGTGGCGCCAGTCGCGGACGTGATGTTCACGAAGAAGGTCTCGTCCGGCTCCTCGACGGTGTCGCCGTTGACGCTCACGTCGATCGTCGTGGTGCTAGTGCCGCTGGCGATGCTGCCGGTGCCGGAGGCCTGGATGTAGTCCTCCGGTTGCGTCGCCGTGCCGTCAGCGGTGGCGTAGCTGAACGACACGCCGCCGGCGCCGGCCGGGGCCGACAGGCTCACGGTGAAGGTGAACGTCGTCGTGCCGCTGTTGCCTTCGGCGAGCGTGACGTCGTTGATCGAAAGCGTCGGCAGCACCGGGCCGCAGGGGTTGAGCGGGCTGGCCGAGTTGCGGGGAGCGGCGGCCGCCGCGGTGAAGTCGGAGCCGTTGTTGTCGGTGTCGGAGCAGCCACCCGAGTTTCGGAAGATCGACGCGGTCGTGCTGGTCGCCGGCCCCACCGTGCCTTCGAAGAAGTTCGCATTGCCCCACCCAACGAAGTCGATAAAGTGCGAGAGATGGGTGGGCGTGCAGGGAGTGCTGCTGCCGTTGCACGCGATCCCGGTGGTGGTGTCGGCTAGCAGGATCTTGCCTGCGGTACCTGCCATGTTGATCGTGGTCGAGCTCAGGTCCGGCGTCGGCAACGGCACCCCGTTGGCACCGCCAGCGAGCTGAACCAGGAAGTACCCGCCGGCCGGGATCGAGCCGCTGAGAGGGACGACAAACGCGCTGAACAGGCCAGTCCCGGTGGCGCTGGTGTACTGCAGCGACCAGCCGGACAGCGACTGCGGTCCACTGCTCAGGTTGAAGAGCTCGACGTAGTCATTCCTGTAGGTTGCTCCACTGTTCCCGCCGGCCCCGTAGACCTGACTGATGACCACTGTCGTCGAAACCGCCGATACGGGTAGGGCGGCGCACAGCGCCAGCGTGGCAATCGCGAATGCAAGCCGAAAGTTCCTCATTTCTGACCTCCCGGTCGGTGCCTGTGCGTACACGCCGACGGCCTGGCCTCGGAGACCTCTTGCTCAGCGAACGAGTTGGGGTGACGGAGGTGGGCAGTTGGGGCGGGCGACGCCATACACTTTGGAGACTTATACCACAGTCTTCGCGCCGCAAGTTGGAAACGACCTCGGATCCGCTCCGGAGGTGCTCGAGTCCACGGGTGCCTTCGAGCCCTGTTCTCGTCGTGCGTCGCTTGTGATTCGGGTGTGAGGTGGGGGGGGGAAGGGCGGGGCCACGTGGGTGGAATGCGCTTGACACAGCCGCCTGGTCGGACCAGACTACGACGGACATGGTTTTGGCGGTAGGAGGTTTCCGGAGGTTCGGGTGCCGCTGGTTGGGGCACCGGGGAGGGTCCGGCACGGTCACTGGCCATCGAGGTGGTGGTCGTGGTGGTGTGCGGGTCCGGGTTGAAGGAGGTGAGGCAGCCGCGGTGCGCGTAGGTGGTGGCGGGCCGGAGGTGGAGTTCCGCGCCCATGGGATGCTGCGGGTTGGCGACGACCTGCGGGCTGCGTGGCCCGGGGGGTTGCCGGCTGGAGGTTGGTGGCCGGGGTTCTCGCAGCAGATGACGGAAACTGGAGAGGAGGAGGTATGAGAGTGAGGTCGATGTGGTGTACGCCGCGTGTGGCGCCGTGGGTTGGCGTGGCGGCGGCGACGTTGCTGGTTGTGCTGGGTGGTGCCGGGGTGGTGGTTGCGAGCGAGCCGGCGGGTGTGCAGGTTGAGCAGAGCTTGCAGCAGCAGCTGGCGGTGGACGGCACGACGGGGTACATCATTGAGCTGCGTGAGAAGGCCGACTTGTCGCCGGCGTATGCGATGAGCTGGGTTGATCGCGGCCGGTACGTGTACGAGACGTTGCGAGCGACTGCGGCGCGGTCGCAGGCGGATCTTGTCAAGTATTTGACGGCCAATGGTGTGAAGTTTCAGGCGTTTTGGATTGACAACGTCATCATTGTTGAGCGGTCGAGCATCAACGTGGTGAACGAGATTCAGCAGCGAACAGACGTTGCGCGTTTGTTGGCGCGGCGGACCGTGGAGTTGGAGCCGGTCAAGGTGGGCGAGGAGCCGCCGAAGGTCGCCGCGGTCGAGGACAACTTGACGTATGTGGGGGCGCCGGGGGTCTGGGCGCTTGGGTACGACGGGACCGGGATTGTGGTGGCGAACATTGACACCGGTGCGCGGACCACCCACAACGCGTTGAGGTCGCATTACCGTGGGTGGGACGGGGCGACGTTCAACCACGACTACAACTTCAGTGATCCGACGGGGGCTTGTGGTGGGACCCCGTGCGACAACAACGGGCACGGTTCGCACACCATGGGCACCATGGTGGGCGACGACGGTGGAGCCAACCAGATTGGTATGGCGCCTGGGGCGAAGTGGATTGCGTGCAAGGGGTGTGCGTCGAACTCGTGTGCGGACACCGATTTGGTGGCTTGTGCGCAGTGGATTGTGGCGCCGACCAAGTGGAACGGCAGCGATGCGAATCCGAACCTGCGGCCGCACATCGTCAACAACTCGTGGGGTGGCGGTTCGGGTGACAACTGGTACCAGTCGTATGTTAACGCGTGGCGGGCGGCCGGTATTTATCCGTCGATGTCGATTGGCAACTCGAACACCTGCGGGTCGGCGGGTTCTCCTGGCGATTATCCGAACGTGACCGGGGTGGGCAACTTCGATCACCGGACGGGGATCATTCACCCGTCGTACTCCTCGCGCGGTCCGGGTGCATTCGACATTCCGCCGGCGGAGGCGAACGGGTACCCGAAGGTCAAGCCACAGATCTCGGCGCCGGGCACCAATGTTCGGTCGTCGGTGAATACCGGGGACAACGCGTACGACGGCACCTACACCGGCACCTCGATGGCGTCGCCGCACGTGGCGGGGGCGGTGGCGCTGATGTGGTCGGCCTGTCCCCTGTTGGTGGGTGACTATGTCAACACCTTGATGATGTTGGAGAACAACGCGACGCAGGTGTATAACGTTGCGTGCCCGACTGGCCAGGCGCCGGACGGCATGATCAACAACACCTACGGGTTTGGGCGGTTGAACGCGTTGGCGGCTGTGAACGCGGTGGTGGCGTGGTGTGGTCCGACGGGGACGCTGACCGGGACGGTGACGACCGAGGCTGGGGCACCGTTGGCGGGGGCGTTGGTGACCGCGGAGAGCGTGGTGTTGCAGGGTGGGAGTGTGCACGCCACCAAGACGGCGGTGACCGACGCGACCGGCAGCTACACCATGACCTACGTGCCGGTCGACGACTACCACGTGACGGCGACCAAGTTCGGGTACGATCACGACGCGGATGACACGCCGTATCCGAAGGTAGCGACGGTCGCCGAAGGCGCGACGACGGTGGTGGAGCCGATTTGGCTCGAGGCCGTGGGCACCTACGTGGTGGACGGTTTCGTGACGGCGGCCGAGCATGTGTGGCCGTTGTGGGCGAAGATCGATGTCAAGCTGGGCAGCGTGGTGGTGGCGACGACCTACACCTCGCCGTGGAACGGGTACTACGAGATCGAGCTGCCGAACGGTGCGACCTATGAGTTCACGGTGCACTCGATGTACGCCGGATACGTCGACGCGGTACGGTCGGTGACGGTGGCTTCGGCGGATCAGGTGCAGAGCTTCTCGCTTGCCGGCGATGCTGGTAATCCGGCGTACGCGTGTAAGCTCCAGGGTGGGATCAACGAGCAGTTCGAGGGTGACTTCCCGCCCGCCGGCTGGACGGTGAAGAACAACACTTCCAGCGCCGGCAACATCTGGAAGCGCAACGACCAGTGGGGGCGGGCCAACATGACGGGTGGCACCGGCTACAGCGCCGCAGCCGACTCCGACATGGCCGGCTCCGGCTCCGGAGCGTTCGACACCGAGCTTTTGTCGCCGCTGATCGTGATGCCGGCGACGCCGCGCAACCTGGTGTTCAAGCACCGCTTCCAGTACATCTACACGACTGACCGGGGGTATGTGGACGTCTCTACCAATGGTGGTGCGACGTGGACCAACCTGCGTACCTTCTCGGCCACCGACTCGACCGAGCAGACGATCGACATGAGCGCCTACGCGGGCATGACCATCGTGCTCCGCTGGAGGTACGTCTCGGGGAGCTGGGCGTACTACTGGCAGATCGACGACGTGCGGACACAGACCATCCCGCCGCCGCCGCCCCCACCGATTGTGGCTGAGTCGTTCACGGGCGCCACGTTCCCGCCGGTCGGGTGGGCCGTTTACAACCTCGACGGCGGTGGCAGCACGTGGGTCCGCAACACCTCGACCTACCACTCCAGCCCTGGCTCGGCGCAGCATAATTACGCTTCCTCTTCGGCCGGCATGCAGGACGGGTGGTTGGTGACGCCTGCCGTCACC
>JAAYVZ010000235.1 GCA_012516935.1 Holophagae bacterium
GGTCCCGCCGCGAGCGTCCCGGCGTAGCCGACAAATGCGTCGCCCCCCACCGTCACGCAGTCGAGGTACCACTTCTTGAGCCGGAGCATCGTCGACCTCCAGGGTACCAGCCCCGTCCGGCCGCCAGCCGCGCCCCGACCGGCTCACCGCGTGAGCCGAACCTCGAAGTACCGGCCCGACGTCGCCGGCAGCGCGCCGAGCGCGACCAGCACCCCCCCCGAGCGCGGCAGCAGCACGGCGCTCTGGTTGGTGACCATCCCGAGCGAGGAGCCGCGGAAGCAGACCTGCGCGAGCGCCCGCCGCGCATCCGCCGGCGTAGTGCTCGGCCCGGTGCGGCCGAGTGCCCGCCTCAGGATGGCCAGCCTGTCCGCCCCGGCACCGCCTCGGATGTCGAGGCGCTGATAGTAGTTGGTCGTAACGACGAGCCCGCTCTCCATCTCGACCACGGTGGACCGCCGCCCCGACAGCTCGACCACAACCGCGCGATCCTCGGTGTCGCTGGCGACCAGGACGTTGGCCGCGAAGGTCCGGGGCTGGCCGGTAAGCACCTCGGCCGCTCCCTGAATGCTCGTCTGGCGCTCGAGCGCCTCACGCAGCCGTATCAGCATGGGAGTCGCGTTGGTGTCGAGGTCACCCGCGTAGGCCATGTTGAGCGCGAGCACGAGCCCCGCGTCGTTCATGCCGGTCACCACGCCGACCATCCCGGGCCACGCGATCGAGAGCACACGGTGGCCGTCGCGAGCTGCGAGTCGAAAGACTACCCCGTACCGGTGGGCGATCCCGTAGTTGGTCCAGTCGAGGTTTCGGCCCAGCACGAGACCCGACTGCGTCCACACCGCGAACGCCGAACACGCGCGCGGCCTCGCGCCGAGCACCGCGTCGGCGAAGGTATTGATGACCAGGATGTGCTCGTACGGGACCCCGGCACCGGCCGCGATCCCGCGCATCTCCTCGACGTACCGCCGGGGGATGAACGACTCGTAGTGCAGCCCGATGGCCACGAGATCGTCGATCGTCCAGCCCTCGCGCCTCACGAGACCGCCGACCACATAGCCCTGGAACAGCTCGCCGATCTCCGCCTTCAGCGCCCGCCCGTGCCTGAGGCCGATCTCGTAGTGCGTGCCCTCCAGGTCGAGCACCCGAGGGGGCCGCGAGGCGATCCGGCCCCAGCTCGACCAGAGACCGTAGGCGACGCCGAGCACACCCAGCGCCACCGGCAACTGCCAGGTGACCCGTAGCTGGCGCCGCCACCAGCTCGACGACCGCCCTTCCATGCCCACACCTCTCAGTTGCCCGGCTTCGCGCCGGTCGCCGGCGGCTGAGCGCGCAGGGCAAGCTGACCCTGGCGGGCGTAGTCGATGGCCTCGGCCAGGATGCGGGCCGCTTCCTGCGGCGCGTGGAACCCCATCGAGTTCTCGGCGTTCACGAAGTCGACGCGCCATTGCGCCTTGCGCTGCAGGGCGAAGACCGGCTGGAGCGCCACCTCATTCATGCCGTCTTTCCGGGCCTGCTGCAGCGCGTCGATCAGCGCCACCACGGCATCCTCGGCGCGGTCCATCAACGCCTTCGTGCGGTCCTGGATGATCTCCACCCGCGCCTTTATCTCGGCTTCGGGGAATCGGTGGCACGTCTGGCAGGACCGCGAGACGTCCAGCAGCGGGCTTCGGACCTGGTGGTCGCTGATCTTGATGGCGCCCTCCCGCATGTACGGCATGTGGCAGTCGGCGCAGGCCACGGCGGAGCGTGCGTGGATGCCCTGGCTCCACATCTCGAACTCGGGGTGCTGGGCCTTTAGCACCTCGGCCCCGGTCCGGCCGTGCGACCAGTCGTAGAACCGGTCGCCGTCCGGGAACGTGTATGCGTCGTAGGTGGCCTCGATCTGTTCGACTTTCAGCCCGTTGTGCCAGGGGAAGAATAGGGTGACCTTCGGGCCGCAGTAGTACTCCACGTGGCACTGGCCGCACACCATCGATCGCATCTCCTGGCGCGAGGCGTCCCGGTTGGGATCGTAGGCGGCGGAGCGGTCTCCCTTCCGCCACTTCTCGATGGACGGCAGGTGCGGCACCGGCTGGCTGCTCCGGGCGAGGGCGTCGATGCCGCGGATGAACCCCGGTTTGGTGACGCGAACCTGCATGTTCCTGGGGTCGTGGCAGTCGATGCAGGCCACCGAGTGCTTGACGAGCCTGGAGGCGTCGGCGTAGCTCATCTTGCTGATCGCCTCGAAGCCCGCCATCAGCTGCGCCTGGCCGTTGGGGCTGGTGAAGGGCTCATCCAGGGTGCCGGGGGCCCCCTGCTTCAGGCCCGCTTCCCGGTATGCGACGGTGTTCGAGGCATGGCAGTGCAGGCAGGCCCCGGGCTGTGGGCGCTCGGTCACGCGCTTGGTCTCGCGCTGGTCCTCGAGCATGTACGCGTGCCCCCGGCGGCGGTTGAAGTCGATGGCGAAGGCGTAGCCGTCGAAGATCGTCCGGAGCCTCGGGTCTTCCTGGAGCCTGCTGAGCGGCAGGCCCTCGCTGCCGGCCCCGCCGTATTTCGTGCTGTAGCCCTCGGCCGTACGCAGGTAGGAGTCGTACTCGCGGGGGAAGTTCTTCCCCCATTCGGCGGGATCGACCGTCGTCTCGCCGAGTTCCACCAGCTTCATGCTGCGCTGTTTCGCCTCCGACTTCCGCATGGAGATG
Source organism: Holophagae bacterium (assembly GCA_012516935.1). Taxonomy (GTDB): domain Bacteria; phylum Acidobacteriota; class Thermoanaerobaculia; order Thermoanaerobaculales; family Thermoanaerobaculaceae; genus JAAYVZ01. The sequence continues at coordinate 2,676 of JAAYVZ010000235.1, forward strand.
TTGGAGTAGAGCGCCAGCAGCGCCAGCGTGGCGGCGGCCGCGACCACCGCGACCATGCCCATCTGGACCAGGGGACGGGCGTAGAAAGGCTTTCGGTCATCGGTCATGGGTGACTCCTTCCGGCGTCGGACACGGAGACTCGGCGCCGTGCAGATGATCAGCGCGTCGGGCCATGCCCCACCTCCTGGTGGCAGCGCACGCACCCGTAGAGGTCGGCTTTCTGGTACGGATCGGTCGGGACGCCCAGCGTCCCGTGGGCCCGGATCTCCTCGGTGATCTCGCCGTGGCAGCGCAGGCAGTTGGCTTCGAGCACCGACGCGTTCCCCGGCTTGATCCGGATGGGCTCGGGGAAGTTCATCAGGGTGAAGCCCTTCGAGTGGTAGTAGCCGTTGCTGGCCTTCACGAACAGCTTGTGCGCGATGTTGTCGTGGGGCAGGTGGCAGTCGTTGCAGACGGCCACGCTGTGGTGGGAGCCGTGCTGCCAGCCGTCGAACTCCTCGCGCATGACGTGGCAATGCACGCACGCGGCCGGATCGTCGGACAAGTACGCCGTTCCGTGGGCCGTGAAGAACGTGAAGATGCCCGTCCCGGCAAACGCTCCGACCAGGACGCTCGCCAGGGTGCCCGCCCACAGGAGATGGCGTTTCTCGCTCACGGCCGCGGGTCCCTCATGCGCGGACGCGTGCGACAAACGCCGCGCCGGCCTGGCCATTCTAGAGCAGGTCGGCAAGGAACTCCATTAACGGGGGCGTCGCCGCGCGGCGCGCGGCAGAGCCCGTTCGGCCGTCGAGCCGCACGTAGCTGCTGTCCGGCGCCGTGGCGATGACCGCCGTCGTGCGCCCCTGGCATTCGCGCAGGAGCGTCACGCCGGGCGTCGAGTAGCGAAGCGCTCTGCCCTTCTCCTTGATGGCCTTCTCGACGAACGCGAGCGGCCGGCGTGCCGGCCGGTCCGGTTCACTGCCGTGCGAAACACCCTGTATGGCCCTTCGCGGACGGCCGGCGGCATCCACGGCCTGGAGGCGCTCGCCGGTCAGCAGGCCGCCGAAGATGAGCATCGGCCTGTCGGGGTTCGGATTCCACTGCGCGTAGAACGGCGGTGCATCGACCGCCGTCAGCCGGTCGGCCCGTTTGCCGAAGTCGAGATCGCGGCCGCCTTTGACGAGTCCGTTGTACCGCGCGAGCGTGCGCTTCAAGGCGTCGGCCGGCACCTTCATCTTCGCGGCCAGGCCCTCGACCGTGGGCACCTCGAGCACGGCGTCCTTGACCACTCTCTCCTGGAACTCGCGGCGGACGGACGGGGTGGCCTAGAACACCCGGTCGAATCCCAGGCCCATCCGCGGCAGGTCGTCGGGCCACGACGCGTCGACGACGAGCCAGCAGCCGTGCTGCTCCTCGGCCTGGCGGGCGATGGCCTCCGAATCGCAGCATCCGCACCCGCTCAGATCGCCCTCCACCACGACGGTCTTGCCCCAGTTCCCCGCCACCGGCAACCTCACCGACGCCTTGATTCCACCTCCATTCAGCCCTATCGTGCTTGCCGTGAGAAAGAGAATTCCTATCCATCAGCAGCGCCTGGACGGATAGGCCGCTCACGCACGCCGCTATGCTGTCGGGCCTGAGCTTCGCCGGTCACGCATGGACCTTCTGGCTCGGCTGGGCCTGGACCCTCTCGAGCATCGTCCTCACGACCTGGATCATCCTGCAGCGCCGCTCGCCGGTCTCGACGCTGGCCTGGATCATCCTGCTGAACTTCCTGCCCGTGATCGGGCTGGCGGTGTATGCCTACTTCGGCCCGCAGCGCGTGACGCGCCAGCGCCTGAGGCGCTGGCACCACAAGGCATCGCTGATGTCGCAACGCGACCTCAAGACCCTGCGCGCGGACCGGCCGGAGCCGCCGCTGTGGGCGGTGCGGCACTCGCAGCTGATCGAGACCTCGTGCGGCCTACCAGTGTGCAGCGCCTACGGCGTCGAGCTGCTGCCCAGCGGCGGCGCCAAGCTGGACCGGCTGCTCGAGGCGATCGCCGAGGCGCGTAACCACATCCATCTGGAGTACTATATTTTCGAGCCTGACCAGACCGGCGGCCAGGTGCTGGCGGCGCTGGCGGCGCGCGCACGCGAGGGCATCACGGTGCGGCTGCTGGTGGACGCGGTGGGCTCGCGCCGCCTACTGCGCCGGCGCCACCGCGCGCTGCTGGAGCCGCTGTTGCAGGCCGGCGGTGAGCTGGCGGTGTTCCACCACGCGCGGCTCGACCTGCTACGCCCGCTGGTGAACCTGCGCACGCACCGCAAGATCGTCGTCGTCGACGGCCGCCTCGGGCTGCTAGGCGGCATCAACATCACCGACGAGGAAAACGAGCGCGTGCGTCCGCACGACGCCTACCGCGACACCCACCTGCTGCTGCGCGGCAGTGCGGTGCGCTGGCTGCAGTACGTGTTCCTGCAGGACTGGTACTACGCCAGCGGGCGCCAGCCGGCGCACGACGGCACCATGCTGCCCGAAGGCGAGCCGGTCGGCCACGTGCCGGTGCAGATCGTCGCCTCGGGCCCGGACAGCGACGGCGAGGCCATCCACCGCGCCATGATCGACGCGCTCGGCCTGGCGCAGGAGCGCGTCTGGCTGTCCACGCCCTACTTCGTGCCGACCGAGCCGGCCTGGGCCGCGCTCACCAACGCCGCGCTGCGCGGCGTGCAGGTCAAGCTGATCGTGCCCGAGCTGAGCGACTCGCGCATCGTCACCGCCGCCGCGCGCTCCTACTATCGCGAACTGCAGGAGGCCGGCGTGCTGATCTTCGAATACCGCGGCCGCATGTTCCACCCCAAGACCCTGGTGGTGGACTCGACCTACAGCATGATCGGCAGCGCCAACTTCGACAACCGCAGCTTTCGCCTCAACTTCGAGGTCGCCGCCGTGCTCTTCGACCGCGACGTGAACCGCGAGCTGGCGCGGCTGTTCCAGGCCGACCTGTCGCGTTGCCGGCTGGTGCCGGTGAACCGCCACGTGCCGCCGCAGCAGAAGCTGTTCGAGGCCGTGGCGCGGCTCGGGTCACCGTTGCTGTGAAGATCGGGTTCGGTCCACAAGCACGATGCAGTCGCGCAGGCCCGAGCCCGAGGCCAGGTGGTTGAAGCCCTCGTTGATGCGGTCCAGCGTGAACGCCTGGCCCAGCAGCCGATCCACCGGCA
>JAAYVZ010000236.1 GCA_012516935.1 Holophagae bacterium
CGGCCCACTCGTTCACGTACGTCGCACACAGCAGGCAGTCGAACGGCGCCTCGATCGCCAGCGCGAGGTGGCGCTCACCGGAGCGACGGCTGTGCGCCCGGCGCGGCCAGCCGAGCGCCGCGTGCGCACGCTTGAGCGCCTCGCGCCAGGCCGGCACCGGGTCCGGGTCGCCCTCGTCGAGGAAGACCTCGAGGACGGCGCCGGGGCCGTCCAGCCACAGCGAGGGGCCGGTCAGGCGCCGCGACAGGCGGAGCTCCATCAGTCCTCGCTGTCCTCACGCGCGAGCCGCACGCCGCGCTCGTCGCGGATGAGGCGGGCGCCCTCCGGCAGGGTCAGAGCGGAGGTCACCGGCTCGCCGGCGACTCCCGGGGGCGGCACCGGGCTGGGAGCCGCCGGGGGCGTCCCCTCCTCGCCGGCGGTGGGCCTGGCCGCGGCCTCGCCTTCCGGGCGGAAGTAGATGACCTGCTTCCAGGTGCGGGTCAGCTTCTCGGCGAAGACGACGAGCAGGTCGCCCGGACGCGCCATGCGCAGCGCCCCGAGGTTCGCCTCCTGCTCGTCGGGGATGACGGTGATCCGCTCCTCGGGCACGCCGGCCTCGAGCAGGCCCTTCTTCAGCAGGAGCGGGATCTCGTCGGGCCCGCGCCGCCGCAGGTTGTCATCGCGCCGCAGGACGAAATGGTCGAAGTGCGGCGCGGCGATGCGCGCCACCTCGAGGGCGTCCTCGTCGCGCCGGTCGCCGGGGATCGTCAGCACGACGAGGCGCCGTCCCGGCACGTCGAGGCGCTGCACGAGGTCGCACATCGCCCTGATCGCGTGCGGGTTGTGCCCGTAGTCGACGATCACCTTGAACGGGTGCTCCTCGTACACGTTGAGCCGGCCGGGGGCCTGGAAGAACGTGGTGTCGAAGGTGCGCAGCCCGTGGCGGATGCCCTCGATCTTGACCCCCATCGCCCACGCCATGCCGGCCGCGAACATGGCGTTCTGGACGTTGAACAGCGCGCGTCCCTCCATGGTCGCCGGGATGAGGTGGGTCCACACCAGCGGCAGGTGCTGGGCCTTGTCGTACAGCGTGATCATGTCGCCGGCGATCCCGCGCTCGAGCACCACCGCCGACTTCCCGGCCCGGATGTGCTCGCGCACCAGCTCGTGCGTGGGGTTCATCGTCACGTACATGATCTGCTTGGCCTGGGTGTAGTCGGCCATCGCCAGCACCAGCGGGTCGTCGGCGTTGAGCACCGCGCACTCGCGCGCCACCTCGACCACGAGCCGCTTGACGCGGGCCAGCTCCTCGACGGTGTCGACGCCGTCGAGCCCGAGGTGGTCGGCGGCGACGTTGAGCACGGCGCCGACGTCGCAGTAGCGGGTGCCCATCCCCGAGCGCAGCAGGCCACCGCGCGCGACCTCGAGCACCGCCAGGTCCACGGTGGGGTCGCGCAGCACCATCTGCGTGCCGGTGGGACCGGTGAGGTCCCCCTCCACCGAGCGCTGGCCGTCGATGTACACACCGTCGGTCGTCGCCAGCCCGACGATCCGCCCGGCCATCTTGTGGATGTGCGAGAGCATGCGGGCCGTCGTGGTCTTGCCGTTGGTGCCGGTGACGGCGGCGATCGGGACGGCGGCCGGGGTTCCCGGCGGGAACAGCATGTCCATGACTGGGCCGGCGGGATCACGCGGTGTGCCGTCGGTGGGCGCCACGTGCATACGGAACCCCGGCGCCGCGTTGACCTCGCAGATCGCCCCGCCGACCTCGCGCCACGACTTGGTGATGTCGGGTGAGAGGAAGTCGATGCCGGCCACGTCGAGGCCGATCGCCTGCGCGGCGCGGACCGCCATCTCGCGGTTGTCGTAGTGCACGACATCGGTGACGTCCGAGGCGGTGCCGCCGGTCGAAAGGTTGCCGGTGAGGCGCAGGTACCCGCTCTCACCGGCCGGCGGCACGGTCTCCGCCGTGTACCCCTTACGGGCGAGCATGCGCCGCGCCTGCTCGTCGATCGCCAGCCGGGTGAGCACTTTTTCGTGGCCGATCCCGCGCCGGGGGTCCTGGTTGGTGATCTCGACGAGCTGGGCCACGGTGTGGACCCCGTCGCCCACGACCTTGCCGGGCTCGCGGCGTGCCACGGCGATGAGCTGGTCACCCACCACCACCATGCGGTGGTCGAGCCCCTCGATGAACTTCTCCACCACGACGATGCGCGAGATCTCGCGGGCCGTGGGGTAGGCGCTGCGGACCTCCTCCTCGTTGCCGAGGTTGGCGGCCACACCGCGTCCGTGGTTGCCGTCGAGCGGTTTGACCACGACTGGGTAGCCGATGTCCTCAGCCGCCTCGAGCGCCTCGCGGAGCGAGTAGACGATCATCTGTGGCGGTACCGGTAGACCGATGTCGGCCAGGATGCGATTGGTCTGCGCCTTGTCAGAGGCGATTTCGACCGCAATCTGGCGTGTCTCCGAGGTCACGGTGGCCTGGATGCGCTTCTGGAACCGCCCGTGCCCGAGCTGCACCAGCGAGTAGTCATTGAGGCGGAACCAGGGGATGCCGCGCACCTCGGCGGCTTTCACCAGCGAGAACGTCGAGGGTCCGAGCTGTCGCTTCTGGGCGTAGCGGATGAGGTCCTCGATCTCGGTGTCAAAGTCGAGCTCCTGCTCCTCCTCGCCGCCTGGCGGGCGCACCAGCACGCGTAGCTTCTTGGGTAGCAGGCTTTCGATGAGGAGCTGAGCGAGCTTGCCGGCCCGCTCGCCGACGTGCGCCTCTTCGTACTCGTAGACGACGTGGTACTCGCGTGGCCGGCCGGTCGAGCGCGTCTTGCCGAACGACACGTGGGCGCCAGCCAGGTTCTGGAGCTCGATCGCCACGTGCTCCCAGACGTGGCCAATCCAGGTGCCCTCGCGCAGCCGACGCACGAACCCGCCTGCCTGTTCGTACGAGCAGCCGTGCTCGTCCAGATGCGGCAGGCGCTTGAGTAGCTTGCTGACGAACCCCTGGATCTTGTTCGACGGGTAGTCCTCGAGCACCCCGAGGTCGACCGTGAGGCGAATGACCGGGAAATGAGCGTATAGGTTCGGACCGCGGTACACACGGCGCTCGAGCACGCGCATCAGCGTTCCTCCTCGGCCGCCTCGGCGTCGACGGCCAGCGGCCCCTCCTCCGCGAAGGCCTCGCGGGTCTCCAAGTTGAAGCGTCCACCGGCAACCAGGACATGCAACCGGACGTTGAGCATAGATACGGGCTCGCCGTCAGCCACCCGCCCCATGGCGCTGTAGGTGAGCTGGCTCGCATCCACGACCGTCAGCGCCTCCTTGCCCACGACCTCGATCACGTTGTCGGGGCCGATAAAGGCGGCGGTGTCCTCATCGAGGCCGAGACCGACCGGGAACGGGTTGTAGGCAAGGGCGGCGAGCAACCGGCCAAGCCGGTCGCGCTGGCGGAAATGCTGGTCGATGATGACTTTGTTGGTCAAACCAAGCCCTGCCGCGAGACGCACCATCGCGGCGCGGGGGGTACCTCCCTCGTCGCCACCGGCGATCATGTGCTCGGAGATGAACGAGGCGCCGGCCGAGGTGCCGGCCACGACCACACCGGCGGCGTTGCGCCGGCGAATCAGTCGCGCCGCCTCGGTGCCGCCGAGCGTGGTGGTGAGTCGGAGCTGGTTGCCGCCGGTGAGGAAGATCCCGGTGGCCGAGGCCAGCTCCTCGAGCACCGTCGGGCGCTCGCAATCGAGCCGGTGCTCGATTGGCAACGAGCGCGCCGACCAGACTCCGAGGTCGCGAAAGATTCGCTCGTAGTTGGCGCCGGTATCGGGCTGTTCGGAGGCAGTGGGGACAATGGCGATGCGGGCGTCGCGTCCGCCGGCGAGCTCGACGAAACGGCGCAGGATCGTGCGGTCGGCCAGCTTGTCCTCGGCGCCGCCGATGGGAACGATGAAGCCGCGGAAGGATCGGGAGACGGAGCGGGATGGACTCATACGCCCCCATTGTGGGCCGGGCCCCCCCGGGGACGTCAACCTCCGTCCTCCGCCGCAGCTGTCCGCCCACCCGTTCGACCGCTCGAAAGCCAAACACCGTCCGCCACCTGACCGGTCGCGAGTCGGAAGACGGGTATCGTCCCCTGCTCCCTCACGCGGCCGGTCCGGTGGGTTGCTCGGATGGGCGGGGACGGAGGTATGATGCCCGGACAACGCGCCTGGGGCCGCGCAAGGCCCCACGCCCAAGGAGACCCCCATGGCCGTGATCTGTGACGGACACCATCTGCGGATCGAGGACGTCGTACGCGTGGCCCGCTACGGCGAAAAGGTCGAGCTGGCGCCGGAGGCGCTGGAACGGATCAAGCTCTGCCGCGGCATGCTGGAGCGCAAGGTCGTCGCCCACGAGATCATGTACGGTGTCAACACGGGCATCGGCGAGTTCTCCGAGGTGGTGCTCGACGACGAGCAGGTCAAGCAGTTCCAACGCTACCTGATCTATAACCACGCGGCCGGTATCGGCCAGCCGTGTCCGATCGAGCACGTGCGTGCGGCGATCCTCTCGCGCATCAACGTGCACGCCCGCGGCTACTCCGGCTGTCGTCCCGAGATCACCTTCACGTACATCGATTTGCTCAACAAAGGCGTGACTCCGGTGGTGTGCGAGAAGGGGTCGGTCGGCGCCTGCGGCGACCTCTCGCCGATGAGCCAGCTCGCCCTCTCGTTGATGGGTGAGGGCGAGGCGTTCTACCACGGCGAGCGCATGCCGACGGCACGGGCGATGGAGCTGGCGGGGATCCCGGTGCCGGGGCTGCAGGCCCGCGACGGTCTCGCCGCCATCAACGGTTCGAACCTCATCACCGGCATCGCCTGTCTGATCCTGTACGACGCCGAGCGCTGGATCAAACAGGCCGAGATCGGCGCCGCGATGTCCCTCGAGGCGCTGCTCGCCAATATGAAGCCGTATCAGGAAAAGCTCCACGTGCTGCGCGGCTTCAAAGGCGCCATCACCTGCGCCCGCAACCTCCGCCAGGTGATCGCCGGCTCCGACCTCGTGACCGGCAAGCTCAAGACCAAGGTCCAGGACGCCTACTCGATGCGCTCGACGCCGCAAGTCATCGGCGCGCTCCGCGATGCCATGGTGTACGCCCGCACCCAGGTCGAGATCGAGCTCAACGCCGTGGCCGATAACCCGGTGTTCGTGGCCGAGGATAACTTGGTGCTCACCGGTGCCAACTTCCAGGGCACGCCGGTATCGATGCCGCTCGACCTGATCGGGGCTGGAATCACGACCGTCTCGGTGCTTTCCGAGCGTCGGCTCAACCGACTCCTCAACTCGGCGCTGTCGGTCGGCCTGCCCGACTTCCTCACCAAGGGCGCCGGGATGTTCTCCGGGCTCATGCTTTCCCAGTACACCGCCGACACCCTGATCGTCGAGCAACGCATCCTGTCGACCCCGTCGTGTACCCAGTCGATTCCGGCCGCGGCTGACCAGGAAGACTTCGTGTCGATGGGCATGAACGCTGCGCTCAAGACCAAGCAGATCCTGACCAACGCGTACGGCGTCCTGGGGATCGAGCTGATCGCTGCGGCGCAGGCGCTCGACTTCCGGGAGTTCACTCCTGGGGCCGGTACGCGTGCCGCCAAGGCGGCGATCCGCGAGGTGGTCGAGCACCTCGACGTGGACCGCCCGCTCTTCCCCGACCACAACGCGATGATGGCCGCGGTCGAGCGTGGCGATGTCCTCGAGGCCGTGCAGGCCGCGGTGGGTGAGCTCACGAGCTCTTGGTAGGGTTCAACAGGCGAGGGCTCGGGACCGGCAACGGGGACCTCGGTCGAGGTGCACGGTCGAGGGCTGGTATCCGGAAGGCACCGGCTTTCACGAGTCCCGGATCGTGGTCGTGCTAGCCTGCCCGAGCGGAGGATCTGCCATGCGTGAGCTGACGACGCGGGTGGTAGCGGTGACCGTGTACACCGATCGGGCGAGAGCGACGCGGGAAGGGCGGGCGGAGGTGGAGATCGGAGCCTGCAAGCTCGAGATCGGTGAGCTGCCACTCGGGCTCGAACCGGCGAGCGTGCGAGCGAAGGTTCGCGGCACCGCTCGAGCCCGGCTGATGGGTGTCGAGGTGCGCCGCCGCACGTACGCCGAGACTCCGGTCGAGACGGTCCGGGTGCTCGAGCAGAAGCTCGAGGCGCTCGCCGACCAGATCACCGAGCTCGAGGCGCAGACGAAGCTGGCAGAGGAGGAACGGCAGGCGGTTCGTGGGCTGTGCGAGGCTACCGACTTCTACGCTCGGGGGCTCGCGCGCGGGACCATGAAGGTGGCCGACGAGGTGGCGCTACTGGACGCGCTGCGGCAGCGCGCGGCTGACCTCGATCAGCTCGGGCAGGCTCTGGCGATCCGCCTCCGTGGGCTCGCGCGAGAGCAGCACCTCGTCGCGTCCCAGCTCGCGGAGGTCAAAGGTGCTCGCGGCCGCGAGCGGCAGGTGGCCACAGTGGAGCTCGACGTCACCCAGTCGGGTGAGGTGGTCGTCGAGCTTTCGTACGTGCTGAGCGGCGCCAGCTGGTCACCGCTTTACGATCTGCGGCTGGTCGAGCATCCTGCTGGTGCCACCCTCGAGGTCGGCTACCTCGCCCAGGTCCAGCAGCACACCGGTGAGAGCTGGACGGGTGTCGAGCTGACGCTCTCCACGGCGCGTCCCGCGCTCGCGGCCCACACTCCCGAGCTGCAGCCATGGTATTTGAGCCCGCCGCTGTCGCGGCCGGCGCGGGCGAAAGTGGCGCCGTCCCTGGCTGCGATGGGCGCCGGTGTCGACAGCTTCGTGCGCAGCAAGGAGGCCGAGCCCGAGCTGGCGGTCGAGGAGATGGTGGTCGAAGATGCGGTGGCCACGGTCGAAACCTCCGGCGCCGCCGTCACCTTCCGCATCCCCGGTGTGGTCGACGTTCCGTCGGACGGGGCCTCGCACAAGGTCACCGTCGCCCGTCTCGAGTGGCCTGCCGGCCTCGACTACGTCACCGCACCCAAGGAGGTGACAGCCGCCTATCGCCGGGCCAGGACGCACAACCGCAGCCCGTACTCGCTCTTGCCGGGTGACGCCACGCTCTTCGACGGTGACGAGCTGGTCGGAGCGAGCCGACTGCCGCACACCCCGCCCGACGGCGAGCTCGAGCTCTACCTCGGGGTCGACGAGCGCCTCTCGGTGAGAAGGGAGCTGCGACGCCGCGACGTCGACCGCAAGCTCCTGGGCGACGGCAGGCGGGTGAGCGTCGGCTACGAGATTTCGCTCGAGAGCGTGTTGCCGACGGCGGCCCGGGTGCGGGTGGAGGACCAATTGCCGGTGCCCCGCCACGAGTCGATCAGGGTCCGGCTCGAACAAGCCGAGCCGAAGCCGGCCGAACAGACCGAGCTCGGGTTGCTCCGCTGGGAACTGGACCTCGAGCCGGGGCAGAAGCGAACCGTGCGGTTCGACTTCCAGATCGAGCATCCGCGCGAGATGCAGGTCATGGGGATGCCGTAACCCCGGGTTGCCGGCTTCCCACCGTCGTTCCTCACCGACGGCGATCCACAGGCATCGTGGTCGGGGACAGAGCGGAAGGAGGTGGCGGAAGCGCATGGGAATCGAACCCACCCACCGTACGGCAGCCGCACGGCGCAACGGTTTTGAAGACCGCGGAAGCCACCAGGCCCCGGGCGCTTCCACGGCCAGTCTATCACTCGCCCTCGCGCGCTCCGGACCGCGGGTTGAGCCGGGGGCAGCGTTCAGCTCTCGCCGCACGACTCGCGAGCGGGTGGGAATGGCGGCGGCGTGCTACCATTTGTCTCGTGGTTGGTGAGGCGCGGCACATCTTCGTTGGCGATTTGGCCGAGACTCCGTTACCGGAGATCTTGGCGACGATCCATCGGTATCGGGTGCCGGGGATGGTCGAGACGCAGCTCGGGGACTGCACGAAACGAGTCTCGATTCTCAACGGTGACATCATCTTCGCCTCATCCACCAACCGTGGCGAGTCGCTCGGCGACATGCTGCTGGCGGCTGGACGGATCACCATGGAGCAGTACCGGGCATCGGCGCTCATGCTCCTGGACAACCCGCGCAAGCGGCACGGCCAGATTCTGGTTCAGATGGGCGTGCTGACCGAGGCCGAGATGCGCACCGCAGTGCTCGAGCAGGTGCAGCGTATCGTCTGGAGCCTGTTCGGGCTCTCCGAGGGCCTGGTAACGTTCACGCTCGGCGCGGATCGCGTCGATGAGGTCTACAAGCTCCGTATCCCGACGCCGCGTGCGATCCTCCACGGCTGCAAGACGGTGCCCGACGCCAAGCGGCTGATCAGCCGGCTCGGCGGCAAGAGCACGGTCTTCTCGAGGGTCGCCATGCCGGAGCATCTGGAGGGCATCCAGCTCGAGGGGAGCGAGGAGGAGCTGCTCGCCCTCATGGACGGCCGCCGGACGCTGTTCGAGCTGTGCGAGAACGGCCCCCTGAGCGCCGGTCTCAACGCCAGGATCATTTATGCCCTCCACTGCCTCGGGCTGATCCGCAAGGAAAAGGACTCGAGCTCCGGCATCAAGGTGCAGGTGCCTTCGGGGGGCTGATCCCGCAGTCATCAGTGAAGGTCCACGACGTCCCAGGCGGAGGGTGATCATGCCGTTGTACGAGTATCGGTGTTCGAGCTGTGGTGAGGTGGTCGAGATCCTGCAACGATCGGGGGATGCGCCGCCTGCGGAGTGCGTTCGCTGCGGTGGCGCGATGCTCAAGATCGTCTCGGCTCCCGCGATCCAGTTCAAGGGCAGTGGCTGGTATGTCACCGATTATGCCCGGGCCGGCAAGACGGACAAGGAAGCCCCATCTGCAACACCCAGCGAGGCCAGCACGCCCGCAACGGAGAGCAAGCCGTCCCCATCCCCGCCCTCGAAGTCATCCTCGTGACCGGCTGCTCGGGCTCCATGCCAGCCGCCGGGCCGGTGCCCCCACCCGGGCGGCGGGAAGCCAGCCCCAACCGCCTCGTGATACGGTGTTCCAGGGGGTTCCGCCCGGTGCGAGACCAGGCCGCCGGTTACCTGGTTGGGGTTGGGGGCGGCAGAGGGTAGCCCGGTACCGACGAGAAGCGCAAAACGGTGCCCGCCTTGATGCCGTGCCGGGTGGCCGAGCCGGCCACCATTTCCAACACCGCCCGCCCTTTGGTGGTCGGTGCGTAGCTCGGGCAGGGATCGAGCCGGCACGGTGGCACGTTGGCTCGCACCTCCACCACCTTGCCGGCCGCATCGAGCCAGATGAGGTCGAGGCTCACCATCGTGTCCTTCATCCAGAACGGCCATATGCCATCCTCGGCGAAGACGAACAGCATGCCGGTTTCCGGCGGTACGACGTCGCGGAACATGAGCCCGAGGGCCCGCTCCTGATCGGTGACGGCGAGCTCGAGCGTGATCGCCGCACCGTCGGGGAGAATGCACCCAGGTGGGGGAGGCGGGGCTAGGCATAGGAGCAGGGCAAGGAGCGAGGAGGTCACGTGTCAGTCCTCCGTTGTCAGCCTGAGCTTCTCGGCGTGGTAGCGAAAGGCGCGATAGCTCATGTGGAGAAGCCGGGCGGCGTCCTTCTGGATGCCTCCGCAGCGCTCGAGTGCCTGACGCATGAGCTCGCGGCGTATGGTGTCGAGATGCGCTTCGAGATCGAGGCCCTCGGCCGGGAGGTGCATGCCGAGCGAGCGGGTGCCGCGGTCCCCGGCGCCGGTGAGCAGCGCCGCCGGCAACGAACCCACGGTGATCAGAGACGACGGCTCCATGGCCGTGGCCTGCTCGATGACGTTCTCGAGCTCGCGGACGTTGCCGGGCCAGGGGTGCGCTTGAAGGACGAGCATGACGTCCTTCTGGAGCTCCTTCTTCTCGATCCCGAGGCGGCGCGCGGCGCGATCGAGGAACACACGGGCCAAGACGGGAATATCTTCCGTTCGTTCGCGCAGCGACGGAAGGGCAACGGAAAGGACGTTGATCCGGAAAAAAAGGTCCTCACGGAAACGTCCGTTTTCGATGAGACTGCGTAAGTCGGCGTTGGTGGCGGCCATGACGCGCACGTCGCAGGTGATCTCACGGTTCCCGCCGACCGGGCGGATCTTCCGGTCCTGGAGGGCCCGTAGCAGCTTGACCTGGAGGGGGAGCGGCAGCTCGCCGATCTCGTCGAGGAACAAGGTGCCCCCGTTTGCTTCCTCGAACAGGCCTCGCTTGTCGCGCACCGCTCCGGTAAACGACCCACGGACGTGGCCGAAGAGCTCACTCTCCAGCAAGCCTTCGGGGAGCGCGCCGCAGTTGACGGCGAGAAACGGTCCCGCAGCCCGCGGAGAGGCGGCGTGGATTGTCTTCGCCAGCAGCTCCTTGCCGGTACCCGATTCGCCGGTAATCAGCACCGTGGCGTCACTGCGGGCGATCTGGGCGACGCGATCCTTGATCGGGCGCATGGCCGAGGACACCCCGACCAGGTCATCCCCGACGCTGGCCTCCGTGAGCGCCACCGGGCGGTGCAACCGCTTGGCCACGACCTTCTTGAGCTGCTCGATGTCGAACGGCTTGGACAGGTACTCGACCGCGCCCTGGCGGACTGCGGAGAGCAGCGTCGCCGGCGTGGTATGGGCGGTGATCATGGCGAAGCTCGTGGTAGCTCCGTGAGCCCGGAGGAGATCCAGCCCACTCCCGTCGGGCAGGAGGATGTCGCAAATGACGAGGTCGAAGTGCTCGCGTGCCAAGGCTGCAGAGGCACTGCTCAGGTCAGCGGCCTCGCGCACCACGAAGCCCTCGTCCTCGAGGACGATGCGGATCACTTCCCGCAAGTTCGGCTCGTCGTCAACGACCAGCACCCGACCGCTCATGGCAAGCCCAGCGGGAAGCGCAGAGTGAAGGTCGAACCCTGGTCAGGAACGCTCTCGACCGTGATGTCGCCGCGGTGATCGCTGACGATCGAGTACACAACGGCCAAGCCGAGCCCTGTCCCACCCTGCCGGAACGCTTTGAAGGGTTGGAAGATCTCGTCGATCTGCGGGGTCGTCATGCCGATGCCCTCATCGCTCCAGCGGATGACGTACTCGCCGTCCTCGGGAGCAGCGACGACCCGCATCGTACCACCGTGGGGCATGGCCTGAATGGCGTTGCGGGCGAGGTTGAAAAACGCTTGTCGTAACTGCCTCTCGTCGGCCGTGACGGGCTCTGGGTGGGACCGGATGTCGAGGTCGAGGTGGTGCGCGGGCGTGACCTCTGCGGAGTTGGCAAACAGGGCGAGGGTGTCGGCCAGGATCGATCCAATCTGACAGGGGCCGGGGTGGGGTTCCGGTGGCCGGGCGTAGGCGAGGAACGCCTCGATCGTGGAGGACAGGCGGCGCGACTCCTCGACGATGATGCGCGACAAACGCCGCTCGCTCTCGCGGAGCCCCGGGACCTTGCCGAGGACCTGCGCCGATCCCGAGATCGAGGCGAGGGGGTTGCGGATCTCGTGGGCGATGCCGGCGGCCATCTGACCGACCGCCACCATGCGTTCGCGCAGGCTTTCCCGGCGTGCGGACTCTCTGACCTCGGTCAGATCGCGGAAGTGGATCACGAAGCCCACGAGGTTGCCTTCGGCGGTGCGCAGCGGCGTGACCGTGCACCCCACAGGTACGCGACGACCGACCTCGGTCCCCTCCAGCTTGACTGGGCCGGTCACCGCGACCCGCTTCAGGACGTCCACCCACGAGACGTTCTCGAGCGCGAGAAGCTGGCCGACCTGCTTTCCTTCTACGGCTTCGTCGCGGCCGAGGATCCGTGTCGCTGCGGGGTTACCCAGTACGATCTGTCCTTCGAGGTCCACCGCCAACACACCCGAGTCCACGGAGCGGACGATGTCGTCGGAGAGTGCGAGGAAGCGGGCACTGGCGGTGCGTTCGCCGAGCAACTGGCGCTCGGCCCGGTGAACCGAGTGGGCGAGAAACGAGGTGAGGATGGCAACAATGGCAAAGCCGATGCCGGTCACGACGAGCTGGAGCCCGAGGCTCGTGCGCCCGGCCAGCGAGGCTTGCGAGCTGAAAGACGGCGGCGCGACAAGATGAAAGGCGATCAGCTCAACGAGCCCGGCATACGCGATGAACGCCGCACCTGCCGTGGTCAGGGCGCCGCGCAACCCGAACAGGTGGGCGCCGACAGCGACCGGGATCATGAAGAGGAAGGAAAACGGCGAGCTGGGCCCGCCGGTCATATAGATCAGTGCCGTGACCACCGCCAGGTCCCCGACGAGCTGGAGGCCGCCGAAAAGCCCAGGAGGAATGCGCAGCAGCAGCAGAACGATCCAAACCAGCGACAGCAGGTAGGCGAGCCCGGCGACCCGGATGAGCGGGGCGATGGGGAGGATGTCCTCGCTCGACACCTGCACCAGCAAAGCCCCGACAAAAAGCCCCGATACGGCCAACAGCCGCAAGCCGACCAGCCATTTGACGGCACGCGCCAGGCCCGGAATGGGCGACTCCGGGCCGGCCGGCGGGTCGGCCCGGAGGGCAAGAGGGACGCTCATCCGATCTTCGAGATGAGATCGAACATCGGCAGATACATGGCGATCACGATACCGCCGATGACGACGCCGAGGAAAAAGATCATGACCGGCTCGATGAGCTTCATCATGCCCGCCACCGCTGTATCGACCTCGTCCTCGTAGAACTCGGCGATCTTGGACAGCATGGTATCCATGGCGCCGGTCGCCTCGCCGACGCCGATCATTTGCACCACCATCGGCGGGAACTGGTTGGTGGCTTTGAGAGGCTCGGCAAGGGCTTTGCCCTCTTCCACCTGCTTGCGGACCTCGAGAATGGCGCGCTCGATGACCGCGTTGCCGGAGGTTCTGGCGGTGATCTCGAGCGATTCGAGGACTGGCACACCGGCGGAAAGCAGTGTGCCGAGTGTGCGGCAGAAGCGCGCGACGGCGATCTTCCGCAGCACCATGCCGAGGACGGGTGCCTTGAGCATCAGGTTGTCGATGACGAGCTTGCCCTGAGGGGTCTTGTAGTACTGGCGGACGGCGACGATGCCGGCGACAACCAGGATCGCGATGAGCCACCAGAAACGGCCGACGAAGTTCGAGAGCTCCACGACCACTCGGGTCGGAAGTGGGAGGCTGGCGCCGAGGCTCTCGAAAAGCGAGGCGAACACCGGGATGACTTTCCAGAGAATCACGTAGACGACGAGGATGGCGATCGCGATGACCGTCACCGGGTAGATCATCGCCGACTTGACTTGGGCTTTGAGGCGGGCGGCCTTCTCGATGTAGGTCGCCAAACGCTGCAAGATGGTGTCGAGGATACCGCCAGCCTCACCAGCCGCCACCATGTTGACGTACAGATCCGAGAACGCCTGCGGGTGTTTCTTGAGGGCGTTGGCGAGCGACGACCCGGTCTCGACGTCCTCGCGGACCTGCAGGATGATGTGCTGGAAAGCCTTGTTTTCCTGCTGCTCGCCCAGGATCTGCAGGCACTGGACGAGCGGTAGACCGGCGTCGATCATGACCGAGAACTGCCGGGTGAAAACGGCCAAGGCCTTGTCGGAGACGCCACCGCGAACCTTCGGGAGCGCGATCTCCTTGCCTTTCTCCTTGACCGTGATCGGCACCACCTGCTGGCGTCGCAAGACCGCGAGGGCGGCGTCCTTGGTATCCGCTACGAGCACGCCGCTCTGTGGCCGGCCGGCGCGATCTCGCCCCTTCCATTCAAAGCTGGGCATACGCTAGCTCCTCCCAGGCACGCGGGGCGGCGGAAGCTGCTGCACGACGCCGGTGCCACGGTTGATCATGTCCTGCAGCTCCTCTTGGTTGGAGCTGTAGGACAGGGCGGTCTGCAGGGTGATCAGCTTGCGCTGGTACAGCGTGGCCAGCGATTGGTTGAAGGTCTGCATCCCGTGCTTGAGCTGACCCGTCTGCATCATCGAGTAAATCTGGTGAACCTTGTCCTCTCGGATCAGGTTACGCACCGCGGCGTTGGGAATCAAGACCTCGCACGCCAGCACCCGTCCGTGGCCCCCGGTCCTGGGGAGCAACGACTGGCAGATGATCCCCTCGAGGACGAACGAGAGCTGGGTACGGATCTGCGACTGCTGGTGCTCGGGGAACACGTCGATGATGCGGTTGATCGTTTGCGGTGCCGAGTTGGTGTGGAGCGTCGCGAACGTCAGGTGACCCGTCTCGGCGATCCGCAGCGCCGACTCCACCGTCTCGAGGTCGCGCATCTCGCCGATGAGCACGACGTCGGGGTCCTCGCGCAGCACGGAACGCAGGGCGTTGCCGTACGACTGGGTGTCCGAGTGGAGCTCCCGTTGGTTCACCATCGCCTTCTGATGGGTGTGCAGGTACTCGATCGGGTCCTCGATGGTGATGATGTGGAGCGGCTTCTCGCGGTTGACCTTATCGATCATGGCCGCGAGCGAGGTGGACTTTCCCGAGCCGGTGGGCCCGGTGACGAGCACCAGCCCGCGCGGCTTCTCGCACAGCGACTCCACGACCTGGGGCAGCCCGAGCTCCTTGAAACCCAGGATCTCATATGGGATCCGGCGGAAGGCTGCGGCCAGCGCGCCGCGCTGAAAGAACACGTTGGCCCGGAAACGCGCCAGGCCTTTGATGCCAAACGAGAGGTCGAGCTCGAGCGTTTCCTCGAGCCGGTGTTTTTGCGCGTCAGTCAGCACCGAGTAGGCGAGCCGCTTGGTCTCGGAAGCCGTGAGCGGCGGGCTGGATAGTCGTTCGAGCAGCCCGTGCACCCGGATGATGGGGGGGGAGTTGGTCGTGATGTGGAGGTCGGTGGCTCCGGAGTCCACCATTTTCTTGAGGAGCTCGTGCAGCGTAACGGCCATGCTCGCCCCCTTACAGGACGGTCTCCCGGACGACCTCGTCGATGGTCGTGAGGCCCTCGCGGATTTTCTGCAGGCCCGACTCCCGGAGGGTGATCATCCCCTCCTCCCGAGCCTTGCGACGCAGCTCGATAGCGGTCGCCCCCGAGAGCACCAGCTCCCGGAGGTCATCGGTCATGGTCATGACCTCGATCAGGGCTGTGCGACCCTTGTAACCGGTGTTGTTGCACTTGTCGCATCCCCTGCCCTTGTAGAGCTTGACGTCGTGAGCCTCCGACTCCGAGAAGCCCACCCCCAGCAGCGCCTGGATCGGCGTGTCGAGCTCCTCTTTGCAGTTCGGGCAGACGCGGCGGATGAGCCGCTGGGCTGCGATGCAGTTGACCGAGGTGGCGACAAGGAAGGGCTCGATGCCCATGTTCATGAGGCGTGAGATGGTCGATGGGGCGTCGTTGGTGTGCAGGGTTGAGAGCACCAGGTGCCCCGTGAGCGCGGCCTTGATGGCGATTTCGGCCGTTTCGAAGTCGCGGATCTCCCCGACCAAAATGATGTTGGGGTCTTGGCGCAGGAACGAGCGGAGGGCGGCAGCGAAGTTGAGGCCGATAGCGTCCTTCATCTGTACCTGGTTGACGCCCGGCATCTGGAACTCGACCGGGTCCTCCGCCGTCATGATGTTGGTGTCGGGCGTGTTGACACGCTGCAGGGCGGAGTAGAGCGTGTTGGTCTTGCCCGAGCCGGTCGGCCCGGTGACCAGCACCATGCCGTAGGGCTTGAGGACGGCGTCCTCGAACGCCTTGAGCGACGGCTTCTCAAACCCCAGCTTGGTGAGATCGAGACGAAGGTTTTCCTTGTCGAGCAGCCGCATCACGACCTTCTCGCCGTGCACCGTCGGGATGCACGAGACGCGGTAGTCCAGCTCGCGGGTCCGACCCTCGACCTTGGCCTTGAGGCGGATGCGACCGTCCTGAGGCAGCCGCTTCTCGGCGATGTCGAGCTTCGCCAGCACCTTGATGCGGGAGGTGATGGCGTCCTTGAGCTTGAACGGGGGGGTCATGACCTCGCGCAACAGCCCGTCGATGCGGTAGCGCACGCGGAAGGTCCTCTCGTACGGCTCGACGTGGATGTCCGAGGCGCCACGCTTGATGGCATCGGTCAGCATGATGTTGACCAGCCGCACCACCGGTGCTTCCTCGACCCCCTCGGCGAGGGTGGCGACGTCCACCTCCTCCTCTTCCTCCATGAGCTCGAGTGCCGCCTCGTCGACGCTGGTGAGATCCTCCATCACCTTCTTGAGCTCGACCTCGCGGGTGGAACCGAAGTGGCGGTCGATGGTCTCGCGGATCGCCTCCTCGGAGGCCACGACCGGCTCCACTCGGTAGCCGGTCATGAAGGTGATCTCGTCCATGGCGAAGATGTTGGTTGGGTCGGTCATGGCGAGAGTGAGGGTGGCACCGGTCTTGTTGACCGGGACGACGTTGTACTTGCGGGCCAAATCGACCGGAATGAGCCGCGCTACGTTGGAGTCGATCTCGAAGTGACGAAGGTTGATGGACGGGACACCGAACTGGTGCGACAAGCACTCGATGATGTCGTCCTCGGTGACGAACCCGAGGCGCTGCAGGATCTCCCCCAGCTTGCCTCCGGTGCTCTTCTGCTCGTCCAGCGCCTTCTGCAGTTGCTGCTGGTTGATCAACTGGGCTTTGAGGAGGAGCTCACCAAGCTTGAGGGCCATACCCTTCCCTTCCGTTACGCATCGGTCCGCGCGCTGATTGTATCACTATCCATCACCGCCCGTAGAGCCTCGGAGGTGACTGCAGGCACATCCGGTTGCACCTCATGGTGCCAAGCCGTGGACCACCGCCAGGACCTCGTCGACCCCGACCTCTCGCGCGACACCTGTGCGGGCGCGCCCATGTCGGGTCCCCGTGCGTGCTGCCGAGACAACCGCCACATGGTCTCCACGGGGACGGTTGCGTAGCGGGTCGGTGGCCAGGAAGATAGCCACCGTCGGGACACCCAGCGACGCCGCCAGGTGCACGGTCCCGGTGTCGCCGCCGACGACCACCTGGGCGCTCGACAGCAGGTGCGCGAGCTCAACGATGGAGGTGGGCGGTGCCGTCTCGACCCCCGGTCCGGCCTCGCTGGCGATCGCCTCGGCGAGTTGACGCTCGCCCGGTCCCCATGCCACGCACACGGGCCGGCCGGCGCGGGCGAGAGCAGCCGCTAGCTGCGCCCAGCATCG
This sequence comes from Holophagae bacterium, assembly GCA_012516935.1. Taxonomy (GTDB): domain Bacteria; phylum Acidobacteriota; class Thermoanaerobaculia; order Thermoanaerobaculales; family Thermoanaerobaculaceae; genus JAAYVZ01. The sequence goes on from JAAYVZ010000236.1 coordinate 17,033, forward strand.
CGGTGGCCAGGCCTTCCCCGGCCCCCCGGTGGCGGGGAGGACGACCGTCGAGCCGGCTGCCAGACGCGGTCCGTTTCCGGCTGCGAGCAGGAACCGTCCGTCCGGCGCCACGCCCAGCGCCGGAGTGACACCGAGTACCCCGGCAAACGAGAGGTTGATGTCGACGACGTGGGTCGCCCCCGGTAAGGGGCTCACGGTCTCGGTGTAGAACAGCCCCGCCGCCCGCTCTCTTCGGTGGCGCCGCTCGAGCCCAGCCCTCGTCGGGACCCCCGCTACCTTCGCCCAGATCGCCGACTTGACCAACCCCTGCGGGTCGAGCGCAACCTCGAACGAAAGCTCGCGGAGGCGTCTGGCGACGCTCGCCGCTTGCTGTCTGGTCGCGGCCGACAGATACTCCTTGCGCCAACAGCGGGTGGCAACGCTGATGGTGCCGGCCACTGCCCCGTGTGTTTCCACGAGCGGCAGGAAGTGACGCTCGACCAGCCAATGGATCTCGATTCCGGGGAGCTCGCGGGCGAGCAGCGAGGCGAGCGGCCAGGTGTGCACGATGTCGCCGAGGGCCGAGAGGCGGGTGAGGAGAACGCGCACGGCTGGATTCTACCCTCCCCGTCGCTTTGGACCCGCGGCGGGCGCGCAGTGGGGTGGAGTTGGCGGCGAGCCCGCGACCGCGTCGGTGGCTGTCCGTCGACTGGCGCTCAGGGGCAGCGGGGGGGAGAGGCGAAACGCCGGAGCACCTCGCCGATGAGGTCGGTGGTAGCGTGGTCCTTGGGGTCGCCGCAGATGACCGTACGGCCGCCCCACTGGCTCATGACGGCGCGCTCGGGAACGGTCTCTGGTGTGTAGTCGGTGCCTTTGGCGTGGAGGTGGGGACGGAGCTCGCGCAGGATGGCGGCTACGGTCGGCTCGTCGAAGAGCACGATCCAGTCGACGCACACGAGGTGGGAGAGCAGCTCGACTCGTTCGCCCTCGGGCACCACCGGCCGCGTCGGTCCCTTGAGCCCCCGTACGGAGCTGTCGGTGTTCACGGCCACGAACAGGACGTCGCCGTGGCGCCGGGCATCGGCGAGGTAGCGCACATGGCCGACGTGCAGCATGTCGAATGCGCCGTTGGCGAGGACGACCACGTGCCCTGCCGTTCGCGCCGCGGCCGCCAGCCGTGCGGCGTGCGCACGCGTCACCAGCTTGGCTCCCGGCTCAGTCATGGAGGAACGGCGCCGAGTCGATGGCTCGGTGGAGCTCGGCCGGGCTCGCGGTGGCGGTACCGAGCTTGGTGACGACGATGCCACCCGCGAGGTTGGCAAGGGTGGCCGCCTCGAGCGGTGAGGCGCCGGCGGCCATGGCGAGCGCGGAAGCGGCAAGCACGGTATCGCCGGCCCCGGTCACGTCCGCCACCTGATCTGAGCCGTAAACCGGTAGGTGGACGGCTGCCTGCCCTTCCGCCACCAGCGTCGAGCCCTGGCTGCCCCGAGTGGCGATGAGGAACCGGCAGCCCATGCTCCGTCGCAGCGCCTCCGCTGCGCTCGCCACGTCGTTGTCGGTGAGCAGCTCGCGGCCGGCGGCGGCGACGAGCTCCTCGAGGTTGGGTGTGGCGCCGTCAACGCCCACCAGGCTCGCGAGGGCAAACCGTGAGTCGACGATCATCGGTGCGCCGGCGGGCATGGCGGCGCGGAGGGCGGTGATCCCGGCCCGACCTACGGTACCGTAGCCGTAGTCCGACACGGCTGCGGCCGCGGCTTGGGCGCCGACCGTGGCGAGGGTGGCGAGGACGCGGCGCAGCCGGCGATCGTTGGCAGCGAGACGATCCTCGATGTCGTAGCGCGCCACCTGGTGTTTGAGCGACGAGGGGCCGCCGGCGACGACCCGGACCTTGGTGACGGTCCGAAACCCCGGCGCGATGAGGATCGAGCCCACGTCGATGCCACGCGCTCGCAGCGATGCCAGAAGCGCCTGCCCGGGCTCGTCGTCGCCGACCACACCCACGGGCAGCGGCGTTCCGCCCAGCGAGGCGATGTTGGCGAGGGCGTTGGCTCCTCCCCCGGGTAGATCCCGCTGACCCTCGAACCGTAGGATGATGACCGGCGCCTCGCGCGAGATCCGCTTCGGGGCTCCGAGGACGAAGCGATCGAGCACCAGATCACCGTAGAGCACCACCCGACAGCCGGAGAAGGCGTCGACGATGGCATGAAGACGCGACCGCTCGAGCACAGGAGGATTCTACAGGACCGAGGCGGGGATCAGCTCGGCGAAGGAGCCGACGAGTGCCTGCAGCTCCACCTCCAGCCACGCCACCGAAGCGGCGACCTCGTCCGGCAGCTTGACCACGTCTTTCGCGGTCGTGAGGACGATCGCGCCGGCGGCACGAGCGCTCGCCAGGATGCGCTTGAGCTCTCCCTCGCGGTATCTGTGATGGTCTGGAAACAGCTCCATATCGATCACCAGCACGTCGAGGTCGCCGACCGAGCTGACGAACGCCCGAGGGTTACCAAGTCCGGCCATGAGCACGGCCTTGCGCCCGCGCAGGCTCTCCGCCGGGGTGCGCTCGCCACCCAGGTGGACGGCACTGACCACGACCCGCGTCGCGATCATCGCGGCATCCGGTGCCCACGGGCCCAGCATCGCCAGGGCTGCGGCGGCCTGACTGCGGTCCTCGACGCGGTTGACGACGATGCCCGAAGCGTGTCGAAGAGCGGCCGGGGGTTCGCGGCGAGGAGCGCTGTGGGCCAGCGGGTCGTGGGCGTCGACGACGACGATGTCGGCATCGCGGCCGAGGCGCCAGTGCTGGAAACCGTCGTCGAGCAGCAAGTGAGTGGCGCCGGTCTCCCTCACGGCGGTGGCTGCGCCTCGAACCCGGTCGCGGTCGACCACGATCGGGACCCCAGGTAGCGCCCGGGCCAAAAGCGCGGGTTCGTCGCCGACTGCACGCCACGAGACCAGACCCGGCTCGGTGATGAGCTGCGGCGTCGTGCTCTCGCGGCGGTAGCCGCGGGTGAGGATTGCCGGGCGTTTCCCGGCGTCAACCAGAAACCGGGCCAAGGCAGCCACCAGCGGAGTCTTCCCGGTTCCGCCGCAGGCGATATTGCCGATCGAGATGACCGGGACCTCGGCCCGATGAACGCGCGTGAGCCCCCAGCGATACAACGGCCTGATGCAAGTGTTGACCAGCTCCAGGATGCCGCTCGCCCCGATGGCGAGCTGACGCAGGGCGCTCACTGCAGGAACCTCTCGAGAGCGGAAACGGTGCGAGCCGTTGCCCCGGCGTTGGCTTCGAGCAAGCTCCTCCCGGCCTCTCCAGCTCGGCGGGCGGCCGCGGGGTCGGCGAGCCATCGGTGGAGCGCGTCGGTCAGCTCGCTTTCACCGCGCACGACCTTGGCGGCGCCGACCTCGAAGAACCGCCGGAACACGGCCGCGAAGTTCTTGACGTGGGGCCCGGTGAGCACCGGCACCGCGAAGCGCGCCGGCTCGATGGGGTTGTGACCCCCGGTGGCGACGAGCGAGCCGCCGACGAACGCCACCTGGGCGAGCTCGTACAGTGAGGCCAGCTCGCCAACGGTGTCGAGGACCACCACCTCGCATCGCGAAGGTGCCGCCGCGAGGAGTGTCCGGCGCTCGGCAGAGAACCCCAACCTCGCCGCGATCTCGAGCACGGCGCCGGCGCGTTCGGGGTGGCGCGGGGCGAGCAGCAGGAAGGTATCCTCGCGGTTGGGTATCCGCTGCAAGGCGCGCAACACCGGCAGCTCCTCGCCTTCCATCGTGGAGCCGGCCACCACGACGTGGCGTTCCCCGGCCACTCGGCGCATCTCGGTCGCCACGCCGGGGGCGGTTTTGGGTGGACCGACATCGAACTTGAGGTTGCCCAGCACCTCGATTCGGTTGGCGGGCAGCCCGATCGCAGCCAGGCGTTCGGCATCGAGTGGCTCCTGGGCGAGGGCCAGCGTCACCGGCGCGAGCAGCGGCCGCAAGAGCGGGCGCAAGAGCCTGTAGCCGCGGAAGGAGCGGTCCGAGACACGAGCGTTGGCGAGCACCACTGGGATACCGCGCGCGGCGCAGCCGGCAAGCATCTCCGGCCAGAGCTCGGTCTCTACGAGGACGACCAGTCGGGGGTGGGCGGCGTCCAGCACCCGGTCGACCGGGCCCGGGAGGTCGAGGGGAAAGGGGACAACGACGTCAGCCTGCTGCTGGCCGGTGGCCAGCGAAAGGCCGGTGGCCGTCGTGGCCGAGAGGATGATGGCGGTCTCGGGATGGCGCCGTCGTAGCTCGGCGAGCAGCAGGCGAGCCACCGCCACCTCTCCGACCGACACGGCCTGCACCCAGACGCTATCTCCCGGCAGAGGCGGAAGCTGACGCCCCAGGCGCAACGCCAACGGGGGGCGCTTTTTCCCGTACCGGCGGTCGGCAGCGAGCAACCATGGCGTGGCGAGGGGAAGCGCTGCCATCATGACAGCCCGGTACAGCCAAAGGGCGGGGCGCGCCATGGCGGAGAGTGTACCAGCCTGTCCGCCCGGTCGAGAGGCGAGAGCATTTTGCTGCCCCCTCCCCAACGGTCGGGCTGCTCGCTTTCCGTCCCTTCCCCCGAAGAGGGCCTCGACCTGGACCCGGCCGCGGACGTGGTCGCGGGCGTGGGTACAGGCCGAGCCCCCGCACGCTGGGGCCGGAGACAGAAGGCAATCGGCCGGACAGCAAGGCTATAATCGACGCCCCAACGGCCCCGCGGCCGTGCCCGTATACGCTCTGGAGGTTGGAGTTGGGATGGGACTTTTGCGGCTGCTGCCGAGGCCGATGCTAGCACCCCCGCGCGAAGATCGCGAGCTTGCGGCGGCGGCTCGGGCCGGCGACGAGGCGGCTTTCGCCGAGCTCGTCCGGCGTCATCAAGCGGGGGTGCGGCGATGCGCCGCCCGTATCCTTTGCGACGACGAGGAGGGTCGGGACGTCGCCCAGGCGGCTTTCATCCGCGCCTGGGAGAACCTCGCCAAGTACGACCCGGCGTGGTCGTTCTCCACCTGGCTGTATCGCATCGCCTCCAACCTGGCGATCGACGTGCTGCGCTCGCGGGACAGCCGCGATCGCACCCACCAGATCCACCTCCGCCTCGTGGGTGAGTCGGAAACCCCGCGAGCTCCTGAGCACCTCGCCGAGGTCGAGGTCCAGCGGATCTTCGGTGAGCTGGCGGAATGCCTGACGCCGGCGCAGCGCTCGGCATTCGTTCTCCGCGAGGTCCAGGGGCTTTCCACCGCCGAGGTCGCCGAGGCCGTCGGATGCAGCGAGGCAACGGTACGAAACCATGTCTTCCAGGCTCGAGCGGTGTTGCGTCGGGAGCTCGCAGCCCGGTTTCCGGAGTACCTGCCGCGGGGAGGCGGGCGATGAGGATGTGCAGTGAGATTCTGGCGCTTCGCGAGCGCTTCATCGGGCTCGAGCTGGTGCCGGAGGTTGAGCGCGAGGTCCGCGAGCACCTCGGGACCTGCCTTGAGTGTCGCCAGGTGTTCGTCGCCGCCGAGCCCTCGCTTGCGGTGAGCTTGGCCCTGGCCGTTGCCCCCTTGGCCGAGGATGAGCGGTTCGTCACCGAGGTGCTCTCCGGCATCCGGCAGCGCCGTCTTGAGCGCCGCACCGGGGGCTGGCGCCGCTGGTGGGTAGGTGTGGCGGCAGCGGCGGTGCTGGCGATCGTGGGCTCTACGGCCACCTACTTGCGGCTTCGGGGTGGCTACGGGGCTCCCCCGACCGTCGTGGCGGAGAGCGCGCAGTCGGTGGAGCCGGCTCTGGTGGAGGTCGAAGGCGACGGTCTGCGGCTCTACCAGCTCACCGCCCGGGGCTCCGACGGCAAAGAGGTGCAGGTAGCGTTCGTCGTCGATCCGGGGCTGGAGCTGTAGGTGCGGCGAACGTTCCTCGTCGTGCTGCTGGCGGCTGGCGTATCGGTGGTTGACGCCTCCGAGCTCGAAGAGCGAGCGATCCAGCTCCGCCACCAGCCGGTGCGAGAGGCGGCAGCGGTGGTGGAGCCGATGCTCTCTCCCCAGGGCAGCGTGCTGATCCAACCGGGCACCAACAGCCTTACCGTGAGGGATCGCCCGGAGGTCGTCCGGCACGTCGTCGAGGTCCTGACGGCCTGGGACGTCGTACCACGCGATTACCGTCTACGCGTTCGGCTCATCCTCGCCTCGACCGCTGCTGCCATCAGACCCGGTCAGCAACCGGCAAAGCTCGAGGGGTTCGGGTCCGAGCTGACGGGGCTCTTCCGTTGGAGCGGCTTCGAGGAGATCGATTCGTTCGAGGTTCAGGCGCGGGAAGGAGCTTCGGTCGAGACCAAGCTGGGCCAGGGCTACACCGTTCGCTTCACGCTCCGGGCTTCCCCCAGCGAACCGGAGCGCGTCCAGCTTGCGCCCTGCGAGGTTCTGCGACTGGAAGGCCAGGAGCACGGTATCGGGGTGCAGCACCGGGTTCATCGGTCGAACGTGAGCCTGCGGCTCGGGCAGACGTTCATTCTCGTCACGGCACGCTCGGAAGAGGCCAAGAAGGCACTCGTGGTGGTCCTGGGGGCGGACCGGGAGACCGCCAAGTGAGCGAGTACGTCGTTCGTGTTGGTACCCCGGACGGTCTGGTGCTGCAGCAGCGGCATCGGGCCTCCAACCCCGAGGCGCTGCGCCGCGAGCTCGAGGGCAAGGGGCTGCATGTCTTCGTGCTGCAACCGGTTCGCTCGCGGCTCGGCCTACCGCGCTGGTGGCGACGGGAGCGCATCACCTCGCTCGAGTTCCTGGTCTTCAACCAGCAGTTCTCGACCCTGCTGCGCGCCGGCATCCCGGTGCTGCAGTCGCTCGAGCTGCTGCAGCGGTCGCAGACCAACCCGGTTTTCCGACAGGTGCTGCTGCGGGTGCTCGAGGACGTGCGGTCCGGAGTAGCGCTGTCCGAGTCGTTTGCGGCGCAGGGGGGGCTCTTCCCGCGTCTGTACTGCGCAACCCTGCTGGCGGGCGAGCAGTCGGGCGAGCTGGTGCCGGTGCTGGCGCGCTACACGCAGCACTCGCAGATGCTCGAGGCGGTGCGGCGCAAGGTGTCCTCCACGCTCACCTATCCGCTGGTTCTGGTGCTGCTGGCATTGGGGCTGATCGCCCTGCTGCTGACCTACGTGATCCCGCGTTTTGCCACGTTCTACCTCGGGTTTGCCTCGGAGCTGCCGCTGCCGACGCTGATCGTCCTCAACACCGCCAAGCTCCTCGAGCAGAACCTACCCTACATGGCCGGCGCGATGGTCATCGCGTACCCCTTCCTGCGTCGGTGGCTGCGCAGTGACCACGGCGCGCTCTTTCTCGACCGGCTCAAGCTGCGCCTGCTCTTCGTCGGCCCGATCCTGCACCTGTTCGCGCTCTCCCAGTTCACGCGGTCGCTCGGCACCCTCCTGTCGGGCGGCACGCCCCTCGTGCGAGCGCTCGAGGTCGCGAGCTCGACGGTCACCAACCGGGCCATCGGCGGCCCGCTGACCCGGGTGGCCCCGCGGGTGAGGGAGGGGCAGGCACTATGGTCGTCCTTGGACGCGACTGGGCTCTTTCCCGAGCTGACCATCGCCATGGTTCAGGTCGGCGAGGCGACCGGCGCCCTCGAGGAGATGCTGGCCAACGTATCCCAGTTTTATGACGAGACGATCGAGGTCAAGCTCGCCCGTGTGGTGAGCCTCATCGAGCCGGCGGTGCTCGTGGTCATGGGCGGCGTGGTGTCGGCGCTGCTGCTGTCGGTGTACTACCCGATGTTCACGATGATGCAGCGCGCCCAGTGAGGAGATGATGTCGGAAGACCTCAACACCTTTGCTCAGCGGTACCTGAGAGGCCCGGGTCGCGGCGATGAGGAGCGGCAGAGTGCGGTGGCGCTGGCCGAGCGTCTGCGGCTCCCGTTCGATGACCTCTCCGACTTCCGGGGCGAGCCGGAGCTCTTTCGCCAGATCCCGGTCGAGCTCATGCTGCGCTACCAGTTCGTGCCGCTCGAACGTCAGGGAGACGTGGTGGTGGTGGTGATGGCTGACCCCTCGGACATCTCCGCCCTCGACGAGCTGGAGCTGGCGATCGGCGCCCCGATCGAGGTACGGGTCGGACTGCCGGCTCGTATTTCCGAGATCCTCGAAAAATCGGACTCGACGCAGCGCGTGCTCGATGAGGCTACGGAGGACTTCCGCATCCAACTGGTGCAGGAGCGTGAGAACGGTGAGGAAGCGCTCTCCATCGAGTCGATCACTGCCGACACCTCGCCGGTCATCAAGCTGGTCGACACCATCGTCTTCAACGCCATTCAACGGCGGGCCTCCGATATCCACATCGAGACGCGCGATACCGAGGTGATCGTCAAGTACCGCATCGACGGCGTGCTCTACCAGGCCATGGAGCCGATCGACAAGCGCTACCACGCAACCATCATCTCGCGCGTCAAGGTTATGTCGGAGCTCGACATCGCCGAAAAGCGCATTCCTCAGGACGGGCGTTTCAAGCTGCGGATGAAGGGGCGTACCATCGACTTCCGGGTCTCGGTGATGCCCACCACCCACGGCGAGGACGTGGTCATCCGCATCCTCGACAAGGAGTCGGCGAACAAGGAGTTCCGCACGCTGAACCTGGAGGTCCTGGGGTTTGACGAGGACACCAAGCGCAAGCTGCGGAAGTTCATCCGTGAGCCGTACGGGATGGTGCTGGTCACCGGGCCGACGGGATCGGGCAAGACGACGACGCTGTATGCCTGCCTGTCGGAGATCGTGAGCGTCGAGGACAAGATCGTCACCATCGAGGACCCGGTGGAGTACCAGCTCCCGGGGATCACCCAGATTCCGGTCAACGAGAAAAAGGGCCTCACGTTCGCTCGCGGCCTGCGGTCGATTCTGCGTCACGACCCGGACAAGATCATGGTCGGTGAGATCCGCGACGAGGAGACAGCGCAGATCGCGGTGCAATCGGCGCTCACCGGCCACCTCGTGTTCACTACCGTGCACGCCAACAACGTGGTCGACGTGCTCGGCCGTTTCCTCAACATGAACGTGGATCTTTATAACTTCGTCTCGGCCCTCAACTGCGTGCTTGCACAGCGCCTGGTGCGGCGAATCTGTCCGCACTGCCGGCGTGAGGCGAGGGTCACCGATCAGCTCCTCGACGAGTCGGGGCTGACCCGCGATCAGGTCCTGGGCGTCACCTTCTTCGAGGGTGCAGGGTGCATCGAGTGCAACGGCACCGGGTTTCTGGGCCGGTGCGCGATCTCCGAGCTCATGGATCTATCCGACAACATCCGCGTCCTCATCTTGGACAAGCGACCAGCCGCCGAGATCAAGCGCGAGGCCAAGGCCGAGGGCATGAAGTTCCTCCGTGAGTCGGCACTGGAGAAGGTCTTTGCCGGTGTGACCACGCTCAAGGAAGTCAACAAGGTGACCTTCGTCGAATGAAGCTCCCACGGTTTCTCACCACCCCTCTCCCGCCCAGCGTTCTCTCACTGGCGGACGACCAGATCGTCCTGGCGTCGCTGTCGCGCCGCCGCGACGCGCTCATGCGTGTGGATGCCGTGCCGCTCGAAGGGGAGTGCTTCCAACAGGGGCCGGTGGGGCTGCTGCAGGTTGACCGTGCACTGCTGGCTGCCGCCCTCGGCCGTCTCGCGCAGAACGTCGGCAAGCTTCCCAGCCGCGGTACGGCGCTTCTTCCTACGGCGTGGACCAGAAGCGTGCAGGTTGACGTGGGCGGGCTGCCGCGCCATCGCCAGGAGGCGGAGGATGTGATCCGCTGGCGGCTCAAGAAGCTCCTGCCGTGCCGGCCGGAAGAGGTGCGGCTGGACTTCCTGCCGGCGCGCGACGAGGGACAGGTCCTCGTGACGCTGGCGCTCGACCGGCCGCTTTCGGTGATCGAGGAGACGTTGGCAGCAGCTGGGATGTGGGTCGGCCGCCTCGAGACCACCGCGTTGGCCGTCGCCAACCTCGTACCGGCGATCGGCGGGCCGTATCTGGTGGTGGCCGCCGAACCTCGATCGCTGGGGTTCGTGGCCGTGGTGGGTGGGGTGATTGCCCTGCTGCGTCAAAAAGGGCTGCCTGGTGACCCGTCCCGGGCCGCCGACTTCGTGACCCGCGAGGTGGAGCACTCGCTCAATCGGCTCACAGGCGCCGTCGAGGCGGAGGCCGGCATCGAGATGTGGGTGGTGGCGTTCGACGAGGAGCTGGCGCTCGAGGTCGAGGCCAGTGTGGCCAATCGGCCTCAGGTCACCGTGCGCCGCCTGGTCGTGAGCGCTGAGCGGGTTCCGGTGGGCACCACGCTACCCGGGGCGCTTTTGGGTGCGCTGCTCGCCTGTGGCGCCGGCAGGGAGGTGTGATGCGGCGCCCCAACCTTGCCCGCGAGCGCTTCGAGAACAGCCGGCCGGTGTGGGTGGTGGGAGCGGTGTTGGCGGTCGTGGCGGTAACGCTCAGCCTCATGTCGGTCAGCGAGCTGCTCGGTGCACGGGGGGTCGAGCAGGATCAGCTCGAGCAGGTGCATAGACTGCGCGCCGAGCGGGACCGGCTCGCTCGTGAGGTGGCGACGACGGATCGTGAGCTCGCAGCCGTTGGGTGGCGCAAGCTGCAAGCGGAAGCCGAGGCGTTCCGGGAGGTGGTGGCGCGACGCCAGCTATCGTGGAGCACGATGCTCGGCGATCTCGAGCGGACGATCCCGTGGGACGTCCGTCTCGTCAGCGTGAGCCCTCAGGTCCAGAAGGACGGGTCGCTGCGCTTGGTGCTGAGCTGTGTCGCGATCTCGCGCGAGGCGTGGCTGAGGCTGCTGGCGGCGCTGTTCGCGGATCCCTCCTTTTCGGATCCTGTGCCTGCCAACGAGGTTGCTCCGGCAAGCTCGGGAGGGCAGGGATACCAAGTCGGCCTGTCGGTCACGTACTGGCCGGGAGGCCGGCCATGAGCCGGCCGGCCACGTGGCTTCGCCATTGCTGGGTGTGGCTGGTGCCGGCTCTGCTTCTGGCTGCCAACCTGGCCTGGGTGTTCGGTTTCCGTTCGAGCGTGCTGGAGAGACGCTCGCTTCTGGCGGCCCAGTCGGAGCAGCTCCAGTCGGAGGTCGCGCGGCTGGAAGGTAGCGCGCGCCAGCTCGGGGGAACGCGTGACGAGCTCGTGAAGCTGCGCGAGAACCTGAGCGTGCTGCGGCGTGACCAGCTCTCCGGTATGAAGGAACGGCTCGTCCCCTTCCTGCAGGAGGTGCTGCGGCTGGCCCAGGAGAGCGGGCTCACCGTCGAGAGCATCGCCTACTCCTACAAGCTGGAGGACAAGACCGGGCTCGTCTACTTCACCGCCTCATACGCCGTGAAGGGGTCGTACGAGCAGATCCGACGATGCGTCTTCCTGCTGGAGAGCTCGCCGCAGTTCATCGTCCTGGAGGGGCTGGGGCTTACCGGCGACTCGTCGGCGGCGAGCCTGGACGTTTCGGTGAGGCTGACGATGGGGACCTACTTCTCGGCGGTGGACGAGAAGCTGGTGCGGGAGCTGGGTGTCGAGGAGGTGCCGGGTGGCGGCCAGGACTGATCCGCGGCGGCTCGTGCTGCTGCTGGTCTTGCTCGCAGCGGCTTTGGTCTTCGCCCTCCTCCGTTGGCGCCCGGCGTTCCTCGCTGGCGCCGCATCCGGCGGCGCGCTCCCACCGGCGCGAAGCTACACGGTACCGATTCTCGGCTGGAGCCCAACCGAAGGGGGAGCGCGGCCGACCCCCGGAGGCGGACGAAACCTCTTCACCTACGGCCCACCTCCGACGCCGACTCCGGATCGCCGCCCAACCCCGACCCCGCTGCCAACCCGTCCGCCTCAGCCGGTCGTGGCGAGACCGACATCGACCCCCGGGCCCCCCCCCCCGCCGCCGTTCACGTTGACGTTCATCGGCTGGTTGGGTCCGGACCGTCTCCCGGTGGCGATCTTCCGCGACGGTGAGGAGATCGTGGCAGCAGCGCCGGGCGACACGCTGAAGGGGAAGTTCATCATCCGCGAAGTCAAGGCAACGGGCGTGACGGTGGGGTTCGTAGGGTTCGCTGACACCGTCAAGACCGAGGTTCCACTGGCGAGGTGAGTGTGAGCACGAGGCATCGAAGCACGACGGCCGTACTGGTGGCGGTGGCCTTGGTGGTGGCGGGGTGCGGGACGTACTCGACCACGCGTCGGGCCGAGGAGGCCGTGCGGGTGGAGAACTGGGACGCGGCCGTGTACCACTACCTGGAGGCGCTGGCCAAAAAGCCCGACGATCTACGCCTGAGAATGTCGCTACAAAGGGCGCGCCAGCGCGCCGGCGAGGCCCACTTTCGCAAGGGGTTGGCGTTTCGGGAGGTAGGCGACATGCAGCGGGCGGTCACCGAGCTGCAGCTTGCGGTTCAGCTCGATCCCACCCACCAGTACGCCGAGGTGGAGCTCGCCAAGGCAAGGAAAGACCTCGAGGTGCTCGCCCAGGAGGGAGGCGCCTCCAAGCTCGAGCAGATGAAGAAGGCAGCGGCGGAGATGAAGGTCAAGCCGCCGATCCTCAACCCCGCGTCCGACGAGCCGATCAGCCTTTCGTTCCCCAACCAAACCAACGTCAAGGACATCTACAAGGCGATCGGCCAGGCGTTCGGCATCAACATCCTGTTCGACGGCAAGCTCAAGGACAACAAGATCACCATCGAGCTCAAAGATGTGACAGCCAAGCAGGCACTCGAGACCGTCATGCAGGCGGCGACCCATTTCTACAAGGTGCTCGACGACAAGAGCGTGATGATCGTCGAGGACACGCCGCAAAACCGCCGCGACTACGAGGACCTGGTGGTCAAGACGTTTTTTCTCTCCAACGGCGACGTGAAGGATGTCAACAACATGCTGCGGGCGCTCATCGACGCCCGCCGTCTGGCGGTCAACGAGCGCCTCAACTCCATCGTCATCCGTGACACCGCCGACAAGGTGGCGATCGCCGAGCGGCTGATCAACGCCAACGACAAAGCCAAGGCCGAGGTGCTGGTCGACGTCGAGCTCATCCAGCTCGACTCCAACACCGCCCGCAAGCTGGGGGTGGCGATCGCCGCGCCGACCTCCGACGGCTATCCGATCACCTTCGATCCGTCGTCCATCACCGGCAAGAAGGACGACTTCCGGATCCCCCTCGGGAGGCTCGGTGACATCACCCGCAGCATGTGGGGGGTCACCATGCCGTCGGTGACCCTGCAGCTCGTCAAGTCCTCGGGCGAGGCCGAGACGCTGGCTCAGCCGCAGCTCCGCATCACCGAGGGCGAGAAGGGCAACCTCGTCATCGGTGACCGCGTGCCGATCCCCACCACGACCTTCAACACGACCCAGACGCAGGGTGGTAACATCGTGCCCATCACCGCGTTCCAGTACCAGGACGTGGGCATCAAGATCGACCTCGAGCCGCGCGTGCACCACAACAACGAGATCACGATGAAGCTCAAGGTCGAGGTCTCCGAGTTGGGTGACAAGGTCGACGTGGGCGGCGGCAACATGCAGCCGAAGATCGGCACCCGCAGCATCGACTCGGTGATCCGGCTCAAGGACGGCGAGACCTCGATGCTGGCCGGCCTGCTCAAGTACCGCAAGGGCACCTCGCGCTCGGGCGTGCCGTTTCTGGCCGACTTGCCGATTATCGGGGCGCTGTTCCGAGGCAATACCGCGGATCTCACCCAGACCGAGCTGGTGCTGACGATCACGCCGCACATCATCCGCAACCCCAACATCACCGAGGAGGACCTGGCCCCGGTGTGGGTGGGTACCGAGAACCGCATCACGGTCTTCGGCAACTCGCCACGCATCCGCTCGGGCGTCGAGGGCGGGCCGTTTGGAGACGCCGGCTCGGTCTCGGAGCCGATGGAGGACCCGGCCACGCGCCAGAAAGCGCCAGAGGGTGAGCGCGAGTACCGGCGGCCGCGGCTCGCCCTTCCTCCCACCGAGGGAGAGCGGACGGAGCGCCCGCCGGTGGGTATCCACCCCGGTTCGAGGAGCGACCGGCCCGAGGACGAAGCGCGGCAGCAACGGCCCGAGCCGTCGTCCCTGACCCTCCAGGCGGCGGAGGCCGCCCTCTCCCGGATCTCGTTCTACCCGGCCCGCTGCCCGGTGGTGGTGGGCTCGGATGGCGTCCTCACGATCGTTCTCGACCCGGGAGCCGAAGGCGTCCCTTCCCCCCTGCACTTCGCGTACGACCCGGCCCACCTCGAGGTGGTGCGGGTCGAGGGCGGCGACGTGGCCGGCGACGGTCGGAACCTGCGGGTCCAGCCGACCCACACGCCAGCCCTGGGATGGATCACCGCCAGCTGGAGCGGAGTGGCGCGCGGCAGCGGCACCTTGCTCCGGATCACCGTGCGCCCCCGGCAGGCGGGTGAGCTGCCGTTGGTTTTCGCCGGGCCGGTGGGGACGGTGACCGGCTCGGGGGCCACGATCGTGGCCGTTCCCTCCTCAGCCGTGGCGACGGAGGTCCGGGCGCCGTGAGGCAGCAGCGCGGCTTCACCCTGGCTGAGCTGGTGATGGTCGTGGCGCTGCTCGCGATCCTGGCCGCGGTCGCCCTGCCGACGGCCAAGTTCACCATCAAGCGGCAGCGCGAGGTCGAGCTGCGGCTGGCGTTGCGCCAGATGCGCAACGCCATCGACGAGCACAAGCGCTTGGCTGACCAGGGGATGATCCAGGTCGAGCTGGGGACCGAAGGCTATCCCAAAGAGCTGGAGGTGCTGGTCGAGGGTGTCGACGTGGTCGGTCAAACGATCAAGAAGAAGTTCTTGCGGCGCATTCCGATCGATCCCATGACCGGCGAGGCAGAATGGGGCATGCGCTCGTACCAGGACGAGGCGGACTCCCGCACCTGGGGCAGGCAGAACGTCTACGACGTGTACTCGCTCTCGGGGGCTACCGCTCTCGATGGCACCAAGTACAAGGACTGGTGATGAGAAGACTGCGGACGGGAGAGTGGATTCGGAGATCTGGAAGAGGGTCGGCCCGGTTGGAGCTGCGCGCTCAACCCGGGTGGTCCGTTGCGGAGGGGTTGATGGCAGGTACCGCTGCAAAGCCTCCCGGTCCGCCGGAAACCGGGTCCGCGCAGCGCTCGCCTGGGTTCGATGCTTCCTGTCCCATGGGTGGGAGGAAAGGGGAGCGAGGGTTCACGCTCATTGAGCTCATCATCGTCGTGACCATCATCGGCATCCTGGCCACCATCGCCGTGCCGGCGATGCGTACCGCACCCGTCCGGGCCAAGGAAGCAGCGCTCAAGGAGGACCTCTTCACGCTGCGGTCGTGCATCGACCAGTTCCACGGTGACCGGGCGCGCTACCCGAGCTCGCTCGAGGAGCTGGTCAGCTTGGGTTATCTGCGCAGGCTCCCGGTCGATCCGTTCACCGGCAGCGCCGACTCGTGGGACCCCCTGTTCGAGCAGGCGACCGAAGAGTCCGACGAGCGTGACCAGGAGCAGCCGCCGGGAATCATCGACGTGAGGTCGGGCTCGGACGCCACGGCGCTCGATGGATCCCGCTACGCCGACTGGTGAAGCCCGTGCAGGGGGGGTCTCGGGGCCGCGACGCCCTCGCTCGGTTCTCACCTCGGCCGCGGGCTGCGGACCCTGGGTGGCGGGCCCCGGAGTACCGGCCGCGGATCGTCCGCCGAAAGCGGTCCCAGGGCTTCACCCTGGCCGCGGTCATCGTCATCCTGGCGGTGATGGCCATCGGGCTCACCGTGGCGATCCAGAGCGTCACCTTTCAGAAGCGGCGAGAGAATGAGGAGGAGCTGATCTTCCGCGGCCAGCAGTTCGTCGAGGCGATCCGTCTCTTCCGGGCTCGCAACGGCCGTTTCCCGCTGAGCCTCGAGGAGCTCTACAAGGCCAAGCCACGCGTCATCCGTAAGCAGTGGAAGGATCCCTTCACCGGCAAGTCCGACTGGCAACCCCTCTTTTTCGGCCAGGACGGGCAGGCAGTCACCCCACCTGGGCCAGACGCTACGCGAAGGCCCACGCCCCAGCCCACGCCGCAAGCGACGCCCGGCTTCGGTGCGCCCGGTCAGCCGCAGGGCGGCCCGATCGTGGGCGTCACCTCACGCTCGTGCGAGGAGTCGATTCGCATCCTCGACGGACGCACTCGCTACTGCGACTGGAAGTTCATCTTCGACCCCAACAAGCAGGCCGGGCCCAAGCCTCCGGTCCCCTCGGTCGTGCCCACCGGGAAGCGTTGACCGACGTGGCGGACCTCTCACCCCCACCTCCCGTTCGGGTGGGGGACGGAGTCGCCCGGCGCTGGTATCCTGCGCGCTCTATGACGGGAGCTCCTGTCATCCTGCACGAAACGGTACCCGGAGCCACCGCGGCGCTCGGCGTGTGGGTACGGAGCGGCTCGGCCGACGAGCCGGCGGATCTGGCGGGTGTCACGCACCTGCTGGAGCACCTTCTGTTGCGACGATGCGGTCAGCGCACCCCTGAGGCCATTGCCGAGCTGACCGACTCGCTCGGTGGCTCGGTGGACGCGTTCACGACGCGGGAGGTCTGCGCCGTGACCGCGCACGTCCCAGCGGAGCGCCTCGAGGAGGCGGCGGAGCTGGTGCTGGAGGCGGTATCGCAGCCCGTGGTGCGGGCCGATGAGCTCGAGCTCGAGCGCTCGGTGGTCGGCGCCGAGTTCGACCTGGTTCAGGATTCGCCCGCCGAGGTCGTGGCCGAGCTGGCGCTGCAGGCGTGCTGGGCGGATCACCCCTTGGCCCGGCCGGTGCTGGGTCGTCGCGAGGTCGTAGAACGCCTGACGGTGTCCGACCTGGTGCGGTTTCACCGTGCTCGCTTCGGGTCTGGCAACCAGCTGCTGGTGGTGGTGGCGCCGCCTGGCGTACCGCTGCCGCAGGCGCTCACGGAAGCGGGGGCGCGCGGCCTGAAGGCCGGACGCGTCACCCACCTCCCACCGGCTTGGCGTCCAGGGGTGCTGGCCGAAGAGCGCGACGGGATCGAGCAGATGTACGCCAACCTCGTGCTCCCCGGGCTACCCGCTGACCACCCGGAGATCTACACGCTGGGTGTGCTGCACCAGCTGCTCGGGGGTGGAGCCTCGAGCCGGCTGTTTCGCGAGATGCGCGATCGCCTGGGGCTCGTGTACGAGATCTCGACCGCGGTCTACGCGGCGGCTCCGGCAGGTGTGCTGGAGATCATGTTCTCGGCCCCGACCCGCCAGGCGGCCGCCTGCTGGGAGGTGCTCTTGGGTGTCTTGGCCGCGGTGGGCGCCGGGGCGGTGACCGAGCGCGAGGTCGAGCTCGCCAAGCAGGCACTGCTGGCCGGCGTGGTGCTCGGTGCCGAGGGAGCCGAGGCGCTGATGGAGGCACATGCCGGGGAGTGGCTGGCCCGGCATCGCCGGTTCGACGCCGCCGGGGTGTGCCGTGAGCTGGAGGCGATCACTCCGGAGCGGGTGCGGGTGTTGGCAGGTGAGACGGTCCGACTGGAGAACCTGGCCGGGGCGGTGTGCGGACCGCGGGGTGGGGTGGTCCTCCCCGAGGACGTGCGGAGGCTCGTTTGACCGGCCCTCTCGTGCTCGTGCAGCGGCTATCGCATGCCGCACAGCTGCCGTTGCCACGATACCTCTCGGTGGGGGCAGCCGGCGCCGACGTCGTGGCAGCCGTAGACACACCCCTGACGCTCGCGCCCGGCGAGCGGGCGGCGGTGCCGACCGGGCTCGTCCTGGCGATTCCGGAGGGTTTCGAGGTCCAGATCCGGCCCCGCTCGGGCCTGGCGCTGAGGTGGGGAGTCACGCTCGCCAACGCGCCCGGTACCATCGACTCCGATTACCGAGGCGAGGTCAAGGTGCTGCTGGCCAACATGGGGAGTGAGCCGTTCGTGGTGAGGCGCGGGGACCGCATCGCCCAGCTCGTGGTGGCGCCTGTGGAGCAGGCCCAGTTCGTCGAGGTGGAGGTGGTGCCTCCGAGCCCGCGCGGTGCCGGCGGCTTCGGGTCCACCGGAGTGTGACTGGTACACTGGCGGCGCCGCTGGCTGCGGCTCGAAAGAGGTGGGTGTGCGGCGACACGAGGTTCGATCGGAGGCTGGCCGAGGCTGTTTTCTACCGAAGGGAGCGGCCTAGGGTGCGCATCGTCGTCCTCGCCTCGGGCTCGCGCGGCAACGCCGTGGTGGTGGAGGCCAACGGCACCCGGGTGCTGGTGGACTGCGGCCTCTCGTACCGGCAGTTGCGGACCCGGATGGCGCCCCACGGGCTCGGGCCCGCCGACATCGAGGCGGTGCTCCTCTCCCACGAGCACATCGATCACGTGCGTGGACTCGAGGCTTTCCACAAGCAGCACCGGCTCCCTGTCGTGGGCAGCGAGGGCACCCGCAAAGCGCTCGCTGGCCGGGTCGCGGTCGAGCCGCTGCTGCGCTCGGGGCAACCGCTGACCCAGCATGGCCTCGAGGTGCTGCCGGTGGCGACCAGCCACGATGCCGCCGAGCCGATCGGTTTCGTGTTCACCCATCGAGGACGGCGGCTCGGACTGGTCACCGACACCGGCACGATGACCGCGCCGCTCGTCGAATGCCTTGCCGGGTGCACCGCGCTGCTGCTCGAGGCCAACCATGACCTCGACATGCTGCGCCTCGGCCCGTACCCGTGGCCCCTCAAGCAGCGCATCCGCTCGCGCACCGGACACCTGTCCAACAGCCAGACACGCGACGCGCTCGAGCAGCTCGTCGGGCCGGAGCTCCAGCTGGTGGTGGCGATGCACCTCTCGCAGGAGAACAACACCCCCGATCTGGTGCGCGCGGAGCTCGGGCGGGTGCTGGCCGGCAGCGCTGTCCGTTGCCAGGTCTCCAGCCAGGATCATTCTCTCGTCGTCGATCTCCCGGCCCCCGCACAGGCTGTCGGCAGGGAGGGGGCTCTCGACTCTCGACTCTCAACTCCCGACCGGCCGGGTGGGGGTCCTCACCCAGGGCCCCGGACCCCGGACTGGGGGTAGGGGCGCACGGAGGCAACATGCAGGTAGAAGTCCGCGTAAAGCTCAAGGAAGCAGTGCTTGACCCGCAGGGTGAGGCGATCCGACGGGTGCTTTCGAGCCTCGGCTTCGAGGAAGTGACGCAGGTCCGGGTCGGCAAGCTCGTGCTGCTCGAAGTCGAGGGCGACGACTGCGAGCGCGTCCGGGCTCGAGCCGACGAGGCCGCGCGCGAGCTGCTGGCCAACCCGGTCATCGAGGACTACGAGGTTCGGCTGCCATGACCGACGGCGGGCGACGTCCACGCGTGGCGGTGGTCATCTTCCCCGGCTCCAACTGCGACCGTGACGCCCTGGCAGCGGTCGAGGCCGTGGGTGGCGAAGCGGTGCCGGTGTGGCATCAGTCGAGAGATCTGCAGCGGTGCGGTGCCGTGCTCCTGCCCGGCGGGTACTCCTACGGAAACTACCTGCGGGCCGGGGCGATGGCCGCTCACTCGCCGGTGATGAAGGCCGTGCGCCGGCATGCCGACCAGGGTGGCGCGGTGCTGGGAATCTGCAACGGGTTCCAGATCCTGCTCGAGATCGGGTTGCTTCCCGGCGCCATGCTGATGAACCGCTCCCTGCGGTTCATCTGCCGCGACGTGCACGTGCGGGTCGAACGGACCGACTTGCCGCTGCTGCGCACCCTCCAGCCGGGGCAGGTGCTTCGCCTGCCCATCGCCCACAAGGAAGGCAACTGGTTCGCCGAGCCGGCGGTAGTCCGCGAGGTCGAGCAGCAGGGGGCGGTGGCGTTGCGGTACTGTGATCCGAGCGGGCAGGTGCGGGCCGATGCGAACCCCAACGGGTCGCTCCAAAACGTCGCCGGGCTCGTCAGCCGCGAGGGCACGGTGCTGGGCATGATGCCGCACCCCGAGCGGCGGATTTCCCGCCTGCTCGGTGGCGAGGACGGGTGGGCGTTGATGCGCGCCCTGGTGGAGGCAGCATGAGGTGGGACGCCGAGGCCAACCTCGAGCTCGCGCGCGAGCACGGGCTCCACCCGCAAGAGTGGGAACGGCTCCTGGCCGCGCTCGGGCGCACCCCCAACCTGGTCGAGCTGGGGATCTTCTCGGCGCTGTGGTCGGAGCACTGCTCGTACAAATCGTCCCGGGCACATCTGCGCAAGCTGCCGGCACAGGGCCCACGAGTCATCCAGGGTCCCGGTGAGAACGCCGGGGTGGTCGCCGTTGGTCAGGGGTGGGTAGCGGTTTTCAAGATGGAGTCGCATAACCACCCGTCGTTCATCGAGCCGTACCAGGGAGCAGCCACCGGTGTCGGTGGGATCCTGCGCGATGTCTTCACGATGGGCGCCCGCCCGATCATGGCGCTCGACTCGCTGCGTTTCGGGGACCCTGACGCGCCGCGCATGCGGTACCTCGTGGACGGGGTGGTGCGCGGCATCTCCGACTACGGGAACTGCGTCGGGGTGCCGACGGTCGGCGGGGAGGTGGATTTCCACCCGTCGTACAACGGCAACATCCTGGTCAACGCCATGGTGGTCGGGGTGGCGCGCGAGGACGGCATCTTCTACGGGCGTGCGTCGGGTCCCGGCAACCACGTCGTCTACATGGGCTCCAAGACCGGCCGCGACGGCATCCACGGCGCCACCATGGCCTCCGACGCGTTCGACGAGGCGGCGGCCGCCAAGCGACCCACCGTGCAGGTGGGGGACCCGCTCACCGAGAAGCTGCTGATCGAGTGCTGCCTCGAGCTCATGTCGCGCGGCCTCGTGGTCGGGATCCAGGACATGGGTGCGGCTGGCCTGACCTCCTCCTCGTTCGAGATGGCTTCACGTGCCGGTTGCGGGCTCGTGCTCGACCTCGACGCGGTGCCGGTGCGGGAGCATGGGATGACACCGTACGAGCTCATGCTCTCGGAGTCCCAGGAGCGCATGCTGCTCATCGTTACCCCCGGCAACGTTATGAGCGTCATCAACCTCTGCAAGCGGTGGGGGCTCGACGCCACCGACATCGGGCGCGTCATCGGAGAGCCGGTGGTGCGCGCCACCTTCCGTGGTGGGCCAGCGTTCGAGCTGCCGATCGCCCCGTTGGTCGACGACGCACCGCGCTATGAGCGACCGTTCCGGCGGCCGGAGCCGGCCGCCCCGGCGACACTGCCGGCGCTGCGCGATCGGGACTGGGGGACGGAGCTCAAGACGCTGCTCGCCGCACCCCAGCTCGTCTCGGCGCGCCGGATCTGGCAGCAGTACGACCAGTCGGTGGGTGCTGCGACCGTGGTGGGCCCGGGTGCCGACGCGGCCCTGGTGCTCATCCCCGGTACGCGCATCGGCCTCGCCGCCACCACCGATTGCAACTCGTTCGCCTGTGGGCTCGATCCGTACTGCGGCGCCGCCCAGGCGGTGGCGGAGGCGGTGCGCAACCTGGCGTGCGTGGGCGCCGAGCCGGTGGGAGTGACCGACTGCCTCAACTTCGGCTCGCCCGAAAACCCCACCGTCATGGGCCAGTTCGTGGCCGCCATCGAGGGGGTGGCCGAGACGTGCCGGGTGCTGGAGATACCGGTGGTGTCCGGCAACGTCTCGTTCTACAACCAGACCTCAGGACAGAGCATCCTGCCGACACCGGCGATCGGCATGGTCGGGGTGGTCGCCGAGGTGAGGCACGTGCCGCGCGGGAGCTGGGAGCTGGGTGAGGCGCTCTACGTCCTCGGACCGCTCGAAGGCGAGCTGGGCGGAAGCCGCTACCTGCAGATCATCTTGGGTCTCGAGGCGGGTCCGGTGCCGGCGGTCGATCACGTGGCGGAGCGGCGGCGCAGCCGGGTTGTGGCCGAGCTGGTTCGGCTCGGTGTGGTGGCGGCCACCGACATCTCCGACGGCGGGCTGGTCACGGCCTTGGTGCGCATGGGCTCCCCGGACTGCGGCGCCGACCTGACGATCCCGTGGGACTCCTTGGTGGCGCGCGTGCTGTTCGGTGAGTGGTTGGGGCGTTTTCTGCTCGCGGTGCAGCCGGCCTGCGAGCCGGCGCTGGTGCAAGCGTGCGAGGGGATGGAGCTGGCCCGGCTGGGGACGGTGGGCGGTGACCGCCTCGTGGTCCGGGCCGGGAAGCGAATCGTGCTCTCCGAGAGCATGGCTGAGCTCTGTGGCCTGCCCGAGCGGCAGCTCGAGTGGATGGAAGGGGTCCAAGGGTGAGCAGCTCATCGGTGGCGCGGTGGCGAAAGCTCGGGGACCCGTCCGACCGAGACGACCGCTTCCACGACGAGTGCGGCGTCTGCGCGGTCTGGGGCCACGCCGACGCGGCCAACCTGGTCTATCTCGGCCTGTATGCGCTCCAGCACCGCGGCCAGGAGTCGGCCGGGATCGCCTCGTTCGACGGCGACGAGCTGCGCCACCACAAGGCCATGGGCTACGTCGCCGACATCTTCGACCGCGAGACCTTGCGACGGCTGCCGGGGCTCGTCGCGGTGGGCCACGTGCGCTACTCGACCGCCGGCGACTCCTCGCT
The DNA here is from genome assembly GCA_012516935.1 of Holophagae bacterium. Classification (GTDB taxonomy): domain Bacteria; phylum Acidobacteriota; class Thermoanaerobaculia; order Thermoanaerobaculales; family Thermoanaerobaculaceae; genus JAAYVZ01. Next base: position 39,377 of record JAAYVZ010000236.1, read on the forward strand.
CGTCAATGCTCAACCGGTGTTCGCCAACACCCACCGCGGGCGGCTGGCCGTGGCCCACAACGGCAACCTCGTGAACGCACAGCAGCTACGTCGGCGGCTCGAGCGGGACGGGGCGATCTTCCAGTCCTCCTCGGACAGCGAGGTGTTCCTGCACCTGCTGGCTCGTTCCCGCGCGGCCAGGTTCGAGGATGCGCTGCTGGAGGCGCTCGATGCCGGGCGAGGCGCCTACTCCATGGTGGTCATGGTGGACGGGCGCCTGTTCGCAGCCCGCGACCCCCACGGCTTCCGCCCGCTGGTGCTCGGCAGGCTGGGCGAGTCGTGGATCGTGGCGTCCGAGACCTGCGCGTTCGACCTCATCGAGGCCCGGGAGGTGCGGGAGGTCGGACCCGGGGAGGTGGTGGAGTTGTGGGGCGAGGAGCCGTGGGTCATTCGCCCGGCCTCGCCGGGACCGTTCTCCCACTGTGTGTTCGAGCACATCTACTTCGCCCGCCCCGACTCGCGGGTGTTCGGGGAGGACGTACAGGCGGTGCGGCTGGAGCTCGGGCGGCAGCTCGCGCGGGAAAGGCCGGTGCCGGCCGACGTCGTGGTCGGGGTGCCGGACTCGGGGATCCCGGCGGCGCTCGGTTACGCCCACGCCTCGGGGGTTCCGTTCGCCCTCGGCATGGTGCGCAACCACTACGTGGGGCGGACGTTTATCGAGCCCCGGCAGTCGATCCGCCATTTCGGGGTGAAGATCAAGCTCAACGCGGTGCGCAGCGTGGTCGCCGGTCGGCGGGTGGTGCTCGTCGATGATTCGATCGTGCGCGGCACCACCTCGCGCAAGATCGTGACCATGCTACGGCACGCCGGTGCTACCGAGGTGCACTTGCGGATCTCCTCGCCGCCCACCATCGGGCCGTGCTTTTACGGGATCGACACCCCGGAGCGGCGCGAGCTCATCGCCTCGAGCCAAAGCGTCGAGCAGATCCGCGCCTTCGTCGGCGCCGACTCCCTGGGCTACCTCACGGAGAACGGCATGCTCGCCTGCCTGCGCACCCCGGCTGAGCACTTCTGCACGGCGTGCTTCTCCGGTCGTTACCCGGTGCTCGACCCGGACGGCGCCGCCGAGGTGGTGGACACGGACAGGTCGTCCGCTATCATTCCCGGCCCATGAGCGCACCGACCGATTCTCCCCTCACGTACGCCTCCGCGGGGGTGGACATCGATGCCCAGGACCGGGCGCTCGTCGGGGTGAAACGCCTCGCGAGGTCCACCTTCACGGCCGGTGTGCTGTCGGACATCGGGGCGTTCGGCGGGCTGTTCACGCTCGAGCCCGACAACCCTGCGGGGCAGGTGCTGGTCGCCTCCGCCGACGGCGTCGGCACCAAGCTCAAGGTGGCGCAACTGGCCGGTATCCACGACACCGTGGGCGAAGACCTCGTCAACCACTGCGTCAACGACATCCTGGTGTGCGGGGCGCGGCCGCTGTTTTTCCTCGACTACTTCGCCTCGGGCACGCTCGAGCCCGGCGTCATGGTACGGGTGGTCGAAGGGTTGGCGCGCGGTTGCCGGGCCAACGCCTGCGCACTGCTCGGCGGCGAGACGGCCGAGATGCCGGGGTTTTACGCCCGAGGTGAGTACGAGCTGGCGGGGTTCGTCGTCGGCGGCTGCCGCCGCGACCGGCTGCTCCGGCGCGAGGCGGTGGTGGCCGGCGACGTGCTGGTGGCGCTGCCCTCGACCGGTCTGCACACCAACGGCTACTCCCTGGCACGGCGCATCTTCTTCGAGGTGCTGGGCCTGGGGGTGGACAGCCCGGTGCCCGAGCTGGGCCGTACGGTCGCCGAGGCGCTGCTGGCCGTCCATCGCTCGTACCTGCCGGCGGTCGGCCCACTGCTGGAGCGGGGCTTCGTCAAGGCCGCAGCGCACGTCACCGGTGGCGGGATCCCCGACAACCTCCCGCGTGCCCTGCCCGCGGGGCTCGGAGCCGAGATCTTCGTCGACTCGTGGGACGAGCCGCCGCTGTTCGGGCTGCTGCGCCGGGCCGGCCGTGTCCCCGAGGACGACATGCGCCGCACCTTCAACCTCGGCGTCGGCATGATCCTGGTGGTCGCCGAGGAAAGCCTCGGCGACGTCCTGGAGTCGCTCGTGCCCCACGGTCCCGGCTGGGTCGTCGGCCGGGTCGCCGGCGAGCCCGGCGTGAGGTTCGTCCGCCGATGAGCAAGGGAAGGGGAACGGGGGATGGGGGAGGGTGCCCGCCCCCGCCCGAGACACGACCTGCCAGGGTGGCGGTGCTGCTTTCCGGACGTGGCTCCAACTTCGTGGCGCTGGCCGACGGCTGCGCTCGCGGCGAGGTGCCAGCCGAAATCGTGCTGGTGCTCTCCGACAGGCCCGACGCCCCGGGTCTTGCTCGAGCGCGGGAGCGCGGCATCCCCACCCGCGTCATCCCGCGCAAAGGGCTCGGCCAGCAGGAGCAGGAGCGGCAGATGGTCGCCGCCGTCCGCGCGGCGGGTACCGAGTGGGTCTGCCTGGCCGGGTACATGCGCATTCTCGGTGCTGAGTTCGTCGCCGCCTTCCCCGAGCGCATCCTCAACATCCACCCGGCGCTGCTGCCGGCGTTCCCGGGGCGCGAGGCGCAGCGCCAGGCGTTCGAGTACGGCGTCAAGGTCTCCGGCTGCACCGTGCACCTCGTCGACGCCGGGTGCGACACCGGCCCGATCGTGGCCCAGCGCGCCGTGCCGGTGCTCGACGACGACACGACGGAGACGCTCGCCGCCCGCATCCTCGAGCAGGAGCACCGCGCCTACGCCGAGGCGCTGCGCCTCCTGCTCACCCGCGGTTGGCACGTCGAGGGCAGGCGGGTGGTGTTCGGGTAGCTGCCGTTTCGGAATCGATCGTGACATTGCCGAGGAGTCGTACAGCGGCGCCATAGGTCGAGCCGGTCGGGGTCGGGGTTTTTGTCTTCGCAAACCCTGGCGAGGGTTGACTCGTGGGTAGTCTCGTGGTGGTAGTCGTACAGCACGATGAACCAAGAACCCAAAGGCCCACGGGCAGCTCGCCTCAGGCAACGCAAGGGCGACCTCCAGCGCCGCTCCGGGATCCCTCCCGCGTTTCCCACAGCCGCTTGGAAAACGCTTCGCGTTTCCCGCAACTCCCACAGGCCCGACGACGACGGGGAACCTCTCGTATACCACGTCAGGGGACTCTACTCTCTTCAGACCCCTGCCGGCGGGCCTTCCGGAGATTCGGAGGTGAGAGATGCATAGAGTGTGGCGGGTTGTTGCGGGCAGCCTGGTTGCTCTCCTTGCGGTTGCGGCGACGTGCGCCGCGGAGCCCATCCAACTACCGACCGGTACGGGTTCTGCTCGGCTCGCGTGGGTTCGAGACAGTGACGTTCAGTTGGCATCGACTTCGTTGCCGGGAACGACCGACCTTTCGCGAGGGCATGGTTGTTTGGTGCTCGCTGTTTCAGGCCAACCCGTGCAATGGCGGGAGGTTTCCCTCCCCGAAGAGGCTTCGGTTGTGGCGAAGCTGCTTGCGCCCAATCCAGGCGCGCGAGTGGGTGGCACGGTGCGAACGCGCGACCTTTGGGCGTTCACACCCAGTGTCGAGGCCACGCTGCTCGGCGCTCGGGTTCCGGACTCCTGTCTGAGGGGGCTGGCGGCTCTCGGAGCCTTGGAAGCACAGGTGGACTCGCATGGCCGTTTCGAGCTCGGTCCGTTGCCGAGCGGCCGTTGGCGCCTCCTCTTCAAGGCGCAGTATCACAAAGGGATCACGAAGGAAATCGCGATTGAGGGAAAAGAGGGGACGCTCGAAACAGGCGAGCTCGACCTCGAGCCCATTGCCGTAACGAGGGTGCGTGTCGAGTCCGAGCTCGAGAGCCCCCCCTACGCACTCCGGGTCGAGGAGGGCGAACGAAAGGACGAGCAGGCACCCTGGCGCTTCGTACGACCACGTGACCTCGAGATGGATACCGCGCAAACGGAGCTCGAGCTTGCAACCGGAACGCACCGGTTCACGCTGACCAAGGTCGGAACCGAGCTGGGGTTCACAGCGGAGGCTGATCTGCAACCGGGCGAGCAGGAGTTGGTGCTGAGGCCAGTACCGTTCACCATCGAGGGGAGAGTCCTCCGGGGCGAGCACGGGGTTGCCGACGTGCGACTACTGATCTCCCGTCGGGGCCAGAAAGCGGAGGTAGAGAGCGGAATCGCGGGGGCGTTCACTCTTCGCTTGTGGGCGCCTGACATGTACCTCGTGGAGGCGCATCCACCAGAGGGCGACTTTGAGGCCGTTCTGCTCGACGCAAGGGAAGCGAAGGAGGGCGAGGTTCTCAAGCGGGATATTCTGCTCGGGAGCCGGGTTCTCAGCGGCATCGTTGTCGGAGCGCCCGAAGGAGCACCCCTGGCAGCAGCAGATGTCGCGGTGTCTCAAGAGGGCGGTGGGCGGCGCTATGTGTCGAGCTACGAGGCGAAGGACGACGGGTCCTTCCAGATCTACCTGAAGGATGAGCTGAGTGTAGAAGTGTACGCCTCAGCACGCGGCTACCTTCCGAGGACTGTTGCCTTGGGCAAGAACCCCGCCCCGTCACCGATCACGATCTCGCTGGAAAAAGGTGTGGAGGTGGTTGGCCAAGTGGTTGGCACAGCGGGAACACCGGTCGCGGGCGCGCTGGTGATCGGGTTTTCTCCGGGGCCGGACGGCAAACGGTCGTGCAGCACGGAGTCGGATGCGGCTGGGCGATTTGTGCTGACGTGTCCGACCGGGACGGTCGTCTTCGCCGTCGCAGCGGGACATACACTCGACTGGGTCACTGCGAGTGAACACGAGGTCCTGCTCAGACTCGGTGCGCAGGGGCCCCCGTCGCCGTTGACCATCCTAGCCGCCGACGGTGAGCCAGCAGCAGGCGCTGGCCTTGCGTTTCAGAAAGAGGATGGGGTCTGGATTCCGTTTGACCTGGTTTTCCGGGCCTTGACGGCGATGGGCCTTCCTGGGCGCACTGCCGAGAACGGCGGCGTCTCGCTCTCCTTCCTGCCACCCGGGAGATACGGCACGTTCCTCGTGGCGCGAACTGGGGTCGTTCCGCTCGGTGTCGTGCTTCTCCCCACGTCGACGCCGAGCTCTTTCAAGCTGCCTCGCACGCCACCCGGGTAGGACCCTGCTGCGCCGGTCCAGGTCACGAACTGCTGGGCGGGCAGTCGGCTTTCTCCCGCCATCTAAACGGAAAGCGGAACCCGAGCTTGCCGCCGAGTCGCCCGTGAAGTACTCGTGGAACATGACCCGTCGCATGGTGCCTCGCCTCGCGCACTGCGAAAGCAGTGGGCAAGCAGCGTTGCTCTCTTGGGGCTCGAGGTAGCACGAGCACCACGCGCAGCCCCGGGGAACGCGTCGATTCGTCGATGCTGGTGTGGCGTCCGTCCCCCTCTCGTGCGACCGCGAATGGGGAAGACGGGCATCCCGAGCGGGCGATGGCCCCAGCCGTTTCGGAATCGATCGTGACATCACAGCACAGCCGAGCCCAATCAGCCTCGCCCCTACCCCTCCACCCCAGTTTCCGAGACGGCAGTTCGAGTCGCGGTGTCGTGGTGCGACCACCCAACGCTCTGGTACAATCTGTCCGGAACCGGAAGGATGGGAAGGCAATGCACCGAGGTTTCTTCGCAGTCGCGCTCGTCCTCGCACTGGTGGTGCCCCTCGTGGGGTGCGCGAGCGCCAAGCCCACGGACTGGACCGGCCATCACATCGACGAGGTGATTGCCAAGCTCGGTCCCGCCAAACGGATCGTGCCGCAGGGCGAGAACAAGATGTACGTTTGGGAGGTGGAGCGCCGGATGGCCGCCCCGCCGACCATCGACCCGGCCACTGGGCGTACGACCCCGAGCCCGCCAGCCGTGGCCTACACCTCGGTGCGATCTTTCTACGTCGGCCGGGACGGCATCATCATCTCGTACACCTGGCAGGAGTAGCTTTTTCGCCCAGGCCGGCTCGGGCGAGCTCCACGAGGGCGGCGAGCAGCGCCTCCCCGCCGGCGTCGAAGGTGTCGTTGTGGCCGGCGAGCTCGACCGCGAAGAACCGTTTCGGTTCCCTCGCCGCGGCGTACAGCCGCTCACCCTGGGCGAACGGCACGACCTCGTCGGCCCGGCTGTGGATGATGAGCACCGGGCAGCCGACCGAGGCGATCCTCGACAGGGAGTCCATCTGGGTGCGGACGAAAAGCCGTGGCACGAACGGGTAGTGGTGCGCAGCCAGGTCCGGGATCGAGGTGAACGTCGACTGCAGCACGAGGCCGGCCGGGTGGACGTCGCTCGCGAGGCGCGTTGCCACCCCCCCGCCGAGCGACTTGCCGTAGACGACGACCCGCCTCGCCGGCAGCCCACGGTCTTCCGTCAAAAAGCGCCACACCGTCCGGGCGTCCTCGTACAGCCCCTCCTCGCCCGGGCGGCCCTCGCTGCGGCCGTACCCGCGGTAGTCGGGGATGAGGACGTCCATCCCCAGGTGCCGGGCGAGTGTTGCCACCACGGCGCCACGGTGCGAGAGGTTGCCGGCATTGCCGTGGAGGTACAGCAGGGCCGAGCGGATCGTCTCACCTGGCGGAGCCGGGTCCGGCGGGCTCACCCACCAGGCGTGGAGACGCACGCCGTCCGAGGTGGTGAGGAAGCGGTCCTCGAGCTGGCAGCCCGTGCGGCGCCGCCACGCCCCGAGGTCCCACTCGCCGATCGGATACCGCGCCGGAAAGAAAATGAGGTGGCGCTCGAGCAGCATCAGGCCTCCCACCGCCACCGCGACCACCAGGGCGAGCCAGCCGAGCAGCCGGGCGCGCCGCCGGAATCGCCGGCTGTCCTCAGGTACGAGGCTCACGGTGCCGTGTTCTCCGGCGGTACGACGGAGCGCCCGCTCGTGACCAGCCACGGGTAGACGCCGAGGTAGACGCGCGCCCACCGGCGGCCCTGCTCGAGCGCGGGTGCCCGTGCGGGACCGTCCGGAGCCTCGGAGCCGGAGCGATCCTCCACGAGCTGCTCGTCCAGGATCGGGTGCTCGCCGTCGACCGGGCGCTCGCCCACGGTGGCGTGATAGACCCAATCGCGGGTCGCGATGGTGAGCTGCCGGGCTTCGTCGTTCCAGCCGATGACCGGCCGCAGGGGATCCGTCGGCGCCGCGGCCAGCGCGTCGACCCCCGGTCCCGAGCGGAGCCCGCCAATGCCGAGCAGGCCGAGGATGGTCGCCGGCATGTCGGCGAGCGAGACGGGGTCGTCGACCGCGATGCCCGGTGTCAACCATGGCGCCCACATCAGCAGCGGCACCCGGTGCCGCAGCTCGGCCAGCTCGTGTGCTCCGGCGACACCCTCGAGCGGGGCGAGGGGCAGCCCGTGGTCGCCGGCGATGACGAGCAGGGTACGGCCGAACCAGCTCCGGCCGCGTGCCCCTTCGACCAATGCCCCCACCGCCTCGTCGGTGTAGTGGATGGTCTCGAGCATGGCCACGCTGTAGCGACCGCCGGAGCGGCCGTAGCGGGCCAGCATGTCCTGGCGCAGCGCGTCGGGGATCGGGTAGCGGCTCCTCGCGTCGGCCGGTACCTGGAACGGGAGGTGGTTGGTTACGGTCAGGAGCATGGCTGCGAAGGGCTCATCGAGCCGGTCGAAGGCGTCGAGTGCCAAGCGCATGAGTGCCCGGTCGGAGCGGCCCCAGTTGGTGACGGGGTCGGTCGACGGGAACCCCCGCTCGTCGACGAGCCCGAAACCGCGAGGCAGGTAGAACTGCTCGCGCTTGTAGATCTCCTGGTCGGCGTTGTGCATCCAGAGGAACGACCGCCAGCCGGCGGTGCGCAGACGCTCCGGCAGGCCCGACAGCGGCACGGTGGGCCGGGAGCGCATGAGGATCTCGTCCGGTACCGCCAGCGTCCCGTACCACAGGCCCATCTCCGAGGTCGCTGTGTGGGTGCCGGGGCTGTACGCCCGCGCGAAGCGGATCCCGCTGCGGGCGAGGGTGTCGAGGTTGGGCGTGAGCCCGGGCAGGCGGCCACCCCAGGCGCCGACCTCGTGCGCCCGCACGCCCTCGAGGAGCACGAACACGACGTTCGGGCGCAGCCCGGACGGGACGGTGGCGGCCGAGCTGCGCGGCGGGGCTCGGTAGGCGAGGGGATGCTCGCCGTCGGGGAAGGACGAGGCCGGGACGGTGGGCACGAGCTCCCGTACGCTCGTCACGGGCAGCCGAGGCGAGGGCTCTGCCGGTGCTGCTGCGGCCGGATTGGCGGCGACGCAGCGCCAGAGGCTCGCCGCCACGAGGGCCGGGTGGCGGTAGAACTGGGGAGATGGAACGACCTCCTCCGCTCCGGCCGCCACGAGTGCCGCACCGAGCCCCACGCCGAGCACCGTGGCGCGGGTGGCGCGCAGCGCCGGCGCGCGGAGACTGGCCAGGATCGACCCCACCGCCACGGCAAGGATCAGCGCCGCCGGCGCCAGCCCCAGGGGGTCGAAGGTGCGGGTGACGAAGACGCCCTGGGCCGCCACCTCGATGTCGGCGCAGCGTGGCGGGTGGCCGTAGTAGATGAGAGCCTCGCACCAGGCGAGGTGGACGAGCGAGAAACCCGCGAACGCTGCGGCGACCGCCGCTGCGGCGAGCCGCCCGAGGCTCGCAAGGAGCGCGAGCGCCGCGGCCACTGCCACGTCCTCGGCCAGCCCCAGGAGCAGGCCCGGCGTCGCGTGGGGCGGTTGCAGCGGCATCACCGCCACCGCCCGCCAGCGCAAGACGAGCCCGAGACCCGCGGCACCGACGATGAGCGCCGTCGGGACCTCCGTGTCGAAAAAGCGCGCGAGCGCGTAGCCGAGCCGGTGCGCGAGCCGTCGGCACGAGGTGCGGGGCCCGTGGGCGAGGCGACGATAGCCGGGTTCCGCAGCTGTGGGTCTCATGCGTGCCCGACCGCCCTGACCGCGATGCCGGCTCCGTCCAGAGCTCGCCGCACCGCGCGAGCGACCGCGAGCGCACCCGGGGAGTCGGAGTGGATGCACAACGTGTCGGCCCGGATGCCGACGACGGTGCCGTCGGCGGCGACGACCTCGCGTCGGCCGGCGATCCGGACGGCTTGGGCGGCCGCCTCATCGGGGGCGCAAATCACGGCGTCGGGAAACCGTCGCGGGCGCAGCGTGCCGTCCGGCTCGTAGCGCCGCTCGGCGAACGCCTCGGCGACCACGTCGAACCCGGCTCGGCGGTAGACCTCCAGGCACGGCGACCCGGCGAGCCCCACGAGGCGGAGCTCCTCCCGCCACGGAGCAGCGCCCGCAGCCACAGCGGCCGCCACCGCCGGATCACGGGCGGCGTCGGCGTAGAGCGCGCCGTGCGGCTTGACGTGGGCGAGATGCACGCCGCACTCCGCCGCGAGGCGCGCGAGCGTCGCGACCTGGGAGCGAACGGTGGCGGCGATCTCCTCCGGTGCGAGTTCCAGACTCGCGCGCCCGAACCCCGCGCGGTCCGGGTAGCCGGGGTGGGCGCCGCACACCACCCCCAGTGAGTGGGCGCCCGCGAGCGTGGCGGCCATCGTCGCCACGTCGCCGGCGTGGGCGCCGCAGGCGATGTTGACCGAACAGACCAACGCCATGAGCTCGCACTCCGAGCCGTCGGCGATCGCCTCCGGGCGTTCCCCGGCGTCGAGGTTGAGATCAATGAAGACGGTTGATGGTTGATGATTGTTGGTTGGTGGTTCCCCCTCCCGCCTGGGCGGAGCCGAAGGCTCCGAACCACCAACCATCGCCCACCAACGGGAGGATGAGTGGGGGCTCAACCGAGCTCCTCCCCGCGTGTTTCGGGCAGCAGGCGCACGACCGCCGCCGACGCGGCGAAGAACAGCGCCGTGAGCACCAGGGCGGAGCCGATGCCGTGGCGGTCGGCGAGCGCCCCGATGGTGGCCGGGGCGAGCGCCGAGATGGCGCGCCCGAGGTTGTAGCAGAGCCCCTGCGCGGTGCCGCGGATCCGGCCGGGAAACAGCTCGGCGAGCATGGCACCGAACAGCGAGAAGTAGCCGTGACCGGCGAACCCCACGAGCGGCCCGAGGGCGAGGAGCAGCCCCGGGTGGCGGGCGAGCTGGCCGTACACCGGCACGACCGCGGCGGCGGCGAGGACGAAGGCGGCGAACGTCGACCGCCGCCCCCAGCGGTCGGCGATCACCCCGAACAGGACGTATCCCGCCCAGGCGCCGAGCTGCATCGGAATGATGAAGGCCGAGGAGCGCACGACCGACAGTCCGGCCCCGCCCGACGCCACGGGGCTCGCGAGGTACGCCGGCACCCAGGTGAACAGCCCCCAGTAAGCGAACAGCACGAGGGTCGTCAGCAGCGTCGCGACGGTGGCGCGCCCGAGCAGCGGCGGCCGCGCGAGCTCGGCCCACGGGATCCCCCCGGTCCGCGTCGATGGCACGAATCGGTCCGGTTCCGGTACCCGGCGGCGGATCCACACCACGACGAGCGCCGGCAGCAAACCCAGGGCGAACAGCGGTCGCCAGCCGTGTGTAGGCAGCACCGCCGACGACAGCAGCGCCGCCAGGATGTAGCCCAGCGCCCACCCCGACTGCATGAGGCCGATCGCCTTGCCGCGGTGGGCCGCGGGCCAGCTCTCGGCCACCAGCACGGAGCCGGCCGCCCACTCGCCGCCGAGGCCGAGACCGACCAGAGTGCGCCACAGCACCAGCTCGGGCAACGAGTGCGCGGTCGCGGTCAGCGCCGTGAACAGCGAGTAGGTCAGGATCGAGAGCACGAGCGCGCGCGCCCGTCCGATGCGGTCGGCGAGGGCGCCGAAGGCGATCCCGCCGGCGGCCGAGGCTAGCAACGTCACCGATGCCAGCGCCCCGGCCTGGGCGCCGGAAAGACCGAACTCGGCCCGGATGGTGGGCAGCGCAAAGGCGTAGAGCATGACGTCCATGGCGTCGAGCATCCACCCCGCCATCGCTGCGGCGAGGACGCGCCACTGCGCCGGCGTCGCCTGGCGCCACCACGCACGCTCCCCGCTCATGCCCACCCTCCTTTCGACAAGCCTGCCACAACCCGCTCGAGCTCGGCCAGCGCCGCGGCCGCTGTCGCCTCGTCCACGATGTCGAAGCGCACCGCGCGACCGGGACGGAGCTGGCCGAGGCGGTGGAGGTCCGCCGCGATGACCGAGGCGAGCTGGGGGTAGCCGCCGGTCGCGGGGTGGTCGGCCAGCATGACGATCGGCTGGCCGTCGGGGGGGACCTGGACGGCCCCGGTCGGCACCCCTTCGGTGAGGAGGGTGCCGGTGCCCGCACACACCGGCTCGCCCGACAGACGCACGCCGGTGCGGTCGGAACGGGCGCTGACGATGAACGTCCCGCCCGAGAGCGCGGCCAGGGCCTGTGTGCCGAGCGCTCGCGCGTGCGGTCCGGGTAGCACCCGCAGCGTGTCCGCTCGGGTGAGGAAGGCGCGCAGGGCCGGCTCGACCACGCCGTAGCGGCGCGAGCTCGGAGCGGTGACCGGCCAGACCCGCAGGATGTCGCCGGCACACAGCGACCGGCCCTCGACGCCGCCGAACCCCGCCGCGAGGTGCGTGGACGCGCTGCCCAGGGCCACGGGCACTGCGAGCCCTCCGCGCACGGCGAGGTAGGCCCGCGCCCCTTCGTCAGCCGGGCCGAGCTCGAGCACCTGGCCCGCCCGTGCCAGCACCGGCTGCCAGGCCGGGACCGCTCGGCTGTCGACGCGCACTGCCATCTCGGCGCCGGCTGTGGCGAGCACGGCATCGCGCAGGAGGCGGAGCGCGCACGCCGAGAGCGTGATCTCGAGCGCTGCGGCGCCTTCGGGGTTGCCGACGAGGAGGTTTGCGATCCGCAGGCTCAGCGGGTCGGCCGCCC
>JAAYVZ010000237.1 GCA_012516935.1 Holophagae bacterium
ACCGCGCTGGTGCCGACGCCGCGGAGGCCGCGTGCCGCGTTGCCGGCGAGCGATTGCGGGCGGCGATTTGGGACCCTCTCATCGGTCAGGTCGGCGACGCCCGGTCGGTGTTCGTGGTGCCGGAGGGCGTGCTCCACCTCGTGCACCTCGACGCCTTGCCGCGCACCGGCGGCGGCTACCTGATCGAGGCGTTGCCGGCCATCCACCAGCTCACTGCCGAAAAGGACCTTCTCGTAGCTCCCCGGGGATCCCGCCGCGGGGTGGGGTTGCTCGCGATGGGCGGTGCGCGGTTTGACCTGCCGGTGGCGGTTGGTCGCCCGACCGCCGCATCCGCAAGCGTGGTGCGCGCGACGCCGGCCGGTCCGGTCTGCCCCGAGTTCCAGCGCATACGGTTCGCGCCGTTGCCCCAGACGGGCAGCGAGGTGAAGGAGATTGCGCGGGTTTTCGAGCGGTCGGCCGCCGGTATCGCCTCGCAGCAGGCCGCGGCCGTGCTGCGGGGGTCGCAGGCCACGGAGAGCGCGTTCCGACGGCTGGCGCCGGGCAAGCGCATCCTGCACCTGGCGACGCACGGCTTCTTTCTGGGCGAAGGCTGCCGTGCGGTTGAGCCTGCTGCTCGCGGTATCGGTGGCCTCGTGAGCACGGCCGAGCCGATTTCACCGCGAACCACCGGCGACACCACCCTTCGCCTCGCCGGGCTGGCGCTGGCGGGGGCCAACCAGCGTGACACGGCCGCAAGCCCGGCCGACGACGGCATCCTCACCGCCGAGGAGATCGCGGTGCTCGACCTCGACGGCGTCGAGTGGGCCGTGCTCTCCGCGTGCGAGTCCGGCGCCGGCACGGTGGCGATCGGCGAGGGCGTCCTGGGGCTGCGCCGGGCGTTCCTGATCGCCGGCGCCCGCAGCGTCATCATGAGCCTGTGGGCAGCGGACGACGCCGCCGCCCGGGCGTGGATGAACGCCCTTTACCGGGCGCGGCTGGAGCACGGCCTCTCGACCGCCGAGGCCGTGCGCGAGGCCGGCCTGCAGGTGCTTCAGACACGCCGCCTCGAGGGGCTGTCGACGCACCCGTTCTATTGGGCCGGCTTCGTCGCCGCGGGGGACTGGAGGTAGTCCCGCACCCCTCCGCCCGCCCGCCCGGATGAGAGCCGCCTGACGCGGCTGGCGACCCCTACGTCACCAGTACGGCGCCACACTGCCGGATGCGTCCCGTGCCGGTGGGGCTGTGCGGTTCGGGCCAGGCGCATCGTTGATGCGAGTGGGTACCACAGAAAGGGCCGGGCGGAGGTTACGGAACGAGGTTCGCACCGGCCGGGAGGACGAGATGAAAAAGGCAGTGGTGGCGACGCTCATGGTCATGGCGGTTGGGCTCTGGGCGCAGGTCGCCGTGGCGGGCTTTTCCGGGACGGACCTGTTCTTGCCCTCGGTGGGGGCGAAGCCGGGGGTGGCGCCGGCGATTTGGTACACGACGGTGTACGTGCACAACCCCAACCCGACGGCGGCCAACGTGACGTTCTACCTGCTGGAG
>JAAYVZ010000238.1 GCA_012516935.1 Holophagae bacterium
CCCCTCCCGCAGGATTCCCACAGATTCCACAGCCCCGACGACTCCTACACAACGATCTCCTCGCTCACTTCGCGTAGATTTTTCATGAGGCAACGATTACTCTCTCGCGTAGATTCTTTCGTGAGGCAACAGGGCTCGGTGAGGCGCCGATGGTGGGGATCTGAGGCCGGACTGTCGCGGTGAGCGGCGATCTGAGCAGGTGCTGGTGCTGCTGGACAGGCACGAGCCCGGCGCAACGCCGCCGGCACTGGCTGCTGCCGCTTGTCGTATGCGCCTTACCCTCACGACGCTGGAGTACGCGCCGTAGTACCGGATGACGTGGCGGCGCGGCTCAGGGATGTGCATGACGGCGCGGGTGAGCAAGTCCAGCGGGTCCCGCGCTCCCTCGTCACCAATGCCGCTGCTGGTCGAGCCCGTCGCTGTCACGGGGCGGGACCTTGACCGAGGTGTGGGCGGAGAAGCCCGAGTACCGCCACGACAGCAGCAGGCGCGTCTGCTCCGCCGACAGCACCTCCTCCTCCTGCAGGACGTAAAACACCCTGTGCCTGAGCACCAGCGCCGCGGCTTGGGCGAGACTGACGATCGCACTCCTGGCTCCAGACGCGCCGTGTCCGCCTCGTACCTTGCGTGGAACACCACGTCCATCCGACGTGCCCGCTCCTGGTACAGGCGTTCGCCCAACTCCTGATCGCGCTCTACCGGCAGGGCCGGCTGGCGGTGGATCGGCTGCTGGGCCAGGCTTCACGCTGGACCGCATCAACGAGGGCTTCAACCACCTGGCCTCGGGCTCGGGCCTGCGCGACTGCATCGTGCTTGTGGACCGAACCCGATCTTCACAGCAACGGTGACCCGCTCCTGCGCCAGGCCGAGCGCGTCGATCATGGCTCGGTGGATGGCCTCGCCGTCGCTGTCCGGGCCCGAGGCCACGATCTGCACCGGCACGTGGCCGACCGGCTCGCCTTCGGGCAGCATGGTGCCGTCGTGCGCCGGCTGGCGCCCGCTGGCGTAGTACCAGTCCTGCAGGAACACGTACTGCAGCCAGCGCACCGCACTGGAGCGCAGCAGCAGGTGGGTGTCGCGGTTGGCGTCGTGCGGACGCACGCGCTCGTTTTCCTCGTCGGTGATGTTGATGCCGCCCAACAGCCCGAGGCGGCCGTCGACGGCTCCCGCTCGCGGCGTCCTATGACCCGATCCGCCGTTCTGGTTGCGCTAGGGTCTCTCGGCGAGGATGCAGACGTTGAGGTATGCGGGGTAGATCGGTGCACGTGGCGTCTCGCGGGAGAAGATGCGGGCGCGGTACTCGTAGGCGGCGTCGAGCGTGTTCAAGCCCGCGTCCTCGAAGATCAGGCGCAGCGCCTCGATCGAGAACCGCCAGTAGTCGTGCGGGTGAGCGTGCAACGGAAACGTCTGGTGCGTCTGCACGAACACGAGGCCCCCGGGCCGCAGGACGCGGGCGATCTCGACCGCGGCGATCCACGGCCGCGCCAAGTGCTCGAACACCGAGCACGCGATCACCAGGTCAAACCGCGCCTCGCCTACCGCCGCGGCAAGCTGGTGGGCGTCGGCGACCAGGTCCACGTCGGGGCCGGGGGCAACATCGACGCCGAGGTACAGGGCGGCGTGCGGAACCCAGGCGCCGCGCCGGCTCGGCGCCGTCGGGTCGACGCGTCTCGTGCCCAGCTCGAGGACCCGCGGCGCGGGCAGCGCGCGCACACGCTCGCGGAAGCTCCGTGCGACCTCGCCGTTCCGTGCGATGCTGCGCTTCTCCTCCAGGCTTCGCCGGAGTTCTGAAAGCCGCCCCATCTCTCTCCGCCTCCCGGCAGTGCGCGGCAAGGGTACCATCCGCAGCTCCGCGGCCATCGTGGAGAGGGGCAATCCGGTGGACGGAGGACGCGGTGAGGAGGTCCGCACGCCCGCGTGCCCGCAGGCCGCAGATCCCACGACGCGGATCCCGTCCCTCAGCCCTGCACGACGTGCACGCGCATCAGGTTGGTGAGCGACTGATGGATAGGAATTTCCTTTCTCACTGCAAGCACGGTGGGGCTGAATGGAGGTGGAATCAAGGTGTCGCGTTGCCTCACCAAAAAACTACGCGAGAGCGATTCGTTGCCTCACGAAAGAATCTACGTGAAGGAGCAGAGAAAGTGCTTCCTGACGGGGGAAGCGACGATGAGGCTAGCGATGAGTGAACGGAGAGTATTGGTGAAAGCGTTTGCGGGGCAGTACCAACGA
>JAAYVZ010000239.1 GCA_012516935.1 Holophagae bacterium
CGATGGCGGGGACCGGAACCATCGCGATCGAGGCGGCACTCATTGCCACCGCCACGGCGCCGGGCCTGAGACGGCACTTTGCATGCGAGCGGTGGCCGTGTCACAGCGGCGAGCTCCTGGCCAGCGTGCGGGCGACAGCGGCAGCTATGCGCCGTTCGGCGCCGGTGCCGGTGCTCGCCCGCGACGTGAACCCACGGGCGGTAGCGGCGATCCGCCACAACGCCACGGCGGCCGGGATGGGAGGGGTGGTGCGGGTCGAGCGAGGTGAGGTTCGGAGCTTGCCGGTCCAGGCGCCGGGCACGGTCGTGCTCACCAACCCCCCGTATGGCGAGCGCTTGGGCGAGCCGACGGAGCTCAAGGTTCTCTACCGTGGGCTCGGTGACACCTTCAAGCAGCGGTTGCCGGAGTGTACCGTCTGGATCCTGACCGGAAACCCCGAGCTCGCAAAGTCGATCGGGTTGCGGGCGAACCGCCGGGTGCAGGTCTTCAACGGCCCCATCGAGTGCCGTCTCCTTCGCTACGAGATCGTGGCGGGTAGTCCTCGCCATCGTTCCACTGGGTGATCGGTGACCGAGGGCTGAACCTGGGGTTGGCCTCCGTCCTGGGGAGGCTCCACTTCGGCGTCGTCGGGTCGGAAGGCGGGGCACCCTTCCCGAGTGCTACACTTTTCAGCCCATGACGGCTTCCGTAGCTGCCCTCATCCCTGCGTTCAACTGCGCCGCCGTGATCGCGGCAGTGGTGCGAGGAGCCCGCCGTTTTGTCCCCGACGTCCTGGTCGTGGATGACGGGTCGGGCGACGGTACGGCGGCAGTCGCGCGTGCGGCCGGCGCGCGGGTGGTTGTCCACGACCAGAACCGCGGCAAAGGGCCGGCGTTGCGTTCAGGGCTGGCGGTACTCCTCGGTGAACAGTGGACCCACGTCCTGATGCTCGACGGCGACGGCCAGCATGACCCCGAGGACATCCCCGGTTTCCTCGCCGCCGGCGAGACCGTCGACCTGGCGCTCGGAAACCGGCTCCACCGGCCAGAAGCAATCCCGGCCAAACGCTTCTGGACCAACTTCATCGGCACTCGGGCGCTGGAGCTGATGACGGGTTACCCGCTCGAAGACTCGCAGTGCGGATTCCGGCTCCTCGCGGCGCCGTTGCTGCGCCGCATGAGTCTGGTCGGCAACCGCTACTCGGTGGACACCGAGATGCTGGTGCGGTCGGGCAAGCTGCGCGCCCGCTTCGCACACGTTCCAGTCCGGGTGATCTACGGCGGGGTCACCCCCTCGCACTTTCGGCCGTTGCGCGACACCGTGCACATCGTGCTCTCGGCCGTGCGATTCAAGGTCGACGAGGGCGACCTGCGGGTCGACCCGGGCCCGGACGCATGGCGGCACCTGGTCACGGTGCCGACCGTGTTGCCGTCCCTGTTGGAGGCGACGGCTTGAAGGAGACCGTCATCGTGACCGGCGGCTCGCGTGGCATCGGGCGCTCGATCGTCGAGCTGCTGGCCGGTGAGGGCTACCGGGTCCGGTTTCTCTACCGGAGCAACGATGGCGCGGCCCGAGCGGTGCTGGCGGCCGTGGCTTCGGCGGGGGGCGAGGCGTACGCGCACCGCTGCGACGTCGCCGACGCGGCGAACGTGGAGGCGTTCTGCGAGCTGGTGGCCGACGAGCCGATCTACGGGCTGGTGCACAACGCGGCGGTGATCTGGGACGGCCACTTCCTGCTGATGGCGCCCGAGGCCTGGGAGGTGGTGATGCAGACCGTAATGACGGCGGCGTACCGGTTGACGCGTGGCTGTCTGCGCCCGATGCTCAGGGCTGGTCGCGGCCGAATCGTCGCCGTCGGCTCGCTGTCCGGGATGCTCGGTCATGCCGGACAGGTCAACTACTCGACCGCCAAAGGTGGTTTGCATGCTTTTGCCAAGGCGCTGGCACGTGAGGTCGGGAGATACCGCATCACGGTCAACACCGTGGTCCCGGGCTGGATCATGACCGACCTCGTGGCGGCCATGCCGGAAGCCAAACGCCGCGAAGCCGAACGAGAAATCCCCCTGGGCCGGATGGGGGCGCCGCTCGAGGTGGCGCGCGTCGTCTCGTTCCTCCTCTCCGAGCAGGCCTCGTACATCACCGGTGCGACGATCCGCGTCGACGGCGGGGTCGGAGCTTAGCGGGGTCGGGGAAATCATGAGCCCGCGCGCGAGCACTCGCTTGTCGGTGGGGCGGGGCGTGGTCGCCGAGGCCCACGAACGTTAGCCTCCGGCCACCACCCCCCGGCCAGGGCGTAGGTCAGCTTCGACATTCCCGATCCACGAGCTCTGCCGGGACGGGTGATATGCTTTCCGCGGAGGGCGGAATGAGCGGTATCTTCAAAGCCTACGACATCCGCGGCGTGTACCCCGATGAGCTCGATGAGTCGATCATGTACGCGATCGGCTATCACTTCCGCGGCATCCTCTCGAGCGAGGACCTGGACCGTGGCGGGCGGGTCGTGGTGAGCCGCGACATGCGCGAGTCGTCGGTGCCGCTCGTGGCGGCGCTCGCGGACGGTCTGCGCACGGCTGGGCTGGGGGTCATCGATATCGGCTTGGCCACGACGCCGATGAACTACTTCGCGATCGGACATCTCGCGGCTTCGGCCGGGATCCAGGTCACGGCCTCGCACAACCCGGCGAAGTACAACGGGGCCAAGCTTTCGCGTCGGGACGCCATCCCGGTGTCCAACGAAACCGGGATCGGTGAGCTGGAGCAGCTCGTCAAGGCCACCCCGGCGCCGCCGGTGAGCCCGATCGCCTCGTACGAACAACGCGACATCTTCTCGGCCTACCGCGAGCACGTGCTGCGCTTCGTCAGGTTGCGGGATCCACGGCTGAAGGTGGCGGTCGACGTAGCCAACGGCATGGCGACACTGTACGAACCGCTGCTACGAGCGCTCAACCTCGAAATGGTGCCGTTGTTTTTCGGGCTCGACGGCAACTTCCCCAACCACGAGGCCAACCCGCTCAAGCCGGAGAACTTGCGCGACCTGCAGCGGGCGGTGCGTGAGCACGGCTGCGCCCTGGGCCTGGCGTTCGACGGCGACGCCGACCGAGCGATCATGGTTGACGATCAGGCCGCGATCGTCGGTGCCGACCTCGTGACGGCGTTGCTCGCGGGCCCGGTGCTGGAGCGCTTTCCCGGCCGCCCGATCATTTACGACATTCGCTCCTCCTGGGCCACCAAGGAGGCGATCTTGGCCGCCGGCGGCCAGCCGGTACGCGAGCGGGTGGGGCACTCGTTCATGAAGGCCACGATGCGGCGCCTCGGGAGCCCGTTCGGTGGCGAGCTGGCCGGGCACTTCTACTGGATGGAGAACTACTGCGCCGACTCCTCGCTCATCACCGCGATCGAGCTGCTCAACGTGCTGCGGCGGGAGGGCAAACCGTTCTCGGTGCTGTTGGCGCCACACCGCCGCTACGCAGGGACAGGGGAGATCAACTTCCGCGTCGAGGACAAGCCGGCGATGATTCGCCGCCTCGCGGAGGTCTTCGGCGACGGCAAGATCGATTACGTGGACGGGATCACCGTGGAGTACGCCGACTGGTGGTTCAACGTCCGCCCGTCCAACACCGAGCCGTTGCTGCGGCTGGTGATGGAGGCGCGCACCCCTGGGCTGCTGGCCGAGGTGAAGCCGCGCCTGCTCGCGATCCTCGGCGAGCCCGAGGCGGGCGGGCACTAGCTCCAGCCGCCCGCAATGGCTGAGCGAACCGCTTCCGAGCTCGCCACCATCCTGGCCGAGCTCGACGCCGGGCGGGAGCCGGAGGAGCTGCAGTTGCTGGCGGTGCTGCGTCGGCCGGAATGCCCACGCGACCTCATCGACCGGTTGTGCACCTGCCGCTGGGTGCTGCGCCGGCGACGGGTCGCGACGCTCGTGGTGCGGCACCCGGCCTGCCGCCACCCGTTCGCGTGGCAGGTCCTCCCGTATCTCGGCTGGCACGACCTCCACGAGGTCTGTCGCGACCCGCGCACGGCGCCGGCGATCAAAGCCCAGGCTGAGAGGAAGCTCGGTGAGCGCCTCGCCAGCATGACTCTGGGCGAGCGGATCAGCCTCGCCAGGGTCGCTTCTCGGGGCGTCGTACGGGCGCTGCTGACCGACCCCGAGGTGGTGTGTATCGAGGCGCTGCTCGGCAACCCACGCTTCACCGAAGAGGAGGCGCTCCGCCTCCTCGCCATCAACCCGAGCCCCGCCTGCCTCACCGCCTTACTACGTCATGAAACGTGGGGGCGACGGCAGGCTGTGATCCGTGCCGCTGTGCGCTCGCGGCGGCTTCCACTCGGGGTCCTGACTGGGCTGGCTGCGTCGTTGCCGGACACCGAGATCGCTGTTCTCGTGCGGGATGGGGAGGTGTCAGACGCTTTGCGCAACGCGCTCGTCGAGCTGCTGCTGGCTCGCCGTTCCGCCGCCGACGGCGTTTCGTACCCCGACCCCTCTTGCAGTCTCGGCCTTGACTGACTAGAGTCGGCTCAATGAGCTCGCAGGAGCTTGGCACCCCGAAGGAGCTCGGCGAGGCGTTGAAAAGCGCCCGTACTGCGGCAGGGGTGTCGATCGAGACGATCTGCGAGCGCCTGAAGCTCACGCGCCGGGTTATCGAGGCGCTCGAGAAGGGCGAGCTCGGTAAGCTTCCCAGCCGCACCTTCGGGAGGCTGTTCCTCCGCCAGATCGTGGAGCTGTACGGTGAAGACCCCGAACGCTGGGTTGCCGCGTTCGAACGGGCTTGGGAGTGCTGGCTCCAAGGCAGCCAGAGCATCCGTTTGAGCGACGAGCTGCCTCGCGCGCCACGGCGGCTGGGCCCGTGGATCGTTGGGCTGGCCCTGGTCGTCGTGGGTGTGGCGGCGGTTCTCTACCTGGCTGCCCGGGTGCAGGGCCCCGGCAGCGGGCAGGTCGCTCCGACCCCGGCGACCCTGTTGCCGATGCTGGCGCCGACACCCAGCCCGCCACCCGAGCCGACGCCGCCACCGAAGCCTCTTTCGACCGCCCCGCCGGGGACGCTGACGGTACGGACCGCGGCTACTGCATGCTGGGTCCAGGTGCGTATCTCCGGCGAAGCCATTCAGTCACGGCTCATGCCTGCCAGCTCCGTCTGGGAGGTCGCAGCCGGCGGGAGGCCGGTCGAGCTGGTGCTCGGCGATGCAGGAGCGATCGAGGCCATCGAGTACCTCGGAGATAGGCGCACCGGGCTCGGTCGTTCTGGAGAGGTGATCCGTCTGGTGCTGGCGGGTGGCGCCGTCACGACCCAGACGCCGGGAGAATGAACCGTGTCCGAGCCGACCGCTCCGTCCCCGGTGCAGGAGATCGTCGATAACATCAGGCAGGGTCTGGTCGCACGCAACGTGCGGTTGTTCGCCGCCCAGGGCCTGCTTCCGGTCAGCCGCGAAGAGCTGGTTCGGGTGCTGGTGCTGCTGGTCAACGATGGCGACGAGGAGATCTCGGGCGCGGCCCGAACCTCCCTGGGCGAGTTCTCGACCGAGGTGCTGGTCAACACCCTGCGGGTGGAGAAGCTGGATCCGCTGGAAATCGACCTGCTCGCACGCTGCCGGGAGGACGAGGATCTCTGGGGCGAGATCATCCGCTTTCCCAGCACCGCCGACGAGACGCTGCGCTGGCTGGCGCGGAGCGCGCCAGCCAGAACCCAGAGCACGCTGATCACCAACCAGACGCGCATCATGGGGTGCCTGGAGATTCTCGAGGACCTCAAGCACAACCCGATCGTCAGCCAGGACGTACTCCGCCGAGTCCGCGAGTTCGAGGAGGAGTTCCTCCAGAAAGCCATTGTCTGGGCGACAGCCGAGGAGGTGCAACCGAAAATCGAGCAGGGCCCCTCGATCGAGGAGGCACTGCAGCAGCTCCGCGCGATCGGCATGCAGATCGCCGGTCTCGGGCCGGGTGTTGAGTCCGATGACGCGCGTCTGCCTGAGCCGGATCCGAGCGCCCCACCGGAGATCCGCGATGCCTTCATGCGCATCTCGATGATGACGACGTTCGAGAAGATCATGGCAGCGCTGAGGGGAACCCGGGAGGAACGGTTCATCCTCGTGCGTGACCGCTCGGTGCTGGTGGTGCGGGCCGTGATCAACAGCCCGAAGATGAACGAGGCCGACATCGAGCAGATCGCCGGCAATCGCAGCGCCAACCCGGAGGCATTCCGAATCATCGCCACCAAGCAGCGGATGTTGCGGCGCTACGGCATCCTGCGTGCGCTGTGCTTCAACCCCAAGGTCCCGACCGGAATCAGTCTCAACCTTTTCCGGCGCTTGAGCCAGCGCGACCTGTCACTGCTGGGCAAGGATCGGGGGGTACCGGAAGCGCTCCGGAAGGTTGCCCGTGAGGAGGTCAGTCGCCGTGGTTGAGATGTGGGCTGATATGATGAGCGAGGATTGGACGATTGCCGATGGCGAGTCAACGAACCTTGTATGAAGTTTTGGGCGTCAACGCCCAGACGACAACCGAGGAGATTCGGGCTGCGTTTCGCCGGCTTGCCCGCGAGCGCCACCCCGATCGTTTCCAAGGCTCGGCTCGGGCAGCGGCGGAAAAGGCGTTCCAGGAGATCACGGAGGCCTATAACGTGCTCTCCGATCCAGCCCAGCGTTCCCGCTACGACAGGCAGCTCGACTCCAGCAACAAGGAGACGCTGACCGATCCCAAGGAGATCGCCAAAGCACTGCTTGGCAGGGCCCTTAGCAGCATGAAGTCAGGTCAGCACGGGCTGGCTGACGAGGCGTTCGTGCAGGCCATCGCGCACGATCCACAAAGTGCCAAGGCCCACCACCTCTACGGAATGTTTCTCGCCCAGCAGCCCGCCCGCCTCGATGAGGCGCTCCGGCAGCTGGACCAGGCAGCGAAGATCGATCCCAACAACCCGAAGATCCTGCTGGACGCGTCGCGACTGTTCGCCAAGGCGAACATGCTCCAGCGAGCACTCCGCTTCGCACAGACAGCGGCGAGGTTCCTTCCCGATGACGAGTCGGCGCAAAGCTGGCTCCGACAGGTGCAGGGCCTGAGTGGGCGCGAGGGACGCTCATGACGTTCCCGCAAGGAAGGTCGCTGTGAGGTTCGAGACTTTCGGGCTCACCGACCGCGGGTTGCGGCGCCATCACAACGAAGATCAGCTCCTCGTACGCGACGACTTGGGTCTGTACATCGTCGCCGATGGGATGGGTGGGCACGCTGCCGGCGAGGTGGCGGCCGATTTGGCGGTGCGGGAGGTGGAGCGGGTGGTTGAGGCAACCCGCAGCTTCAGTGGCGATACCTGGCCGGAGGACTGGGATCCCAAACTCAGTCTGGCAGCCAACCGCCTCGTCCGGGCCATCCTCTCAGCGCACCGCCGGGTCACGGCGGCAGTGGACGGCGACTATGGGCTGCGCGGGATGGGCGCTACGATCGTCGTTGCCCTCGTCGACTGGAAAAAGCCAGACCTGACCCTCGCCCACGTGGGCGACAGCCGCGCCTACCTCCTGCGTGACGGCAAGCTCGGCCAACTCACGGCCGACCATTCCTGGGTTCACGAGCAGGTGGTGGCCGGGTTGTTGTCCGAGGAGGCGGCGCGCTCCCATCCGCTCAAGAACGTGGTCACTCGGGCTCTCGGCGGAGCGCAAGAACCGGTGGTGGATGTCGGCGTGTTCGAGCTCGAGCCGGGCGACCAGTTGCTCCTGTGTTCCGACGGGCTCAACACCATGTTGGCCGACGAGGAAATCCTGGAGGTGTTGCTACGCGGCGCCGACGTGACCAGGACGGTGCACCAGTTGATCGCCGAGGCCAATCGCAAGGGCGGGCTCGACAACATCACCGCGCTGCTGACCCGCAGCCGGCCGTAGGGGCCCGGCGGAGATACGAGATGGCCGACGCGCAGGGCTTCACCAGCGGCAGCCAAGGCACGTCGTGGCTGGGGATGCAGGAGCGCCATCGCCGACGAGCTACGCCGTACGCCTCCGGCTGTCCCCCTCCACCCGGGTGGAGGCGAGCGAGCGGGGGTCATCGGGGGCGGAGTCGCAACGCGCTGATGGAGGACGGCCGCTGAGATGCAGACGTGCCGTCGTAGCCGTGTCTGGCTGCGCTGGCTGCTGGTGTTGGTGGGCCTGGGGTGCGGCGGCACGGCTCTTCTCGTCATCTACGGCGTCCACCTGGTGGACGCAGCGATGGCCGACCCGGGGCGCTCCGGCGTCGTGGTGCTGGGCGCTCCCCTGAAGCTGAGGCACGGCGAGCCGTGGACGGAAGCCGACCTGCGCAAGAGCCTGCAAAGCCGCGGTATCCGGCAGGTGACCTGGACCCCCGGTCACGGCGAGATGGCTGTGGATGGCGCCCGTTTCGTGCTCGGGCCCGGCCTCTGCCAGAACGTGACAGCCGCCGTGACGATCGAGATTGGCAGGCCGGGCCTTCGTCTCGTCTCGGGCGGGCGAGAGGTTGGTGCGGTCACGGTGCGTGGGCCGGTCATTGGCACCGTCGCGGCGGGCGACGTCGTGCGGTGGCCGATACCGCTCGCCGAGATCTCGCCGAACCTGCTCACCGCCGTCGTCGACATCGAGGATAGGGCCTTCCTGACCCATGCCGGGCTCTCTTTTCGTGGCTTGGTGAGGGCAGCCCTGCGCGACCTCGTAGCTGGAGGTGTGCGGCAAGGTGGAAGCACCATCACCCAACAGCTCGCCAAGGTACTCATGCTGCGTCCTTCGAGGACCTTCCCGCGCAAGATCCTCGAGGCGTGGCTCGCCGCTCTGCTCGATTTCCGGTACAGCAAGCACGAGATCCTCGAGGCCTACCTCAACCGCATCTACCTGGGCCAGGACGGCGGCTGGCAGATCCACGGCGTCGCTCCAGCCGCCAGCTATTTCTTCGGAAAGCGATCGTCGGAGCTCGAGATCGACGAGGCCGCCCTGCTCGCCGGTCTCATCGCGGCACCCAACCGCTTCGATCCCTTCGCTCACCCGGAGGCGGCTCTGACCCGTCGCCACCTGGTGCTCCAAGCAATGGTGCGAGAGGGGCATCTGGACGCCTCAGCCGCCGAGCTCCTGGCGGCTCGACCTCTGCCTCAGGCTCCGCGGAGGCTGCGCTGGCCGCCAGCGGGACAGGCACTGGAGCTGATTTTCGCCGAGCTCAACGCGGAGAAGCGGGAGCTGGCCGCATCGCTCGATCCGGACTTCCAGGTGGCGCTGGTCGAGGCGGTGCCGGCGGCGCTCGAGCGCCTGGAGGCGGCCTCTTTTCGCTTGCGGGAGCTGTCTCGGACGGGGGATCCGCTCCAGGTGGCAGCGGTAGTCCTCGCCACCGACGGCCGGGTGCTGGCATTGGTTGGCAGCCGGACCGGCTCGCCCGGGGAGTTCAACCGTGCCAGTGCGGCGATGCGGCCAATTGGCTCACTGGTCAAGCCGTTCGTCGCTGCGATGGCGGTCGATCGAGGGTGGGTACCCGACAGCCAGCTCGACGACACGCCCCTGCAGGTCCGGGTGGGCACCCAGCTCTGGGAGCCCCGTAACAGCGACGGTGGATACCGAGGCGCGGTGACCCTCGCCGAGGCTCTCGTGCAGTCGCGGAACGTACCGATGGTGCGACTCGGCCTTGCGGTCGGGGTCCACGAGGTGGCGGCCCGGCTGCGAGCCTTGGGCTTCACCGTCGTAGCGCCGCATCCTGCGATCTTGCTGGGGGCGTTCGAGGCCACCCCGCTCCAGGTCGCTCGGGCCTACGCCGCACTGGCCAACCGGGGGCGGTTACCTTTCCCCACGTGGCGGGAGCAGGCCGTCGACGGGGGTGCGATCGAGCTCGACCCGAGAGGTGCGGCCACCGTGGTTGCGATGCTGGAGGGTGTTCCGCGCTACGGCACCGCGGCGTCATTGGCTGGCCAGGTCGAGGGGTGGTTGGCGGGTAAGACCGGAACCACCGACGAGCGCCGGGACTCGTGGTTCGTGGCCTTGCGGAAGGGTTACGTCACCGTGGTGTGGATGGGGACCGACGGGAATGCCCAGACCGGACTGCTCGGGGCCACAGGAGCGCTCGAGGTTTGGAAGGAGATCGACCTCCGTATCCCGAGGGCGCGCCGGCTCGGAGGGGCTGAAGCGTGAGGCAAGGGCGACGCCGAGCTGGGTGTGGCGTGGGTTTGCTGGCGATCCTGGTCATCGTTGGCTCAATCGTGGTGTGGTGGGTGAGCCCGAGAGTCGACCTCGCCGCCCTGCGGGCCGGTCCGCTGGTGATGGAGTGGGCGAGCTGGCGCCGCCAGGTCGAGGTGTGGGAAGGTGAAGGTTTGCACCGCCGGCCGGAGCACGTCTACCGCCCGTTGGGTGAGATCTCCGAGAACCTCGTGGTGGCGGTACTCGTCGGCGAGGACATCGACTTCTTCGGTCACGGCGCCGTGGATCCCCGGGAGGTCTGGATGGTCCTCAGGGAATGGCGCAACGCCGGCCGGCTGCGTGGAGCCTCCACCATCTCGCAGCAGGTGGCGAAGATTCTGTTCCTCTCGGCCGAGAGGTCGATTGGCCGCAAGCTGGAGGAGGCACGGCTCGCGTTCTGGCTCGAGCGGCGACTGGGAAAGCGAAGAGTGCTCGAGATCTACCTCAATACCGTCGAGTTCGGCCCCGGGCTTTTCGGGGCCGAGGCTGCCGCCCAGCACTACTGTGGCTGCCCCGCGCGAGCGCTCTCGGCCGAGCAGGCGGCGGCGCTCGCCGCGGCGATTCCCGCCCCGGGACGCGACAACCCCGACACCGCCACCCAGAAATGGCGGTTTCGGCGAGATACCGTCGCCCGCCGCATGCAGCGGGCCACCTGGCTACGCACGAAGTTAGCCGACATGACGGCCAGATCCGACCCGTGACGCGTGCCGTCCGCTCGGAGTCGGGCTTGTCATTCCGGGGCAACGTCACTACAGTCCGGTTCCATGGCCGGAACCCCGACGCCCCCGTTTCTCGCTCCGATCGAGGAGCTTCGCCGCCAACTCCAAGCCGCGGAGGAACGGCCGGACTCGGCCAGCCGAGCGCAAGCGGCGCGCTTGCGCCGTGAGCTCGAACGGGAGTTGCGCGCCGTCATGAGCAACCTCACACCGTGGCAGCAGTGCCAGCTGGCGCGACACCCGGAGCGGCCGTACGCACTCGACTTCATCAAAGGGTTGTTCACGGACTGGGTCGAGCTCCACGGCGATCGCGGGTTCGGCGACGACCCCGCCATGGTGGCGGGTTTGGCCCGGTTCGATGGCGAGCCCGTGGCCGTCATCGGCCACCAGAAGGGGCGGGACACCCGCGATCGGTTGTATCGGAACTTCGGCCAGCCGCGCCCGGAGGGATACCGCAAGGCACTACGCATTCTCCAGTTGGCGGAGAAGTTCGGGCGCCCGGTGGTGAGCTTCGTGGATACCCCCGGCGCTTTCCCGGGAATCGACGCCGAGGAGCGCGGGCAGGCGGAGGCCATCGCCCACAACCTCAGGGTGATGGCGGCTCTCGAGGTGCCGATCGTGGTGGTGGTGACCGGCGAGGGTGGGTCCGGTGGTGCCCTGGGGATCGGGGTGGGCGACCGGGTGTTGATGATGCAGCACGCAACCTACTCGGTGATCTCGCCCGAGGGTTGCGCGGCGATCCTGTGGAAGGACCAGACGCAGGTACCCAGGGCGGCCGAGGCCCTGCGCCTCACGGCCAACCACCTCAAGGCCCTGGGGGTGGCAGACGAGATCGTTCCCGAGCCTCCGGGTGGTGCCCATCTGGACCCGGCTCAGGCGATCCGTTCGGTCGGGGTCGTGCTGCGCAAGGCCCTGGGCGAGCTGCGCAAGGTGAGGCGCGACGAGCTGCCGCGACGGCGGCAAGCCAAGCTGCGAGCGCTTGGCAAGTACAGCGAACGGTGACTGCCTGGCGCATCCTTCTGCGGCGCGGCTCGGTCGTCCTGCTGCTGGTCTGGCTGACGGGGCTGGCCGTGGCCTTCATCCAACGACAGCTCACCTCCAAGCCGGGCCGAGGCTCGGATCTCGAGGAGCCTCCCCCGACCAGCAACGGGGAGCGGCCGGTACGGATCCAGAAGGGCGTCGAGTTCAACCAGACCTACGGACCCGACCTGTCCTTCCGCATCGCTGCCCGCCAGGGCACCGAGTACGACAACGGTTGGGCCGAGCTTTCCGGCGTGCAGGTGACCTTCTACTCGGAAGGCAGAGTCAGCTATGGCCTCACCGCCGACAAGGGCCGCTTTCACGTCGGTCAGAAAGAGGCGAGGACGGTGGGCGAGACGCTGCTCTCGCTGCGCGGTGGGATCGCCGTGCGCGGCGCCGGATTCGTCTACCGGGGCAATGAGCTGCGGCTCGAGAGCGAAGGGCCGGTGGCGCTGGCCGGTCCAGGGTGGGCAGGGGTAGCGGACAGCGCCCGAGCGCAGCTCAAAGACGACATCCTCGAGCTGTCGGGGGGCGTTTCCCTCGGGCTGCGACGCAAAGGAGGGAACCAGTCGCTCGTGCTGTTGAGCCCACGGCTCCGCTACGAGCGCAAGCGGGCCCTGGTCGTCTTTCCCGAGGGTCTCGAGCTGCTCCAGGAAGGCTTGAAGGCCAGGGCAGCGGGTGCCCGTCTACAGCTCGCGGAGGAGGAGGGAGAGCCGAAGCGCCTGGATCTGGTCGGACCGATCCGCCTCAGTGGGCAGCTGCCGGATCACAGCTCGATCGACGTCGAGGCGGGCGACGCATCGATCGAACGAGCCGACGACGGGCGTTTGCGTCTCGCGGCGGCGGCAATGCCAACGCCGGGCTGGATCTGGGTGCGGTGGTTGGACGTGGCAGCAGGGTGGCAGGAGCTAGCGGCTTGGCGACTGGTGGGCGAGGGAACGTCGCGAGCCTGGGAGTGGCTCGAGGGGCAGGGGCAGTCGTGTGGGTTCCAAATCGGTGGCGCCGGAGGCGAGACACGGCGTCTCGAAGCCGAGCGGCTACGGTTCGTTTTCGACACGGGGCGGCCCGTGCGTGCGGTCGCCACCGGTCAGGTGTTGGTCGAGTCGGGTGCCCGGTGGGGGCGTGGCGGTAGCCTCGAGGTGGCGCTCGCAACACGGGCCTTCACTCTGCTCCCACAGCCTCGGCAGCGGGTCACGATCGGCGACCTCCAGCTCGACGTCTGGTGTGACCGGCTGGAGGGGGCGCGCGATGGGACGATCCTCGCTTTCGGCAAGGTTGGAGGTATCTTCCACCGCCCAGTGGGTCCCGCGGAGGAGGAAGGACCGGCACGGTTCGCGTCCGACACCGCCGAGCTCCCTCCTGCGGGAGGCTCCTTCAAGCTTGCGGGCGATGCCCGCGTTTGGCAACAGGACCGCCTGATCCGGGCCGATCAGCTTACCTACGAGCCGTCGCGCGACGAGGTGACGGGCGAAGGGCAGGTGCTCACTCGAGCACCTCTGGCTCAGCGAGGTGGGGAGGGTGACTCCGAGCTCGTGGTGCGCGCCCGGCACCTCCAGTATCGGCGGAGCGCCGGCGAGATGGTGTTCGAAGGGGAGGTCGAAGTCGACGACGTTCGCGGTCGGGCGAGGTGCGGCCGACTTTTCGTGAAAATGGACGAGACAGGGAAGGCACAAAGCGTCGAGCTGGAAAGCGGGGTCAGCATCACCGAGATCTCCACCGGCCGCATCCTTACCGGTCAGCGTGGACGCATCGACGTCGGAGAGGACCTGCTCGAGATGTGGGGGACCCCGGTGGTGGTGAAAGAGGTCGACGGCAGTCAGATCAAGGGTGACCGCCTCTCCTGGCGACGGCAAACCGGGAACGTGATGGTCACGGGGGGGGAGGACAGCCCCAGCGAGACGCTGTACCATCCCGTTGATCGGACGCCATCACCGACGCCCGCCCGGAGGCAGCCATAGGTGCTATCCAACTCGCAGCCCGTGATCTCGTGAAGCGCTACCGCCAGCGCACGGTCGTGGACGGGGTTTCACTCGACGTTCACGCGGGCGAGGTGGTTGGGCTTTTGGGACCGAACGGGGCAGGCAAGACCACGACCTTCTACATGCTGGTGGGGCTCATCGAGCCGGATGGTGGAAACGTCTTGCTGGGAGAGCAGGATGTCACCTGGTTGCCGATGTACAAGCGCGCCCGGCTGGGGATCTCGTATCTGCCCCAGGAGCCCTCCGTTTTCCGGCGCCTGACCGTGGAGGAAAACCTCGCTGGTGTGATGGAGCTTCTCGGCACTCCCCGTCAGGACGCAGCGCTGCGCGTGGCCGAGCTGCTCGAGGAGTTCGGGCTCGACAAGGTACAGCACCAGCGCGCCGATACCCTCTCGGGCGGAGAGCGGCGGCGGTTGGAGATCGCCCGCTCCCTCGTGGCGTCTCCACGGTTTTTGCTGCTCGACGAGCCGTTTGCCGGAATCGATCCGATCACGGTGCTGGAGGTGCAGAAGCTGATCCGTCACCTGCGCGATCGCGGCTACGGCATCCTCATCACCGACCACAACGTGCGCGATACCTTGAAAATCACCGATCGCGCCTCTATCATCAAGGACGGCAAGGTCTTTGGTAGCGGCGACCCGGAACGGCTCGCACGGGACCCAATGGTACAGCAGGTGTACCTCGGCGAAGGTTTCGAGCTCTAGACCATGGCACTCGAGCAACGACTGAACCTCAAGCTGGCGCAGAAGCTGGTCATGACGCCGACGCTGCAGCAGGCGATCAAGCTGCTGCAGCTCTCGCGCCTCGAGCTTGAGCAGGCGCTGGTGGAGGAGGTGCAGGTCAACCCGCTGCTGGAGATGAGTGAGGATGCCCCGGCCGACGAGGAAACCCAGCTCAACGAGGAGGCCTCGTCGGAGGAAGTGACGGTGCCGAACGAGAGCGAGGTCGCGACTCGTTCCGATGCGGCAGAGATCGTCGAGCTCGAGGCGGCCGAGGAGCCGGCGACCGCCCCCGATGCCTTCGAAGAGGTGGAGCTGGAGGCGTTGTTCTCCAACTACCTTCACGACGTTCCAGTGGTTGCACCGACCTGGGACGACGACGAGGACACCCCTGTTGATAACGCCTCGAGCGCTGAGCAGAGCTTGTACGAGGCGTTGTGCGAGCAGGTGCGGCTGGTCGATGTCCGGCCCGAGCTCTTGCGCGTGTGCGAGTTCATCATCGGCAACCTCGAGCCGGACGGGTATCTCCGGCTGGACGTCGAGGAGCTGGCAAACCAACTCGGGGTCGACGTGGAGCTGGTGCACGAGGCGATTGCCGTGGTGCAGCGCCTCGACCCTCCCGGTATTGGCGCGCGCGACCTTCGAGAGTGCCTGCTGCTGCAGATCGACAGGCAGCTCGCCGAAGGAGGGGAAGAGTTTCTCGGCCGGGTCCGGGAGGTCGTCGCGGTGGCGTTCTCGGATGTCCTGAATCAGCGCTGGGAGGCGTTGAAGCGACGTTTCGGTCTCACCCACGAAGAGGTCCGCTCGCTCGTTGCGGTGCTCAGGCGCTTGACACCACACCCCGGGGCTGCGCTCGGACCCACGGGCAACAGCCCGGTCGAGCCGGATGTCGAGGTGCGGCGGATGGAGCACGGGTGGCAGGTATCGCTCGTGGATGATGGGTTGCCCCGCCTCCAGCTCTCCTCTCGGTACGCACGGATGCTGCAGGGGCGCTCGCTCGACAGTGAGTCGCGCGCCTATCTCCGCGAGCGCATGCGCTCGGCGCTGTGGTTCTTACGCTCGGTGGAGCAGCGGCAGAGCACGATTCTCAAGGTCGCCCAGGCGATCGTCCGCCGCCAGTCGGAGTTCCTCGAGCACGGTGTCGCGCACCTGAAACCGCTGGTGCTGCGCGACATCGCCGACGACATCGGGATGCACGAGTCGACCGTGAGCCGGGTCGTGGCCAACAAGTACATCGCCACGCCGCGCGGTGTGCTGCCACTGAAGTACTTCTTCCACTCGGCGATCGCCTCGGCGGTCGAGGGCGACCTCTCGTCGATGGTGGTCAAGCAGCGCATCAAGGAGCTGATCGGTGGCGAGGATCCTGACCGGCCCCTGTCGGACGCGCGCATCGCCCGCCAGCTCAACCGGGTAGGTGTTCGAATCGCTCGTCGAACCGTGGCGAAATACAGGGAAGAGCAGGGAATTCTCTCGTCGGAGCAGCGCCGTCGGGCGCTCCGGTGAGCTACAATACCGACTGCGGCCGGAAACCAGGCGCGGAGGAGACATGGAGCTTGAGTTCATCGCCAGGAACACGGAGCTGACGGAGCAGCAACGGACGCTGGCGCAGAAGAAGTTCAAACGGCTCGCCAAGTACTTCAATGCGGTGCTCGAGGCGCGACTGACGGTGAACCAGGAACGCCATCGCACCGGTCTCGATGCATTCATCCGTGGCAAGGACTTCGAGATCCAGGCCTCGGCCGAGACGCCGGATTGGGCCACTTCGTTGCAGGAGGTGGTCGCCCGCCTCGAGCAGCAGGCCCGGCGGAGCAAGCAGCGCTTGACCTCACGAAAACGGCCCCGTAGCAAGGAGGGCGAGGGCACTCGGCGGCCGCAGGCGGCACCGGCCGAGTCAGAACGCAGCGGGCCGCCGCGGGTGGTCGAGAGCAAGCACATGCCTGTGGTGCCGATGTCGGTCGAGGAGGCGGTGCTGCAGCTCGAAAGCTCGGGCGAGGACTTCATCCTCTTCAGGGAGGCCAGCTCGGACCAGATCAACGTGCTCCACCGTCGCCGTGACCGGACCTACGTCTTGGTCACCCCCGAGTACTAGACCGGGCGTCGGACGATCGACCCGTGAAGCTCAGCTTCCTACTCAAGCCTGAGCACGTGTTCCTGGATGTCCCGGCGCACACGCGGGAGGAGGTTCTGGTCCACGTGGCCGAACGGCTTGCGCAGCAGGGAGCGGTGCGCAGCTCGCAAGACCTGGTGGATCTGCTGCTCGATCGCGAACGGCTGGGGGCGACAGTCGTCGGCGAGGAGGTCGCGATTCCCCACTGCAAGGTGCCTGGGTTGCGTTCGATCGTCGCCGCGTTTTGCCGGCTCCCGGAAGCGATCCCATTCGGCCCTTCACAGGAGTCGGCGCGGCTGTTTTTCTTCGTACTCTCTCCGCGCGAGCAGCCAGCAGCGCACCTGCAAGTCCTTGCCACCATCGCCCGTCTGCTTCGCAACCCCCAGGCGAAGAAGGTGTTCCAGACCGCCAGCCAGGCCGACAACCTGGTCGCAGCCCTGGGGAGGATCGAGAACGCTGCGTGAGCCACGCGACTGACGGTGTGCCGGTCGAGCGTCTGCTTCAGGATTCCCGCCCCTCACACCTTGGGCTGCGCGTCGTCGCCGGCGCCTCCGGTCTGCGACGGGTGATCACCAACCCCCGGTTGCAGAAGCCGGGTCTCGCCCTGGCCGGGTTCCTCGCCTCCGTCAAACCGGGGCGGGTGCAGGTTCTGGGCTCGGGAGAGGCGGACTTTCTCGCCACCCTCGAGTCCGAGCTGTGTCGACAGCGGGTGCGTGAGCTGGTCGAGCTCGAGCCTCCGCTGATCGCGGTCAGCAAGGAAATGGACGGGGTGGCGGCTCGGTTCGCGGAGGACTGTGAGCGCTGTGGGGTGCCGCTCACGGTCAGCACCGCGACGACCTCCCTGCTGATCGAGCGCCTGGGTAACCTCCTCGAGCTGCTGCTGGCGCCCCGCCAGACGCTGCACGGCGACCTGCTCGATGTCTTCGCGATCGGTGTCCTGCTGCTGGGCGAGTCGGGCTCGGGAAAATCGGAGTGCGCTCTGGAGCTGGTGTATCGGGGCCACCGGCTGGTCGCCGACGACGTTGTCGAGGTGTTTCGCCTCCGTAACGACGAGCTGTTCGGCCAGGCGCCCGAGGCGGTGCGCGGGCTCATGGAGGTTCGGGGTTTGGGGTTGATCTCGATCGAGCAGCTCTTCGGGGTCGTGGCGGTCCGCGACACCAAGCCGATCGACCTGGTCATCAACCTCGTGCCGGGCCAGAACGGGCATCTCGAGCGGCTCGGCCTCGGTGAGAGCACGGAGGAGATCCTGGGGATCCGACGGCCGTCCTTGACGTTTCCGGTAGCGCCCGGGAGAAGCCTCTCGCTCATGGTCGAAAGCGCCGCACGCAAGTACCTCCTGTATCAGCGCGGATTGCCCGACCACGCACGGGACTATCTGCAGCGCCACGACCAGGATCTGGAGCGCCGGTGAGCAGCGCCGAAGCGCCACGCGGCATCGTCGTGAGCGGTCTTTCGGGCGCCGGCAAGAGCGTCGTCACCCACTGCTTCGAGGACCTCGGTTACCGTTGCGTGGACAACCTGCCGCTCGAGCTCATCGAGCCGCTGTTCGCCCAGGTATGGAACAAGGCGACACCGCCGTGGGTGGTGGTGGTGGACGTTCGCGTGCCCGGGTTTGCGGTCGGCGCGCCGGGGCTGGTGTGCCGGCTCAAGCAGAGCTATCCAGGTCTGCGTCTGGTCTTCGTCGAGGCCAGTGATGAGGCCATCGAGCGGCGCTTTTCGGAGACACGGCGGCCCCACCCTTACCGATCCATGCCGCTGCGCGAGGCTATTGCCAGGGAGCGTTCCGACCTCGCGGGGGTGCGAAACGTGGCCGACGAAGTGCTCGACACCAGCGGTCTCACACCGCACGAGCTTCGGGCGCTGGTGGCGGCTCGCTTCTCTTCCACCGATCTTGCCCTACCGCTGGTGGTGCGCTGCGAGAGCTTCGGTTATCGCTATGGGCTGCCGCCGGATGCCAATCTCCTGTTCGACGTCCGCTGCTTGCCGAACCCACACTTCGTGCCCGAGCTGCGCCCGCTCGCCGGAGATGACCTTCCGGTGCGCCAGTGGTTGGACGCTCAGGAGGAGGTCGTCGCCACCTGGGAGCGGATCCGCGACCTCTGTGACACCTTGATGCCCGCCTATCGCAAGGAAGGCAAGAGCTGGGTGCTCCTCGCCTTCGGCTGCACGGGCGGGCGTCACCGGTCGGTGTACTTCGCCGAGCGGATGGCGGCGCACCTGGTATCCGCCCAATGGGCGGTCACGGTCCAGCACCGCGACCGCGATCGTTGAGCGAGGTCCCCCGGGGAGCGGGCGGTTGCGGTGCGGAACCGGTCCTGGAATAATCCGCCCAATGGTAGGGGTGCTGGTCATCTCGCACGGGCGTCTCGCCGCCGAGCTGCTGGCAGCGGCTCGAGCCATTGAGCCGGCGCTGGTCGAGCAGGCGAGGGCCATCACTCTCGAGTGGAACCTCGATCCGGAAGCCGCCAAGCGGGAGATCGGGCACGTTCTTCAGGAGCTCGACACGGGCTCGGGGGTCATCGTCTTGACTGACATGTTCGGCGGCACGCCAACCAATCTCTCGCTCGGGTTTTTGGACCCGGCGCGTTCTGAGGTCATCACCGGCGCCAACCTGCCGATGCTCATCAAGCTGGCGAGCGTTCGCCGCCAGAACGGCACCTCACTCCGCCAACTGGCTCGCGTCGTGGCCGACAAGGGCCAGAAGAGCATCTATGTGGTGAGCGAGATCTTGGAGCGGAGGCCGTGGAAGGGTGGAGCCCATGGCCCAGCTTGAGCTCGAGCTCGTCAACCGACTCGGTCTGCACGCTCGGGCTGCCGCGAAGTTCGTGCACACCGCATCGCGTTTCGCGTCGCAAATCAGCGTCGCCCACAACCAGGAAGAGGTCAACGGCAAGTCGATTCTGGGCCTGCTGCTGCTGGCTGCCCCGTGCGGCAGCCGGCTGACCGTCAAGGCGGTCGGCAAGGATGAGATGGATGCCCTCAGAGCCCTCGAGACCCTGATCCAGGAGCGGTTCGGGGAGGGCGAGTAGTGAGCTACTCCAGGATGCTGGTCGGTCTGGGCGTCTCGCCCGGTATCGCGATCGGACCGCCCCTGGTGGTGGAGAATCGACCGCAGCCCGTGCTGCGCCTTTTTCTCTCACCCGACCGCGTCGAGGCCGAGGTACAACGGCTGCACGAGGCCGCCGCACGCGCGGCGATGGCGCTCTCGGACCTGGCCGCCCAGGCCAGGACGACGGTCGGCCACGAGTACGCGTCCATTTTCGAGGCGCACCGCCTGATGGCCGAGGACCCAACGCTGCTCAGCCAGGTGGAGGAAAGGATCCGGCGGGAGTCGGCCAACGCTGAGTGGGCATTGCAGGAGGTCATCCAGGTCATGCTGGGGCAATTCGAAGGGCTCGGCGACGTCTACCTTCGCGAGCGCCGAACCGACCTCCTGGACGTGGCGGCACAGCTCCAGCGGGCACTCCAGGGGAGGGCCAGTCCGAGGCTGGGTGAGGCCCCTGACGGCGCCATCCTGGTGGCGGACGATATCCCGCCGTCACAGGCGATCCAGCTCTCTTCCGGCTCCGTCGGTGGCTTCGTGTCGGAGGCAGGTGGGATCACCTCCCACACCACGATCATCGCCAAGTCGCTCGGTATCCCAGCCGTGGTAGGAGTTGCCCAGGTGGTGCCCGCCATGGAGCGCGCGGCCATGGTCATCGTCGACGGCTTCGAGGGCCACGTCATCGTCGACCCCGAGCCGGCGCTCGTGCAGGTATACCGCCTGCGAGCCGAGGAATACCAGCAGCGCCAACGAGAGCTGTTGGCTACGGCCCACCTCCCGGCTACCACCGTCGACGGCCGCCCGGTGGAGCTACTGGCGAACATCGACCTGCTCCACGAGATCCCCGCCGCCAAAGCCGGCGGGGCCGGGGGAGTCGGCCTGTTCAGGTCCGAGTTCTTGTTCATGCAGGCGAGCCCCGTGCTGCCTGACGAGGATCAGCAGGTCGAGGCGTACAGCCAACTCCTGGAGGCTTTCCCGGGGCAGCCTGTCACGGTGAGAACGTACGACCTGGGTGGGAAGAAGCTGGCGCGCGAGCTGCTGGGCAACCCAGAGGACAACCCGGTCCTGGGCCTGCGTGGCGTTCGTCTCTGTCTGCGGAAGCCTGAGTTTTTCCGCACTCAGTTGCGGGCGCTGCTGCGGGCCGCTAGCCGAGGGCAGGGATTGCTCCGGATCATGGTGCCGCTCATCGGCCATGTGGAGGAGGTCAAGACAGTTCGGGTTCTCCTCGCGCGCTACGGCGAAGAGCTGCGTGCCGAGGGTCACCCGCTCCCCGATCGTCTCCAGGTGGGTGTCATGATCGAGGTGCCGTCGGCGGCCCTGATCGCCAAGCACTTGGCGAAAGAAGTCGATTTCTTCGCGATCGGTACCAACGATCTGACCCAGTACACGCTGGCCGTCGACCGCGCCAACGAGTATGTGTCCGAGCTGTACCGACCGTTTCATCCGGCTGTCCTCAGGCTCATCCACCGAGTGATCGCGGTCGCACACGATGCCCAGATCACGGTCTCGCTGTGCGGCGAGATGGCGGCCGACCCCCTCGCGGTTCCCGTCTTGGTCGGAATGGGGCTCCGGGAGTTCTCGCTCCACCCGGCCGCCTTGCCGGTGGTGAGAAGGTTGGTACGTGCACTCTCGTTCAGGGAGGCGAGGCGGATCGCCAACCGGGCGCTCGAACTCGCCACCGCCAAGGAGGTGGAGGAGTACCTGCTGGAGCAGCTCTCGGCCCTCCTCGCACACGTCAAGGTGAGGATACGTCTGTGAGCCGATTCGTCGACAAGCCGTGGGGCGGCGAGGAGATCTTCGCCGAGACCGAGCGCTACGTCGGGAAGATCCTTACCGTGCGCGCAGGCCACGAGCTGTCATTGCAGTACCACCGTGTCAAGGACGAGACGATGCGGGTGCTCGATGGTATCTGTGAGCTGCACTTGCGGGCGAGCCCCGAAAGCGCGGGCGAGCAGCGGCTGGTACTTCAGCCGGGAGACGTGCAACACATCCCCCCAGGGGTGGTGCACCGGCTGGTGGCGGTGACCGAGGTCCGGCTCATCGAGGTCTCAACCCCCGAGCTCGGTGACGTGGTCCGGATCGAGGATCGGTATGGACGCGCCGGGAGCTGCGCCCCATAGTTGCTTCAGGAGGTGAGTGATGAGCGCTTTGGCTTGGGCTGGGCTCCTGCTCGCGGCGGCTACGCCAACACCGACCCCTACACCGACGCCGGTGCCGACCTCCCCGATTGGCATCCTCCTCAACAAGGGGGGGTCGACTTCGGCTCCTCGTGGCCAGAGCCTCGCCGAGGTAGCCCGGCACATCAAGCTCAAGCTCCCAGCCGACCAGCCGCGGCGACTCGACAACGCAGCCGTGAAGAGCTTGGCCGAGGGCGTGCAGCTCACGACCGCCAAACCAGCCCATTCGAGCGGACAGAGCTCTCTGGCTTCCGGCTTCGACGAGTCCCGCAAGAGGTACTGGCAGCAAGCCTACGCCGAGGCACGTGCCCGCATCCCTGCCCAGGAGAAGCAAGTGGCTGATCTGCAGTCAGAGGCGGCGCGGCTGCAGCAGGATTTCTACCGCTGGGATGACCCAGCATACCGCGATGGCGTCATCAAGCCGGCGTGGGACCGCGCATTGGCGCAGCTTGCAGAGGCGAAAAAAGAGCTCGAGGCATTGCGGAAAGGCCCGGAGGTGGTGCTCGCGGCGGCCGACCGCGAGGGTGTCCCACCGGGCTGGTTCCGCGAGCCACTGCCACCAGCTCGGGCAGGCCGGGTCCAGCCCAGGCCACCGCAAGAGACGCCTCCTCCGGGCACGACACCGACGCCGCGCCGCCCGCCAACGCCCACACCGATCCGACCAGGCGGTTCCGAGGGGGGGAGCTGAGGCTTGCACGGTACCGGCGAGAATCCAGCTCTCGGCACCTACTTCGTCGAAACCTGGGGCTGTCAGATGAACGTGCTCGACAGCCAGAGGCTCGAGGGGGTACTGCGTGCCCGCGGGCTGGTTCCGGCTCCACGGGCGGAAGAGGCGGATGTCGCCCTCCTCAACACCTGTGCCGTGCGGGAAAAATCCGTCCAGAAGGTGGTGTCCCGGCTCGGCGAGCTGCGGCGGTGGCGGAAAGCGAGCGGGCGGCCGAAGGTCGTCGGGCTTTGCGGCTGCGTTGCCGAGCAGGAGGGTGAACGACTTCTGGCGAGGCTGCCAGCCGTCGGGTTCATCCTGGGACCGGGTCGGATCGACGACCTGGGCCTGGCGCTGGACGCCTGGGAAGGCGGGCAGCGAGAGCAGCGCACCGGCTTCGAAACGGTCTCCTATGACCCCGATGCGATCGCCCGCCCGGACAGCGCCAGGCAGTTCGTGACAGTCATCCACGGCTGCAACCAGCGGTGCACCTACTGCGTGGTTCCGCGAACGCGCGGTGGCGAGGTGAGTAGACCGCGCGATGAGATCGTGGCCGAGGTGCGGCGTTTGGTAACCCACGGGGCTCGAGAGATCACGCTTCTCGGGCAGACTGTCAATGCCTACCGCTGCCCGCGCAGCGGCGCGACCCTGGCTGAGCTGTTGGCCGAGCTGGCAACCGTCGAGAAGCTGTGGAACCTCCAGATCATCACCTCGCACCCACGCTATTTCACGCCGGATCTCGTCCGGGTCGTGGGCGAGCTTCCCGTGCTCGGGAGCTACCTGCATCTGCCGTTCCAATCCGGCTCCGACCGGGTGCTCAGACGGATGGCGCGAGGCTACACCCGGAACCGCTACTTGGATGTCATCTACCGCTTGCGGGAGGCGCGGGCGGACCTGAACCTCTCCACCGACGTGATCGTCGGGTTTCCGGGCGAAACCGAGGCCGACTTCCAGGACACGCTCGCGCTCGTCGAACGGGTGCGCTTCGGCCAGCTCTACGGGTTCGTGTACTCGCCCCGGGCCGGGACCGCAGCTGCGGAGATGGGTGACGTCGTACAGCCAGCGGTGACCAAGGCCCGCATCTCGCAGTTGTTCGCGTTGCAGGCCAAAATCCAGCTCGCGCTCAACCGGGAGCTGGTCGGCACGGTCGTCGAGGTGCTGGTGGACGGTGTGGCGAAACGAGGTGCCGGGCTTTGGCAGGCGCGGGGTCGTGACAACCGCGTCGTCAACTTCCAGGGATGGGAGGGGCTCACCGCTGGGCAGCTGGTGCGGATCGAGATCACGGGGGCAAGCGCGCACGCGTTGGTGGGGCGTCGGGTTGATGCATCGCCCGGGCCGGTAGTCGGAGGCCTTGCATCCGCCCGCGCCCCAATGGCGGAGGGGAGTCGGGGAGGGGCGCCA
Organism: Holophagae bacterium; assembly: GCA_012516935.1. GTDB lineage: Bacteria > Acidobacteriota > Thermoanaerobaculia > Thermoanaerobaculales > Thermoanaerobaculaceae > JAAYVZ01. The sequence continues at coordinate 23,982 of JAAYVZ010000239.1, forward strand.
CGACGCAGAGCTTGACAGTACCAGCGCCTTGCCTGACATTGTGGATGTGAAGACGATGCCGGCGACGGCCATTCGCCCAGTGGAGGTCGAGATCAGAGGGCTGATCCTCGATCCCGTGTCGAACACCCCCATCGTCATCCTCAAGAAGCCGAACGAGAACGTCTTCTTACCGATCTGGATCGGGCTTTTTGAAGCCAACGCCATCGCGCTCGAGCTAGAGGGCGTGGGCACCCCTCGACCCATGACTCATGACCTGCTGCGGTCGATGGTCGAGAGCCTCGGCGGCAAGGTCGAGGGCGTGATGGTTCATGCTTTGGTCGAGAACACCTTCCACGCCAAGATCCTGCTCAGTGACGCGCGAGGCCAAAGCCACGAGATCGACGCTCGGCCCTCGGACGCTATCGCCTTGGCGCTGCGGTGCCGAGCACCGATTCGCGTCGTCGAGGAGGTGTTCCGGGCAGCCCACACCCTAGACTCCGCCGAGGAGGATGAGGAGGAGCGCCTCCGCGAGTGGCTGGAGTCGCTCGGACCGGATCAACTCGGCAAGTACAACATGTAGAGTAGGTGCCCCAGCGGTCGCAGGGAGTGGGGGAGGGTGACGACGGCGATCGGAGAAGTGCGCCTTGACAGCCTTTCCATGGGGTCGATAAAGTGCGCACCCAGGCGTGACGGAGTGACATGATCATCACCATCGCCAATCAGAAAGGTGGAGTCGGCAAGACCACCACCGCCATCAACCTGGCTGCCGCGTTCGCTCACCGGGGCCGTAGAACGTTGCTCATCGACCTCGATCCTCAAGGCAACAGCACGCTGTCGTTCCTCGATCCACACGAGGTGCAGCGATCGATGTACGAGGTGATGACCGGAGCTGCTACGCTGAAAGATATCGTCCTACCCAGTCGGATCCCGAGCCTCGACCTTGCGCCAGCACGGATCTCGCTCGCCAAGCTCGAAGCCTCGCTGACCGGGGAGCTCGACGCGCACTTCCGGCTCAAGGATCGTCTGGTTTCGATCCAGGGCGAGTACGAGTACGTGATCATCGACACCCCGCCGACACTCGGTCTCATTACCGTGAACGCGATGGTGGGAGCGACGCACCTGTTGGTTCCCATCCAGTCCTCGTACTTCGCCCTCGAAGGAACCGACGACCTCCTCGAGACCTACGAGAAGATCAAGGTGCGGGCCAATCCCGATCTGCAGCTTCTCGGGGTCCTCATCACCCTCCACGACCGCAGAACGGTGCTCGCCCGGGATATCCACGATCAGATCGCGGAGGTGTTCGGTGAGAAGGTTTTTTCGACCGTCATCTCACGTTCGGTGCGGCTCGAGGAGAGCCCGGCCTACCGCGTGTCGATCTTCGAGCATGCGCCCCAGTCGACCGGCGCTCTGGAGTATTTCGCACTGTGCGAAGAGGTGATTGCCCGTGTCTAGCCGCAGGGGCTTACCCGAGCACCGCAAGATGCGCCACGACCGCCACTTCGTGGAGGAGCTGGCGAACCACTCGATCGTCGGCGTCGGCCTGATGGTGCCGCTCGATCGTATCGAGACCAACCGCGAGCAGCCGCGAGCGAATCTCGGCGATCTCGATGAGCTCGTGGCTTCCGTCAAGGCCCGAGGCGTCCTCGAGCCGTTGCTGGTCCGGCGCCGACCCGGAGAGCTCGGGTACCAGCTCATCGCTGGCGAGCGCCGCTTCCACGCTGCGGTCGAGGCCGGACTCACCGAGGTCCCGTGTCTCGAGCTCGCCGCCACCGACCAGGAAGCGCTGGAAATCGCCTTGGTCGAAAACCTTCAGCGCAAAGATCTGACACCGTTCGAGGAGGCGGAGGGCTTTCGGACCCTGGTCGACAAGTACGGCTACACCCACGAACAGGTCGCGCGAGCGCTCGGAAAGGCCCGCAGCACAGTCACCGAGGCGCTCAGCCTCCTGCGTGTTCCACCGGCGATCCGTGATCTTTGTCGGCATGCCGACATCACAGCCAAGAGCGTTCTGCTCGTCGTTGCCAGGGCCGAGTCGATCGAGGAGATGGAACGGCTCGTACAGGAAATCGCCGAGCAGAACCTCGATCGGGAGGCGGTCCGGGCGTCCGCCAAGAGCTCACCGCGTTCGCAGTCCACGACAGCGGGAGGAGCCTCCGCGGCAGCAGCGGCACCGCGCTTCCGTCCGATCACTCTGCGTTTCAGGCCGGCGGCAGGCGCTCCCGTTCATCTTTCGCTGTCGCTTCGCCAGCCCGGCGTCTCGCGGGAGCAGGTTATCAGCACCCTCGAGGCGTTGTTGGAGCAGCTCAGACGCGGCGAGCTCGACGACAAGCTGACGCGGCCGGAAGAAGAGGTGGTCGCGGCAGAGGCTACCGCTGCGCCGTAATCGACCTCAGGTTCTTCGAAGACACAACGAGCGTGAGCACGAAGGCGGATCCGCCACGAGAGCGTCTTCTCGAACGAAAGTTAACATAATATTCCTTATCAGACATTGCCAATGTCGAAAGGGTTGTGGAAGCAGCGGGCCTTGTGGAAAACCCTGTGCACTCTCCGAGCTGGGTCAGCGGCAGCGTTGAACCTGTCGATGCAACGACGCGTTCTCGTGGGCTGGCTAGTGGCTGCGGTTCGTCGTACCATCGCTTTTCGTGAGAAGTCGCCGCCGGTTCATCGTCGCCCGCGCCGTGGTTCGCGAGACTCTCCCCACTCTCGGCCTGGCAACCGGGGTGACGACGTTCATGCTGCTCATCAACGTCCTTTTCCGGCTGGCCGAGCTCATGGTCTCGCGAAGCGTCCCGGCGGCCACGGCGTTTCAACTGTTAGCCCTGAGCTTGCCGAATATCCTCGTCCTGACAATTCCAATCGGCATGCTGTTCGCAGCCCTCCTCACCTCTGCGAGGTGGTCGGGCGATTCGGAGCTGGTGGCGATCCAAGCCTGCGGAGTGCGCCCGACCCGCATCGCCCGCCCGCTGGCGCTCATCGGATTCCTGTTGTTCGCGGCCAACCTCGTCAACTACTGGGTGATCGTTCCGCGGACCAATCTGGCGCTGGAGAGCATGAAACGGCGGCTCATGCTGTCGGTTGGCTTGTCGATCCTTCAAGCCAAAGAGTTCGTGGAGGACTTCCAGGGGTATCTGCTCTACGTCGATAAGATCGAGCCCACGACCGGTGCCTGGAGCGGCATCGTGCTGTTCGACCTCAACAACCCACTCGAGGAGCAGGTCGTGTTGGCCCGCTCCGGGCATTTCACGGCCAACCCGATCGAGGGCTCGGCAACGCTGGCGCTGAACGACGCGACAACCCACCTTCTACAGCCTGACCATCCCGAGAAGTACCGCCAGAACTTCAACCGCACCCTCGAGATTTACCTCCGGCCGAAGGGATCCGACCGCAATCAACGGATCCGCATGGGCCCTGTGGCTACCTCTTCTGCAGAGCTGTACGAGCGTGCGCAGGCTCCCGACACGAGCCCCGAGGATTGTCGGGAGGCTGTCTACGAGCTCCACAAGCGAGTGGCTCTACCGGCTGCCACGCTCGTGTTCGTGCTCGTGGCGTTTCCTTTGGGGGTCAGGAACCGCCGCGGTGGTCGAGGGTTCGGGCTCACGGCCTCGGTACTCGTCGTGATGCTGTACTACGTTCTCCTCATGGGCGGAGAGTACATGGTGGCCTCCCAGGCGCTGTCGCCGGCTATCGGGGCTTGGCTTCCGAACCTGGTTCTGGCGATCGTCGCTGCTGCCCTGCTCGTCCGCCTCCGACGCGCCGGTATCCACCACGCCTCCCCCGCCTCCAACCGCGTCGAGCGGATACGCTCCTCGTTCGGTCGTCTGCTCCGGCTCGTCAATCGACCGGTGAGGACAGCGGCCCGCTTGCGGCCGCCTTGGAGAGCCAACGGCAGTCGCTTTTTCTCCCTTGGAATCCTCGACGGCTACCTTATCCGCACCTGCGTGGTGTTCCTGGTCCTGGTCATGCTTGCCGTCTGCGGGCTGTGGATCACCGTCAATCTGGCCGAAAACCTCAGCGAGCTCAGCCACAACCAACCGCCCGGAGAAGTCGTCGTGACGTTTTATCTCCTCTCGCTACCGCAGATCGTACGCGACATGTTGCCGCTTGCCTTCTTGATCGCCTTTCTGGGAACGACCGCCGTCCTCGAGCGCCACAACGAGACGACCGCGCTCAAGGCCTCCGGGGTATCTCTCACGCGTGTGGCAGCTCCCCTGCTTCTGGTGGGCCTCGGGCTGGCGGTCTCGCTGTTTGCCCTGGACGATCAGATCACCTGGCGCGCCAACCGCGCCAGCCAACGTCTTTCGGACATCATCAAGGGGCGGAAGGTGGCGCGATCGCACCGCGCGACGGATCGTCTCTGGCTGTTCCTGCCGGACGGCCGGACCCTCGTCAACTTCATGCAGTACGATCCGGATGCCCGTGTCCTGGTCCGCCCTTCGATCTTCATCTTCAACGACGACATGAGCTTGCGCACGAGATACATGGCGCGCAAGGCCGAGTACAGGGATGGCACATGGATGGCCGAGCAGGCATGGGCACGCACCTTCCTTCCTGAGGGGAGAATCGAGTTCGTGCCTCCCCAACCTCGCGCGACGGAGCTGCCACTGATGGTCGGGCAGGACTACTTCGGGCGCGAGTATCGCAAGGCGGCACAGATGAGCTTCAGCGAGCTATCCAGCTATATCCGCAACCTGCGCGCTGCCGGCTACCGGGTCGACCGGCTGCGCGTCCAGCTCCACCAGAAGGTCGCGTATCCCCTCACCCTGGTGTTGCTACCCTGGCTGTCGTTATCGTTTGCTTTCCAGGCCGTCCGCAAAGGCACCGTGATGGGGATCGCGCTGGCTCTGATCCTCGGCATGGCGTACTTCGCGGTCATGGCGTTCTCCACACGGTTGGGAGAGGCCTCGCTCCTGCCTCCGCTCCTCGCCGCTTGGACGCCCACCGTCGTCTTCGCGCTGCTGGCAGTCAACCGGCACACCCACCTGCGCACCTGACGTCGGCATGCCGACATCGGTTTCCAGCGATGCACCGATCGGGATAATGGGCGGCGGAAGGTAACCGCCGCTTCGCTCCGACACTACCGGACATACGGGTCCGCATCCGGCGGTTCGGAAGGTCGAGGTCAGAGCGGCAGCTTGCGCCACGTGCCCGAGCGCGCGTCGCCATCCGCCGCCGTCGAGGGTTCCCCACTTCCGTCCTGTGCCCCAGGCTTCACCCAGTCGCCCGAACGGGGGCTCCAGTTGCCTGAACGTCTGGGGCCGTTCCTTTCCGAGGCGCATGGTCGGCTCGCTCTCCCTTTCGTTCGGCCCTTCCCGGCTCCCTGCTACTACGGCCTCTGCTGGCCTCTCGCTCCGCCCTCCGGCGTCGCCGTTGCAGGCGTAGTCGGTGCAACCTCCTCCCTGCGGGACTCCCACCCGTAGTCGGCGCTCATGCCGGGCGCACCCACACACAACGAGCCGGGCGTTGGGACGCCCGGC
>JAAYVZ010000240.1 GCA_012516935.1 Holophagae bacterium
ACACCCGCCGCTACCTCGAGGTGAAGAAGAAGAAGATGGGCCACTTGTTGAAGATGGTGTAGGTCCGTCGCCGCCCCGGCTCGCCCAGAGCTCGCAGCCCGCGCCGTCCTGACAGCCGCACCCGTCGACGGCGGGTGCGGGTCAGCGATTCGTACCCGGATGGGCCGCATGCCCGGGCCTGGATGGGGTCGCACCGGGGGTAGGCTGAGCACGACGACGTCACCATTGGTGTCTTCGTCCAGGTGCGGAAGCACGGGTGGTGGAAGGCGGGAGGGTGCTCGGCGGCGGATGCGCGGGCGTGGGCTGTCGACAGCCGACTCGTGGATCTCGGTCCGGCGCTGGGAAGTGGCCGGGAAGGGCTTGACAGCCACGTGCATTCTGGGAAGGTGAGGTTGTGTTGATCCCTGCACGGGCAGGGGGTGCCCTTCTCCTTGCGCTGCTGACCGGTCTGGTGGCCGACGATGCGGCTTCCGAGCTCCACGAGGTCGTGGAGATGCCGCCGCTTACCTCCATCGGTCTCGCAGTCGCGAGCTCCGCCAGGGTAGATCTGGCGCTCGCAGGCCTCGACGCACAAGTCGAGGCGGCGATGCAGCGGCTCAACGTCCCAGGGTTGGCCGTGGTGGTGGTGGCGGAAGGGCGGGTCGTGTTGCTGCGCGGCTACGGCTGGAGAGATGTTCAGCAGCAGTTGCCCGTGACGGAGCACACGATCTTCCCCCTCGGTTCCGCCACCAAGCCGTTCACTGCCTTCGTGCTCGGGACACTGGCCGACGAGAAGAAGGTGGACTTCTTCGTGCCGGTGCGGAGGGTGCTGCCGAGCTTCCGCCTGTGGGACGCCCTGGCGGGCGAGAGAATCACTCTCGCCGACATGCTCACCCATCGCTCTGGGCTGCCACGCCACGATGCAGTGTGGTACGGCGACTCTGGCCTCACGCGGGCCGAGCTGGTCGGCCGCCTCTCGAAGCTCGAGCCGACAGCCCGGTTTCGCAGTCGGTTCCAGTACTCGAACTTGATGTTCGTGGCCGCCGGGCACGTGGCGGAGGTGGTATCCGGCCAATCATGGGAGCAGTTGGTGCGGGATCGCGTGCTGGTGCCTCTGGGTATGGAGCGCACAGGGTTCTCGCTCGCCCAGGCGCAGGCCCTCGGTGACGTCGCTCGACCGTATCGGGACCGTGAGCATGAGATCGTTCGGGCCCCTTTCAGGGACGTCACCCTCATCGCTCCGGCGGGCGGGCTCTGGTCCTCGGCCGATGACCTTGGACGCTGGCTCCAGATGCTGCTGGCTCGTGGCACCTGGCAGGGGCGGCAGCTCATCGACGAGGGCACACTGACGGCGCTCATGCGCCCCATCACCCCCACCCGGTTGGCCACGGACGACAAGGCCCTGAGCCAGGCGTACTATGGCCTGGGCTGGTTCGTTGACACCTACCGCGGGCGGCTGCGCGCCTATCACGGCGGCAACCTCGATGGCTTCACGGCGCTCGTCACGCTGCTGCCCAACGAGAAGATCGGCGTTGCAGTGCTCGCCAATGCGGGTGGCACTGGGCTGCCGGAGGCGCTGGTTCGGACCGTGGCCGACCGCCTTCTCGGGCGCAGCGGCCAGGATTGGCTCGGGCGAGCAGCGTTGCTGCGCGAAGCAGCTTGGGGGGTTCGTAGTCACCTCAAGGAGATCAGGGCGAAGCGGCGTCTGACCCCCTCAGCGCCGGCTTTGCCCGTTGCCCGGTACGCCGGGCGCTACACGAACCCGGGGTACGGTGACCTCCTGATCGTGGAGAACGGAGCGGCTCTGGAGATGATCTACAACCGCATCCACTCGCCGCTCGAGCACTGGCACTTCGAGACCTTCAACGTGGGCTCGAGCGAGGACCCGAGCTTCGAGGACGTGAAGCTGACGTTCAGCCTCGACGACGCGACCCACGCGACATCGGTGGCGGTCCCGTTCGAGCCCTCTGCCTCACCGATCGTCTTCCGTCGTGCCGACCCGCCCGCGGCTGCTGTCGATTGGCCGGCGGACGGGTTCGGATCGTTCCAGGATGGGGCGACGGTGGTCAGCGTCAGCAGACGAGACGAGCGTGCGTGGTTGAGCTGGCCCGGGGTAGCGGAAGGCGAGCTGGTGCCGGTCTGGACCGATGAGGCACGGATCGCCGGGCGGCCGCCGGTGCGCATCCGCTATGCACCGGCCACGAGTTCACGGCCTCCGAGCCTCATCGCCTTCACCACCGATGCGGTCAGGGTCGCCGACCGGGTGCCGTAGGTCGTGGCGGTGGGCCGCCGCGGTCCCCGACCGAAAGGTCGGCGCGAGGCCGGTCGCAGCAAGCAATGCGCCCCGATCACCCCCTGGACTGCCTCGTCGTCGTGTTGTATACCATATGCACGCGACCGCGACGCACAATGGGTCGCTGGGCGACGGGCCCTGGCGCAGTAGAGCAGACGGGTTGGCTGGCAGGAGACGGGGAGGATGAGGCATGGCCAAGCTGGTGATCGTCGTCGACAACGTCGCCGCCGTACGAGATACCCTCTGCGAGGCCTTGCGGACCATCTACGAGGATCGGATCCGTAGCGGTGAGCTGGCTGTCGAGGGGGTTCCGGACGGTCCCTCCCTGCTCGCTCGTAGCGCCGCGAAGGTCCCGGACCTCGTGTTCATGGATGTGGACATGCCCGACGTAGACGGCATCGACACGTTCTACAGGTTCAAGCAGCAGTTCCCTGCTGCGACCCGGGGGGTGTTTTTCCTCACCGGTCTGGCTGGGGTGCCCTCGACCAACCAGCGCCTCGAGCAGGCGGTGATGGACGGAGCCGGTGGCTTCATGTCCAAACCTACCAGTGCCGCCTCGCTGCACGCGGTGGCCGAACGCATCCTCTTCTCGCGCTGATCCAAAGACTTCACGGGGTTGCAACGGGCGTCCGCGATGGCGTGTGCCAAGGCAACGGCGGCTGGTGGAAATACGAGAAAGCAGCGCGCCGCCGGCTGCGCGCGGGTTGGTGGAGCGGTGTCGGCCGCAGGGTTGCCACCCGTGCCGCACGGCCCATTCGGTGTCCACGACGCCATCCGTCAAAGCAAGACAGTATCGCAGTGAGGGCGCCTCTCGAGCTCGCCAAGACCTTGCGATCCCATCACATAACGTACCGTAACTCATCTCATCCGCGGCCTTGTGTCACGGCGTGAGCCCATAAGACGCGAGCAGCTCGCGGGCGGCGGCACGGCCGGCGGCGACGGCGGTGTCGACCGCTGTGTAGTCGGCCCAGTAGAGGTGGTTGACCTTCGGCGAGACGACGAGATCGGCCTCGGCCAACATGCGGCGCCGGAGCGCCTGCCAGCCCATGGCGGCGGCGCGGAACATCGCCTTGGGGAGGCGGTCGCGGTCGGGGTCACCGGCGGGTAGGCCCTCGCTCGTCTCGACAGCGAGGACGGGGTCACCGAGAGCACGGGCGGCACGCACCGGGATCTCGGCTACGGTGCCGCCGTCTTGCAGGCGGCGGCCGGCCCAGTGGTAGGGCGTGACCACGCCCGGCATCGCCAAGGATGCGGCGACGGCCAAGCGCAGCGGGCCGCTGTCGAGCCAGACCTCCTCGCCGGTGGCGTGGTCGGTGGTGACGATGCGGAAGGGCACCGGCATCTCCTCGATCCGGCGATCGGGCACCAGGAAGTCGACGAGCCTGGAGAACGCCTCGTGCGTCATGGCGTTGCGGGTGAAGACGATACGCAGCAGCCCAAGGCCGCGCTTGAGGCGGGCGAAAGCGCCGGCGAGGCCGGTCTTGCCCTCGATCTCGCCGATGTCGGGTAGCTTGGCGCCCATGCCGCGGGCGATGAACTCGCGCACCTGGTTCTCGGCGCCGGGGTCGCCTAGAAGCAGGAACATCGCGCCGAGCAGCGCCCCCGAGCTGCTGGCAGCCACCGCCTTGAACGGCACGCCGGCGGCGGCGAGCTCGGCCATCACACCAAGGTGGGCGACGCCGCGCATCCCCCCCGAGCCGAGGGCGAGGACGACTCCGGAGCGGAGGTCCTGCAGTCGAGCTGGCGGTGTCTCGTGCCGCATCTGCTCCTTGCCGCGCCGGCGCGGGGGGGCGCCGCCGACCCGGGCGCGGCACTCTAGCACGCGCCGCCACACGGCTTTGCAACCAGGTCCGGTGACCGCCTTTCCACCAGGCCTTTGGTCGTGGTTGTTGTCGCCGGTTCCAGTCACGAGGCGAGCTCGTCGACGCGGTACAATGTTCGTCTATGGTCCTGCCTTTGTTGCTCTGGTACGCCATCTTGACCGTTTTCGGAGCGCTGGCTTTTGGGGCGGTCCGCCGCCTCGGGATCGGCGCCGGGGCCGCCTGGGCCGTGGCGCGTGTGGCCGGCCTCGTCGCGCAGGCGTACGTAGCGTGGCTGGCTGGCAACCTCGGGCTGGTCTGGTGGTGGTGGATCGGCGTGGCACCAATGGCGGTGCTGGCGTGGTGGGGGTTCCGGGAGTGGAAAGGGATGGGCTGGCGGCACCTCGTGGAGCCGGAGCTGATCGGAGTCTGTGCTTTCCTCATGCTTGCGTTTCTTCGGCTCCCGACGCTGGCGGTGACGGCAACCGAGAAACCCATGGATCTGGCGATCCTCAACACGCTGCTGCGGCCGGGGACGTTCCCGCCAACCGACCCGTGGCTGTCGGGGTTCGACCTGCCGTACTACTACTGGGGTTTCATGCCGTGGGTCTTGCCCACGAAGCTTTCGTTGCTGGCACCTGACGCGGTCTTCAACTTGCTGGTGCCGACGCTGGCAATGGTCAGCGCGCAGGCGGCGTGGGCGCTGGCGCGCAGTCTCGGTGGCAGCCGCCGCACCGGGATCATGGCGGCTGGCTTGGTGGTCTTCACCGGTACTCTTGCTGGTTGGCGGCAGTGGCTATCGGGGACCGACCTGGTGGGACTCGACCTGTGGCCGGCTTCGCGGCAGATCACCGGCACGATCACGGAGTTCCCCTTGTTCACGTTCCACCTCGGCGACCTTCACCCGCACCTGCTCGCAGTCCCACTCATGCTGGTGGCTATGTTTTTGGGGCGCGCGTTGAGTGCGCACCGGAAGCAGCCGCCAGCGCCGCTGCTCGGGCTGACGGTGCTGGTGTTCGGGGCCGCCGCCGCCGCCAGCCCGTGGTGTGCGCTCCCCACCGGTTTAGCGATACTCCTGGGCGCGGTAGCGGATGAGCGGAGTTTTCTCGGTTTCCGGGGAGGCGGCTGGAGGCAGTGGGGAACGGTGGCGGCGATCGGGGCCGGCGGCTGGCTCGCGTACTCGCCGTTCTGGCTCCGGTTCCACCCGCCAGCGGAGGGTTTCGGTCTGGTCACGGCCGGAACCCGGGTCGACCAGTTCGTTTTGTTGATGGGGGCGTTGATCCTGCCGTTGTTCCTGACGTGCGGAGAGCTGGCGTGGCGCTGGGGTGGGCTCGATCGAGCGTGGCGCCAGCTCATGCGCGCGACCTGGCTGGCCGGTACGGTCGCACTGATCGTGCTGTCGCGCCGGTTCGTGCTGGGGCTGGCGATCGGTCTCGGAGCCGTTATGCTGGCGACGGTGCTGCGAGGCAAGGTGCGGCCGGTGCGTCCGGCACTGGCACTGGCATTGGTGGGCCTGGCGCTGCTGGCGTTGATGGAGCTCATCTACTTCAAGGATCCCTACGGAACCGAGTACTACCGCATGAACACGGTTTTCAAGGCGACCCACATGGCGTTCGTGGTGCTGGCGGTCACGGCGCCGGTGCTGCTCGGGTTTCTGCGGCGCCGCCGGCCATGGCTTGCCGTGTTCTCGGCTGTTGTGGTGCTGGCCGCTGGGCTGCCACAGCTCGCGGCGCTGGGGGTCCGGGCGTTCGGCGAGAGGCCGGGGAGCTGGAGCGGGCTGCGCTGGATGGCCGAAGGTGAGCCCGAGGTCGTGGCTTGGTTGCGCACGCAGCCCAGGGGGACGGTGCTCATCGAAGCGGTAGGGGACGCGTACTCCGACGCCGCCCGGATGTCGGCGTCCTCTGGTGTGCAAGCGGTGCTCGGGTGGGACAACCACGAGGGGGTGTGGCGCGGTTCGTCGATCAACGAGGAGACGGGACGCCGACGGCGTGCCGTCGAGACGCTGTATCGCGCCGCCGACCCCGAGCAGGTACGCACGATAGCTCGCGAGCTCGGCGCCCACCTGATCGTCGTCGGCTCGGTGGAAGAGCGTCTGTATCCGGAAGCGGGGCTCGACGCAGTGCGCGGCGCCGGACCGGTCGCATTCCGCGCCGGGGTGTGCACCGTCGTGCGCATCGCGCCCGTAGAGGGGACAGGGGTCGGAGAACACGAGACAGGTATCAGCACGGTTTCCGCCGCTTGCGACTCCCGGCTCTCGGCTTTCGGCTGGCGAGGCGGGGGTGCCCCGTGAGTCGCCGTGAGCGCTGGGCATGGATCGCCCTCGTCCTCGGCGCCCTGCTGCTGCGGCTGCTCGATCTCGAATCGAGACCACCCCACCATGACGAGTCGGTGCATGGCGACTTCGCGCATGCTGTGCTGGTCGAACATGTTTACCGCTACGACCCGACGTACCACGGGCCGCTGCTGTTCTACGTCACGGCGCCGATATTCGGCCTGTTCGGCGAGAGCAACACGACACTCCGCCTGTACCCGGTGGCGTGTGGGGTGGCGCTGGTCGCGCTGCCGTTTTTCCTGCGCCGGCGGATGGGACCGCGGGCCGCGTGGTGGGCCGGCCTGGGCGCCGCCATCTCGCCGTCGCTTTTCTACTACTCGCGGTTCGGGCGCAACGAGGCAATGGTGCTGCTGTCCACCGCAGCGGCGCTGGCGCTGTTCTGGCTGGTACGGCGGCACGGTCCCCGGCTCATCCCGCACATCGGCTGGGTTGCGGCGCTGCACGCCATCTCCAAGGAGACGATCTACGTCATCACCCCGCTCATCGGCCTCGCTGCGTTTGCTGCCGGGTGGCGTGAGGGCCTGTGGAACGGCGTACGCAAGGGGTTTTTCTGGTTCGACCGGTATCGTATCCAGATCGCGACAGCGCTCCTTTGGGCGTTCGTCGTGTGCATGACCGCGTACACGTTCTTTTTCTACCACCCCGAGGACTTTCTCTTTCCCTTGAAGGCGGTCAAGTACTGGTACGGCCAGCACGCGACCGAGCGCGTCGGGGGGCCGTGGTTTTTCTACCTGCATCGCTTGGCGTTGTACGAGTTTCTGCCGATCGTGGCGGCAGTTGCCTGGTGTATTCGACGCTGGAACCGGTTGCGCCGGGTCGAGGTGTTCTGCCTGGTCTGGGGCGTGGCGTCGATCGCCATGTTCTGCTACCTCGGCGAGAAGGTACCGTGGCTTTTGGTGTACCAGGTCCTGCCGTTCATCCCGCTGGCGGGGATGCAGCTCGGGCGGACGTTCGGTCCGAGCGGGCGGTGGTGGTCGCGCACGCTGGCCGGGGTGGGGATCGCTGCCACCGTCTGGAGCACGGTGGCGTCCTCGTTCCTGTACCCTTCGCTCACGCCCGCGAGCCCGCACGCCGAGATGATGGTTTTCGTGCAGACGACACCAGAGGCGGGTGAGGTCGCGAAGCGCGTCAAAGCGATGGCCAAGGTGCCGCACGAGGGAACGATCGCCACCGTGCAGGGCGAGGCGGCGTGGCCGTACTCCTGGCAGTGGAAAAGGCTACCGGTGTATTGGGATCTGCCGGGGGAAGGCATGCGGCCGCTGGTGGCCCTGTGCGACGTCGACAAGGAGCAGGAGATGCGGGCGCGGCTGGGCGACGGATACACGATGCGCCGCGTGCCGCTGCGAGCGTGGTGGGTGGAGGACGTCGAGGGAGTAACGGCAGGCGCGGTCGTGAGGTGGTTTTTCACTCGCCGGGCCTGGTCCGAGATCGGCTCCACGGACATGCTGGTCTTCGAGGCGAGCCGTCCATGAGGGCGGCGGTGGGAGGGAGTGGGCAGTGAGCATCGAGCTATCGGTCGTCGTGCCGGTCTACAACGAGGAAGAGAACATCCCGGAGCTCCACCGGCGGCTCGCAGCCGTCCTTGCACCGCTCGTGAGGTCGTACGAGATCGTCTTCGTGGACGACGGCTCGGCTGACCGCACGTGGTCGGTGGTCGGTGAGCTGGCGGCCGCCGACCCGCACGTCAAGGGGCTGTCGTTCTCACGCAACTTCGGGCACCAGGCGGCGTTCACGGCCGGCCTCGACCACGCGGGCGGCGAGGCCGTGGTGATCATGGATGCCGACCTGCAGGACCCGCCGGAGCTTCTCCCCGAGCTCGTGGCCAAGTGGCGCGAGGGCTACGACGTGGTCTACGCCCAGCGCTCCAGGCGTGAGGGCGAGACGGCGTTCAAGCTGGTCACCGCGGCGGCGTTCTACCGGTTGCTGCAACGCCTCACGCAAGTGGACGTGCCGGTCGATACCGGGGACTTCCGGCTCATGAGCGGTAAGGCGGTGGAGGCGTTCCGACGTCTGCCGGAGCGCCACCGCTTTACGCGCGGGCTGGTGGCGTGGATGGGGTTCCGCCAGATCGGCGTCCAATACGTCCGCGCAGCGCGCCGTGCCGGCGAGACCAAGTACACGATGCGCAAGATGTTGCGGCTGGCCACTGACGGGTTGACGGCGTTCTCGCGCCTGCCGCTGCTGGCGGCGCTGTGGACCGGTGTGGCCTTGGTAGGCGTGGGTGCTCTCGGTGCGCTCGGCTTCGTGGCCGCGCGGCTGTCGGGGACTTACGTGTCCGGGCTGTGGGGGCTTGCCGCCGGCGTGCTGGCGCTCGCCGGGGTCCAGCTCGTGGGGCTCGGCCTTCTCGGGGAGTGGGTGGGCCGGATCTACGAGGAGGTCAAGGGGCGCCCGCTCTACCTGGTGCAGGCGACGGCGAACCTCGGCTCCCAGCCCGTGGCCCGCCGCCGGTGACCGGGGATCAGCCCGACGATACCCTCGTCCTGGGCTCGACAACGTCGTCCCGGACCTGCCCGTCGCCGGGCTCGGGAGCCGCTGCCTCGCCGCCTTCATCGACCAGCTCATCCTGTCCCTCGTAGGCCTCGTGGGCGTGGTGGCCGGGATCGCCGGCGCCTGGGCCATTTGCTTCGAGTGGAGCGTCGTGGTGGTGATCCTGCAGGTCCTGGTCGGGCTGTTCATTGTCAACACCGGGCGTTGCTTCGTGGTCTTCGAGCTGGCGCTCCAGGCCATCGCTGCCTACCTCACCACGCTCGTTGTGCACGGAGTTGGTCACGTTGTCCCGGTTGCCTGAGCCGGGAGACCTCATCTGTTTGGGCCCGCGAGGGCTGACCTTGAAGCGCTGACCGGCATGCCTGGGGATGACACCTGGCGGTGTGCGGTACCAGCATGCCGCGAGTGCTTACCCAGCAGCTCGCCCACCATGATCGGCCTCTGGGCCCTCTCGCGGTGGACCCATCCAGGGCTTTTCGGCTGCGTGGCACCGGTCTGGTAGACTTCGCGGTCGCGTGGCGCCGAGGCGTCCGCCCGGGAGGGTTTCTCATGCACATCGCGGTGGTTGGCAGTGGGTATGTCGGGTTGGTGACCGGCGCCTGCCTGGCCGATTTCGGTATGTACGTGACCTGCGTAGATAAGGACGAGCACAAGATCGCCATGCTCAAGCGCGGCGAGGTGCCGATCTACGAGCCTGGGCTGGACTCGCTCATCGCCACGAACGTCAAGGCCGGGCGCTTGCACTTCACGACCGAGCTCAAGGAGGCCGTGGAGAAGGCGCTGGCAGTCTTCATCGCCGTCGGCACTCCGCCGCGGGAAGACGGGTCAGCCGACCTCACGTACGTGGTGCAGGTGGCCGAGGCGATCGCCGATTACATGGACGGATACAAGGTGGTCGTCACCAAGTCGACGGTGCCGATCGGCACCGGCCAGCTCATCGAGAAGACGATCAGGGAGCGCAACGGCCGCTTTCCGTTCTCGGTCGTCTCCAACCCCGAGTTCCTGCGCGAGGGCTCGGCGATAGCCGACTTCATGCGGCCAGACCGGGTGGTCATCGGTGCCCGCGATCCGCAAGCCGTGGCGATCATGAAGGATATCTACGCGCCGCTATACCTTATCGAGACGCCGTTCGTGATCACCAACGTCGAGTCCTCGGAGCTCATCAAGTACGCCTCGAATGCCTTCCTGGCGACCAAGATCACCTTCATCAACGAGGTGGCTCGACTGTGTGAGCGGCTGGGCGCGGACGTGCACCACGTGGCCAAGGGAATGGGCCTCGACGGCCGCATCGGCCCGAAGTTCCTGCACCCCGGTCCGGGCTACGGCGGCTCCTGCTTTCCCAAGGACACCAAGGCGGTAACCGACATTGCTCGCCACGTCGGCTGCCCGTTCGAAATCGTCGAGACCGTGGTCAAGGTCAACGAGGACATCAAGCACCGGATGATCGACAAGATCCGCGAGGCGTGTGGCGGCTCGGTAGCAGGCCTGACGCTCGGTGTGCTCGGCCTGGCATTCAAGCCGGAGACCGACGACATGCGCGAGGCTGCGGCGATCCCGATCCTTCAGGCGCTCGTGCCCGAAGCCGCGGCGGTGCGCGCCTACGATCCGGCTGCGATGAGCAATGCCCGCGAGCTTCTGCCTTCAGGGATCATCTACTGTGAGGACGCCTACGATGTGGCGCAGGGTGTCGACTGTCTGATCATCATGACCGAGTGGAACCAGTTCCGCTCGCTCGATCTCGAGCGCCTGAAGTCGTTGGTCCGGGTCCCACGCATCGTCGACCTCCGCAACGTCTACGAGCCCGATCGGATGCGTGAAGACGGCTTCCAGTACGAGTGTGTCGGGCGGGCGGCGCGGTTGCAGAAGCTGGGCTGAGACGAACGCGGGCAGGCGGCGCGCTGGCGGAGCGGGGCGAGACCTGCGCTACCCTGTGACGGTCCAGTCGTACATGACTGGAATTTCAGCCGGCCCTGGTGTATTGTCGGATTGTAGCCATGAGTGTGGAATGCACATGAACGAGCGCCGTGCGGTTCCCAGAGTCGAGGTACCGCAACCAGTTCCAGCCAAGGTCAAGGCCGCCTTGCCGGCGCGTGTTCTCGATATCTCGTCCCAGGGAGCGCAGCTCGAGGTGACGACGTCGCTTCGCCCGCTCACCAGTTGTGACCTGCGCATCTCGCTGCCGGACGGCGAGGTGACGATCCGATCTGTGGTGCGGCGATGCCGGGCCTGGGGCTTCGGCCTCGACGAGAAGGAGCAGCGTGTACTGCTCTATCGGGCCGGAGTCGAGTTCTCGGAGGTCGCGCCCGAGGTGCTGGCGAGGTTGTCGTCGGCGTTTCTCTACCAGGCGCCGCCCACCATGGCCGACGAGCCAATTGAGGACGAAGCGGGTTCTGAGCTTCGATTCCTCAGGGACGAGAGCGGCGACCTTCGCCGCGCGCCGGTGAACGGCCCGGTGAAGATCAAGTTCGACACCGCGGTGTTCAACGCCATGATGCGCGAGGCGGCGAAGCAGGCGGCTGCCGAGACTCCGGCCGGCGACCCGCACGAGGAAGCCACCGATCCGCTCGTTGTCATCGACGAAGAACAACGATGACGCTACCGGCGACCGAACGCCGCAGCGACGCGGCGTGCGGCGGTCAGCGTCGACCTCTCGTCGATCGTCAGCAGCTCTCGGTTCTGGAGAAGGATCCGACCCCGCACCACGACGTGCAGCACGTCGGCGGCTCGCGCTGCGTAGGCGAGGTGCGAGTACGGGTCGTGCAGCGGGGTCGCGTGGGGCGCGTCGACGCCCAGGCACACGAGGTCGGCCTCCTTGCCGATCTCGAGGGTGCCGATGCGGTTGTCGAGCCCCAGCACGCGGGCGCCGCCGAGGGTCAACATCTCGCCGAGCTGGCGCGCCGGCAGGCAGGTTGGAGAGCCCGAGACTCCCTTGTATAACAACGCCGCGAGCTGTGCGTCGCGCAGCAGGTCGAGGGTGTTGTTGGAGGCCGCGCCGTCGGTGCCGAATCCCACCTTGACGCCGGCCTCCAGCATCTGTGGTACCGGTGCGACACCGCTCGAGAGCTTGAGGTTCGAGACGGGGTTGGTCGCCACCCCGACCTCGAGCTCGGCCAGGAGCTCGAGGTCATCGGGCGAGACGTGAACGCAGTGAGCAGCGATCGTACGCTCGGAAAGGATCCCGAGGTCCGCGAGGTAGGCAGCGGGCGTCACGCCCTTGTCGCGCAGTAGCTCGTCCACCTCCTTGCGCGTCTCGGCGAGGTGGATCATGAGCGGGGCATCGAACTCCTCCGCCAGCTCGGCGGCCTTGACGAGGTTCGAGGCGGAGAGCGAGTAGGGGGCATGGGGGGCCAGCGCACCGGAAACCAACGGGTGGGAGCGAAAGCGCTGGAGCAGCTCGCGCGACAGACGAAGCCCTGCTTCAGGCGAGGGCGCAGCCGGCGTCGGGTGGTCGATGAGCCCCTCGCCAACCACGGCGCGCAGCCCTACATCCGCCAGCACCTCGCCGATACCGAGGGCGAAGAAGTACATGTCGCACACCGTCGTGACTCCGGCGCGGATGCACTCGGCGGCCGCCAGCCGCGTGCCGACCGCCACCGTATCCGGGCGCATGAACGCCCCCTCGGCTGGCCAGATGTGCTGGGAGAGCCACTCCTGCAGCAGCAGGTCGTCCGCGAAGCCGCGCAGCAACGTCATGGCCAGATGGGTGTGGGTGTTGACGAACCCTGGGAGGATGAGCCCGCCGCCAGCGTCGAGGATCGACGCAGTCGGGACCTGCTCCACGAGCTCCGCCGCCGCCGCCACCGCGACGATGCGCCCATCGCGCACCGCCACCGCACCGTCTGCGAGCGGCTGGCTTCCGGGCGCCATGCTGAGTACGGTGCCGTTGGTGATGATGAGATCGCACTCCATCGCCCCTCCTGGCGCCGCCGCCGTGGGCGCGGCGCAACTGGTGATGGTACACGAGGACACTACCAGGAGCCCGAAGAGCCCCCGCCGCCGAACGATCCACCGCCACCGGAAAAGCCGCCGAAGCCGCCTCCTCCCCAGCCACTGCCGCCTGAGGAGCCCCAGCCGCCGGGCCCGCCCCACCAGATCCCGGAGCGGCGGCCCCGCCGTCGGCGGCCGTCCAGGCTCTGAAGGAGCAGTAGGAGCACCACCGTGACGATCAAGGGCAGCACCGACGAACCGTGCCCGGATCGCCGTTTCGGGGTCGGCAGTGGCTCACCGGCGAAGATGCGCTCGAGGCTAGAGACGAGGGCGCCGATCCCCTCGGCGTAGTCGCCGCGTCCGAACGCTGGCTTGACCTGCTCGGCGAGCAGCCGTGAGGCGAGAGCGTCGGGGATCTTCTCCTCGAGGTCGTAGCCGACCTCGAGGCGCATCCGCCGGTCCTGGATGAAGGCGAAGAAGATGAGACCATCATCGAGCCCTTTTCGACCGACCTTCCACGCCGTGGCGGAGCGGATCGTGAAGTCCTCGAGGTTCTCGCCTCCGAGGGAGGGGAAAAGCACGACAATGACCTGGTGGCCGGTACGCTGCTCGAGGCTACGCAGCCGGTCGTCGAGCCGCGCCGCCTCTTTGGGTGCGAGCACATCGGCGCGGTCCGTAACCCACGCCGTCGGCGCCGGCGGCACCTCGAGCGCCGCCGCGGACGCCGCGACCAGTAGGCAGGCGCCGCCGAGTGCGCGCATCGGTCAGAACTTGACCTGCGGCGGTCGGTCGGAGCCCGGCGTGGCCTGGAAGTACGGTCGCTCCGAAAAACCGAGAAGGCCGGCGACCAGCACCGTGGGGAAGCGTCGCCGGGCGGTGTTGAACGCCTGCGCCGCGTCGTTGAAGCGCTTGCGTTCGACGGCGATCCGGTTCTCGGTGCCCTCGAGCTGAGCTTGCAGGTCGCGGAACGCCTCGGTGGCTTTGAGCTCCGGGTAACGTTCCACCACCACCAGCAGGCGCGAGAGGGCGGACGAAAGGCCGTCTTGGGCCGACTGGAACTGCTGAAGCTCGCCGGCGGTGGGCACGCGGCCGAGATTGATCTGGCTGATCTTGGCGCGGGCCTCCACGACCGCGGTGAGGGTGTCGCGTTCGAAGTCCCGCGCGCCCTTGACCGTTTCCACGAGGTTCGGGACGAGGTCGGCCCGACGCTGGTAGACGTTCTCCACCTGCCCCCACGCAGCCTTGACGCTTTCGTCGAGGCCGACGAGGCGGTTGTAGGAGCCGAGGGCGACGACCATTGCGAGCACGAGCGCGATCACTGCGACAACGGCGCATCCGATTGCGAGCTTTTTCATGCCGGTCCTCCCGCCGCGGTGCTGCCGCGACCGTGACATTCTACGCCGAGGGCTCGAGGAGCTTGGCCCCCACCGGCCCGTTTCCACCCCAGACGGTGTCATCTGGCTGTGGCCGCCGCTTCCACCGCTTGTGCATCCACACCCACTGGCTCGGGTGCGAGCGGATCTGAGCCTCGATCCTTTCGGTCAGCCGGGCGGTGAGCAGGCTGGCACGCTCCTCGAGGGTGCCAGTGTCCGGATGGGGCAGTGGGGGCTCGAAACGAAGCTGCATGCGCCCATCGGGCAGGCGCGTGGCGAAGCCGGGCACCACTGGGACGCCGGTGCGCAGAGCCAGCAGGGCGGCCCCGACCGGTGTCCAGGCGGGGTGGCCGAAGAAAAGAACGAAGGCACCCGGGGCATCGATGTCCTGGTCGATCAGGAAACCAGCTACTCGACCGCGGCGCAGAGCGCGGACCAGCCGCCCGCCGGCTTCCGGGCCACGAATGACGGTGTCGCCGCCGAAACGCCCCCGCAGCCTCCTGGCCACCCGGTCCAGGCGCGGGTCGTAGACCTCGCGAGCCGCCACGCTCATCGGGATACCGGCGGCACCCAGCGCCAGGTTCATCCACTCCCAGTTGCCGCAGTGGGCCGTGACCAGCACCGCGCCGAGCCGCTCGTAGCAGGCGTCGGCGAGGTGGTCGAGGCCCACGAGCTCGGTGCGCTCGAGCAGCGCCTGCGGTGACACCGACCACAGCCAGGCGATCTCACCGAGAAGCGCTCCGATGTGGCGCGACGTCCCCGCGAGCGTGGTGGCCCGCCACGCCTCGTCCAGCGCAGGGAAGGCGGCTTCGAGGTTGTCGAGAGCCTGGAGGCGGTCTTTGCGGGCAAGGTGAAAGGCCAACGTTCCCACCCCGCAGCCGAAGGCTCGCAGCCCGGCCAGCGGAAACGGGCGGGAGGCACCCAGAAAGCCGCGTAGGATCGTGTATCCGAGATCGTGGCGTAGGCGTCGCAGGCGGTGTCCCACGAGCGCGATCGTACTATCATCCGCGGCGGAGGCGCGCGTGAGCCCGAGGCTGGGAGGCCTGTTCATCGTTGCGTCGCCTTCGGGCGGCGGCAAGACCACGATCATCCGCGAGGTAATGGCGGCGATGGCGGAGCGTGGTTGGCCGTCCCACTTTTCGGTCTCCCACACCACACGGGCGCCGCGCGAGGGCGAGCGGGAGGGGGTGGACTACCACTTCGTGGACCGCTCGACGTTCCAGACCATGGTCACGCGTGGCGAGTTTCTGGAGTGGGCTGAGTACGTCGGTAACCTCTACGGCACCTCCCGGGCGACGGTCGATGCGCAGCGGGCGGGTGGCGCTGACGTTTTCCTCGACATCGAGGTGCAGGGAGCCGAGCAAGTGCGAGCCCACGTGCCCGAGGCGGTGAGTGTGTTCGTGCTGCCGCCCTCTCTCGCCGTTCTGCGTCAGCGGCTCGCTGGCCGCGGCAAGGACGCCCCAGCCGTGATCGAGAAGCGTATCCACATTGCGTTCAGGGAAATGACTCACTACGTCGAGTTCGACTATGTTATCATCAACGATCGCCTCGATGAGGCGGTGCAGGCGTTGGACGCCATCGTCGTAGCGGCGCACTGCCGGACGGCGCGGCGGGCAGCGCTGGCGGAGCGGATCCTGGACGACTTCCGGGCCGCATGTACGGAGGCT
This sequence comes from Holophagae bacterium, assembly GCA_012516935.1. Classification (GTDB taxonomy): domain Bacteria; phylum Acidobacteriota; class Thermoanaerobaculia; order Thermoanaerobaculales; family Thermoanaerobaculaceae; genus JAAYVZ01. The sequence goes on from JAAYVZ010000240.1 coordinate 15,858, forward strand.
TGATGTTTCAGTTGCCCGAGGCTGTCGAGAGCACGTTCCGGTTCATTCTGATCGCGGCGAAGCGCGCCGAGCAGCTCATCGGCGGCGCTCGGGCGCGGCTGGCTCCCAGGGGCGTCAAGCCCACCAGCATCGCGCTCGAGGAGCTCATGGCGGGAGCTGTGCCGTGGCACGCAGTCAGCGCCGAGGAGTACGAGCTGCTCAAGCAGCAGGCGACCCTGGAGCGCGAGCGCGAGGAGCAAGCCCCGCTGTTCCCGACCCCGCTGCCGGTAGTGGCGGTTGCGGTCGAGCCGGAGGTCGAGACCGAAGACGAAGAGTTCGAGGAGGATCTGGATGCTCTCGACTTCGAAGACGACCTCGAGGTAGACGATCCCAACACCGAGGACCTGCTGGCCGAGGCACCGCTGGAAGAGTGAACCGGTGGCGGAGCGCGACGAGCGCGATCTCCTGCTCTATCTCCGGGATCTGCGGTGGCTCGACGTGGATCGTGGTGCCGGTGCGGGGGAGTTCCTAGCTGATAACCTCCCTGAGGCCTCGGACGGTTCGAAGGCACCGCTGGACGCCTTGGCGGTGCAGGCCTCGAGCTGCCGGCGGTGCCGGCTGGCCGCCAACCGCCGCAAGGTCGTTTTCGGAGTCGGCAACCCCCATGCTCGTCTGATGTTCGTGGGCGAAGGGCCGGGTGCCGAGGAGGACGCTCAGGGCGTGCCGTTCGTTGGCCGGGCCGGGCAGCTTCTCACGGCGATGATCCGCGCCATGCGTCTGCGTCGTGAGGATGTCTACATCGCCAACATCGTCAAGTGCCGGCCTCCAGGCAACCGCGACCCCGAGTCGGACGAGGCGGCGGCTTGCCTGCCCTATCTGCGGCACCAGATCGAGCTGGTGGATCCGGCGGTCATCGTGCTGCTTGGCCGCGTCGCCGCTCGCTTCTTGCTCGGCACGACAGCCCCCATGCACTCCTACCGCGGGGTTTGGACGAGTTGGGAGGGACGGGATGTCTTGCCGACCTTCCACCCGGCGTACCTGCTTCGCAACCCCGCCGCCAAGGCCCAGGCGTGGACGGACCTGCAACAGCTTCGTGCTTTCTGGGGGCCTGAGTGAACCAAGGTCCTTTTGCTCAAATGCTTGAGTGCGCACGCCGCGAGCACTGCGCCGTGCTATAGTCGCTGCGACAGATGCCGCCTCACTGGCCTTTTTCTCGGTCGCTTCTGTACCCGCTGACGGCCGTGCTGGTCGCCTTGGCGGTCGTGCCGGTCGGAATGCTCGGCTGGGGTTTCGTGACCTCCAACCGCGAGCAGGTCGCGACGCTCGAGAAGCAGTACCTCACGCGTCAGTCCGTGGGTCTGGCGAGCGAGATCGAGCTCCGCTTCCTGGGGTCGGTCGGTAGGTTGCGGACAGCCGCCGAGATCCTGCGTTCGGGGGCGAAAGGGCCGTTGGACGGGGAGGCCGCGTCGGCGCTGCTGCGTGACCTCGCCGCCGGCTCACCGAGCACGGTGCTGTTGCGGCTGCTCGACGATGCCGGCAAAGGGACGTTTCTGCAGGGTGCGGGGCTGTCGGACGAGGCCTTGCGGCGTCTCGAGCCTCGGTTGGGAAACGTCTTCACAGCCACACTTCAGGGTGAGCCGGTGAATGAGCTCATCGAGCGGCTGCCGTCGGTGGGCTCGGTGATCCTGGTCTCATTGCCTGTCCGTGATGCTCAGGACGAGGTCGTGGGGGTACTGCAGGGCGTCGTGGCATTGCAGGATATCGCGTCGCTCCTTGTCCAGGACAGCGGTTTGGGTGTCACGGTGGACGTCGTCGACCACCAGGGGATGGTGCTGTTTTCCAGCGATCGTAACCGGGTCGGCCGTGACGCCCGAGCCAATCCGCTGGTGGCGCAGTTCGTGCGCAGGCCGGTGCGCCTCACGATGACCTACCAGGATCCGTTGCGCGGTGACGGGAGCGAGATGCTGGGCTCGCTCTGTCCGGTCGGGGACCCGTCGTGGGCGGTCGTTACCGCGCGGGACGTCGACGTCGCTTTTGCGGCCGTCAACGCCATGGCCGCCCGCAGCTTCCTCCTGGCAGTGCTGACCGGCCTGGTCGCCATGCTTGCCGGGATCATGCTCGCGCGCCGGATCACCCTGCCATTGCGCAAGCTGGCCGACGTGACCACGGCCGTGGCGGGAGGTGATTTCACCCAGCGGGCGCCGGTGGCGTCGCGCAACGAGATGGGCCAGCTCGCCGAGAACTTCAACGTCATGACCGATGCGGTCGACCGCTATGTGCGCTCGCTGCGACAGGCTTTGCAGGAGAACGAGGAGCTCCTCATCGATTCGATTCGGGCGCTGGCAGCGGCGATCGACGCCAAGAACCCGTACACGCGCGGCCACTCGGAGCGGGTGAGCCAGTACGCGGTGGCGGTGGCCCACCACTTCGGGGTCAAAGGGCGGGAGCTCAAGCAGGTCGAGATCGCTGCGCTGCTGCACGACGTGGGTAAGATCGGCATCGAGGATGCCATCCTGCTCAAGCCCGAGGCACTGACGGCCGAGGAGTTCGCGCAGATGCGTAACCATGTGGTCAAGGGGGCGGCCATCGTGAGCCCGATCAAGCGTCTCAAGGACATGCTCCCGGGTATCCGGTCTCACCACGAGAACTGGGACGGCAGTGGCTATCCCGACCGTCTGCAAGGCGATGCCATCCCACTCGTTGCCCGACTCATCGCCATCGCCGACGTGTTCGACGCCATGACCACGGATCGGCCGTACCAGAAGGGCATGAGCCTGGAGGCCGCGATGGAGCGGCTACGGGCCATGGCCGGACAGCGCTTGGATCCCAAGGTCGTGGATGCGTTTTTCGGTGCGGTCAGGGCTGGGGACCTGGTTCCCATCGCCCGTTCGGAGGTTGCATGAGAGCAGGCCGGATCTTCGAGATCATCTTCTTCGCCGGGCTTGTCGCGATCATTTCCGGTTGTGGCAGCAGCGCGCCGGCGCCCCCGAAAGTGGCACCTGAGCTCGACCCCAACGACCCGCTGGCGGCGATCAAGCTCATGCAGCGTGGGCAAGCCATGCTCGCCGAGGGGAGGGTGGACGGGGCAGTGGAGCACTTCCAGGCGGCGAGGACGCTGCAGCCAGGCAACCCCACCATCCACAACGTGCTCGGCGTCGCCGAGCTGAGACGTCGCAACGCGCAGGCGGCAGTTGCTTCTTTCAACCGGGCTTTGGAGCTCGCTCCGACGTACTCCGACGCCCGCAACAACCGTGGAGCAGCGTACCTACAGCTCGGTCAGCTCGCCATGGCCGAGGCCGATTTCCTGGCGGTGCTTTCGGACGCAACCTACGCGAATCGGGCGGGCGTGTTCTTCAACCTAGGCTCGTTGTACCTGCGGAAAGGGAACCTTTCGGCGGCAGGGGAGAACTTCCGTCGCGCGACCGCGAGCGGTGGTCCGGTGGACGCCTACCTCGCACTCGCCGACGTCGAGGAAAGGCTGGGGCACCGCGAGCTGGCCGAGAAGGCGTACCTCGAGGCGCTGGCGCGGGCACCAGAGCGCGCCGACATCGGGATGGCGCTGGCGAAGCTGTATGAGAGCCAGGGCCGCACCAAGGAAGCCGAGGAGCAATACCAGCGGATCCTGAGCGTCAGCCCGGATTCCCCGGAAGCGCATCTGATCCGGGCCAAGCAGGGGAAGTGACGGTGCCGTTCCAGTACCTGCTGACCAACCTCCTGGTGGACGTTCAGGGGGCGCATGGGGCGATCTTCCTCGACTGGGAGGGTGAGGCCGTCGAGTACGTCACGCGGCAGGCGACACCATACGAGCTCAAGATCGAGGGGGCCTACCACGGGATCTTCCTCAGACGCCTACAGAAGGTCTCGGAGCATCTCGGCTCCGGGGCGGTGGTTTCCGTCACGCTCGTCGGCCAGCACCTCAAAGTCATCGGCCAGAACCTGAAGGGCGGCTACTACCTGCTCCTGCTCATGGAGCCGGCATCCCCGCTGTCCCATGCCGTGCGGGCAATGCAGCGGACGGCCGAGGCACTCAACCGCGAGATCGTATAACGGCCGATCGGGCTCTGGTCGGAGGGGACGAGGGCAGGGTACACTTTCCATCTGCCCCTGCCGATCGTCGGCGAGGCAGCCATGACGGCCAGACAGCGAGGAGGTTCTGTGCAGCTTCTGGAGCGATTGCGGCGGGGACTCGGCGCAACGAGGAGCGTGCTCTTCGAGCACTTCCGCGCTTCCGCGTGGCACCTGTCCCCCGAGGCCCTCGAGGAGGTCCTGCTGGCAGCCGATGTAGGTGTCGAGGCGGCGGAAGCGGTCGCTGGCGAGTTCGAGCGGGCCCGTCGAAAGGGTGAGATTGGAGCTGGAGAGGAGGCGGATTGGCTGCGTCGGCTGGTGGCGCGGCAGCTTTCAGCGTCGACCAGCTCGGTGCGGCGCGGCACCCCGCACGTCGTGCTGGTGGTCGGTGTCAACGGGACCGGAAAGACGACCACGGCGGCAAAGCTCGGGGCGGTCGTCAAGGCGGGCGGCGGCATGCCCTTGCTCGTGGCCGCCGATACCTTCAGGGCGGCAGCCATCGAGCAGCTTCAGAGCTGGGGGCGTCGGTTGGCAATCGAGGTGGTCGCACAACGCCCGGGTGCTGACCCCGGTGCCGTGGTCTTCGACGCACTCCAGGCGGCGGTGGCGCGCGGTATCAGCGATGTGCTCATCGATACGGCCGGCCGTCTTCACACCAAGCACAACCTGATGGCGGAGCTCGACAAGGTGCGTCGCGTCTGCAGCCGAGCCGTGCCTGGAAGCCCCCACGAGGTCCTCTTGGTGCTCGATGCGTCGACCGGGATCAACGGGCTTGCGCAAGCGCGTGAGTTCCGCACTCACGGCGGCGCCACCGGTGTCGTGCTCACCAAGCTCGACGGCACGGCCAAGGGCGGCGTGGTTCTGGCGGTGGCGCGCGAGCTGCAGCTTCCCGTGCGTTGGATCGGTGTCGGCGAGACACCCGAGGACCTGCTGCCGTTCGACCCCGACACCTTCACGACCGCGCTTTTGGAGGGGTTGCGGTGAGCGCCGTGTGGTCCACCCTGATGGGTGAAGCCCTCGAGCTGGCGAGCAAGGGGAGATACGGCGTGAGCCCGAACCCCATGGTCGGGGCCATCGTGGTGGACCGCGATGGACTCGAGGTGGGGCGGGGTTACCACGAGCAGTGTGGTGGTCCTCACGCCGAGGTGGTCGCGCTCGCCCAGGCTGGCTCGCGCTCGGCCGGTGGCACGCTGGTCGTGACGCTGGAGCCCTGTGTTCATCACGGCCGGACTCCCCCATGCGTCGACGCCGTGCTTGCTGCCGGGATCGCCCGGGTCGTGGTGGGTAGCCGGGATCCCAACCCGCTGGTCAACGGCCACGGCGTCGAGACACTTCGGGCGGCGGGGGTGGAGGTGGTCGAGGGTGTTCGAGGGGAAGAGTGCGAGCGCCTCAACCGGCGGTTCGGTCACTGGATGAGGAGCGGCCTTCCGTTCGTGACCCTCAAGATGGCGGTCACGCTGGACGGCAAGATCGCGGCCCGTGGCGGACGCTCGCGGTGGATCACCTCCGAGGCGTCACGGCGAGCTGGTTACGCGCTGCGGGAGGAGTACGACGCAATCCTGGTCGGTATCGGGACGGTCATGGCCGATGACCCCAGGCTGCGGCGCCACCTCGGCCTCAACCCGAGCCCTCACATCGTCCGTGTCGTGCTCGACAGTGAGCTGCGGCTGCCGCTCACCAGCCAGCTCCTCAGCCAGGAGCCGGGCGACGTTATCGTCTTCTGCCGCGCTCCGGCTGCGGCCGATCGCGGGCAGGAGCTCGAGCGGATCGGTGTCACCGTCGTTGAGGTAGGTCCGGACGAACGCAGTCGCTGCGAGCTGTGGCCGGTTCTGCGCTGGCTGGGGTCACACGGCATCAGCTCACTTCTGGTCGAAGGTGGAGGCGAGGTGCACTGGTCGTTTCTCCGCGAGCACCTGGTGCAGCAGGTGCACGCCTTCGTCGCGCCGCTGCTGCTCGGCGGCAAGGAAGCCACCTCGGCGGTCGGCGGGCTGGGGTTCGGCTCGCCACAGGAGGGTGTGCGCCTCGTCTTCGAGGAGGTGCGGCGGCTCGGCGAGGACGTTGAGATCATTGCCGGGGTGGCCGGTGTTTAGCGGTCTGGTCGCGGCGATCGGCCAGGTGTCGTCGGTACGCCCTGCCGGCGGCGGGCTTCGGCTCGAGCTGCGTGCCACCCTCGGTGCGGAACCGCTCAAGGTTGGAGAAAGCATCGCCGTGCAGGGGGTGTGTCTGACGGCGAGTGCGATCCTGGCGGATGGTTTCGCGGCCGACGTGTCGCCCGAAAGCCTCGCCCGGACGACGGTGCGGAGCCTGCGGGCCGGGCACCGTGTCAACCTCGAGCGAGCATTAAAGCTCGGCGATCGACTGGGAGGCCATCTGGTCAGCGGGCATGTGGACGCTGCCGTCGCACTCATCTCGGTACGGACCCGAGACGCCTTTCGTGCGGTCCGAATCGCGCTCCCTGGCGGGCTCGCCCCGGAGGTCGTCGTCAAGGGTTCCGTGGCCGTGGACGGTGTGTCGCTCACCGTGGCGGCGGTGGGAGAGGGGTGGCTCGAAGTGGTGGTGGTTCCCGCTACCTTGGCCGCCACGACCCTGGCCGATCGGCGCGCCGGCGATCTGGTGAACCTCGAAACGGACATGCTGGCGAAGTACGTTCGTCGCGCTGTGGCGGGCCACCGCCCCGGGCTCGGGGGGCTGTTGGGGGGAGGGGCTTGGCATGCAGAGGATTGAGCCCGCCTACCCCGACCTGCTACCGATCACTCACCGCTTGGGGACGTTCTCGTTCGTCGGGCCCGGCCCGGGTGTCGACCCCGTGAGCATGCGGCTGCGCTATGCCGACAGCGCCCCTCCGCCTGCCCAGCCCGACCGCTCGGTGCCTCGTCGTCCGTTTTCGTTCCTGCTCCACGCCGATACGGCTCGGGACGAGGCCGACCAGGTCTCGAGGCTCCTGGAGGCTGGCTGCGGGGCGGTCATCGTGCTCGACGGCCGGTTGGATCCGGCGGAGCTCCCTGCCGGGGGGACGAAGAGTCAGGTCGTGGTCCTCGCGCCGTGGTTTCCGGAGCTGTTCGGGGGCACCAACCTGGGTGATCTCGCCGCCTGGAGCGCCAGCGGGTTCCGGGTCGGAGTGCTGCTCGCGCTGGCACCCTGTCGAAGGCCACGACGTTGCATCGAGGAAGCGGTGGCCGACGCGGCACGGGTTGGTGCCGAGTTCGTGCTGGCGGCGCCACTCTGCCTACCGGCGGAGGAACGTCACCGTGCCTACGACCGCCACTCCGGCGAGGCGGGCGACGGGGAGCTCGAGGATCTCCTGTTCCACAGTGACCTCGCTCAGCTGAGCCTCGATCTCGAGCGGGCTGCGAGTCGAGCAACGCTCAGCAACGGGCTAGGAGAGGGGCTGCCGGGGCCCGCCACCTCGCTCGTGCCTGCCGAGACCGTATGGGCGTCGGGACAGCTCCTGCTCTGGGCCCGTCGCCTCGACGCACTCGAGGCCATGGGCTCGCGCGGGTGGCAGCTCAGACGAGCGGCGAGGGCGTTGTTGGCCTCTCGCCTGGTACTGAGGACGCTGCTGGATGAGGACAACCTGCGGGTGGTCCCTGGGTTCAACCCGTGGGTCGAGGCCTTCGCGCGCGGGGTGTGGGGCGGTGGGAGCTCACCGTTCGACGAGGTCCAATCGCGCTGGCTGTACGAAGGCTGAGCTCCGAGAGCTGCTGACGAGGCGCTGGTGGCGCTTTGGGGATCTTGGCCAGGGGCGGCGGGATCGCCGACGTGGTGTTAGACTGCACGCGGAGGTGCTTGTGCAGCGGCTGTTTCCGGTCCTGCTCCTGGTGGCGGTGGTCGTGGCCGTGCCGTGTGCGGGGGAGATCAGGTTCGAGCCGCAGTTCACGGTCTCCGAGCTGACCGCTCTGAGCGAGGCGATCGCCGACGCCCTGGCGTTTCCCAACCTCGGTCCGGCAGCCGCCTCCGGGTTGACGGGCTTCGAGATCCTTGCCGCCGGAGGGGGGCCGCGAGTGGCCACCTCGTCGCGCTGGTGGCGCTATGGAGTGCAGGGCTCGACGACCGCGGGCCTGATGGCTGGAGGGCGGGCGATCGTCCGCAAGGGCTTGCCGCTGAGGCTCGACGTGGGCGCTCAGTACGGGACGCTTCTGGGCGAGCGTTTCTGGGGGGTCGAGGCGAGGTGGGCGCTGCTGGAAGGTGGCGTGATCGAGCCGGGTCTGGCCGTGCGCGGGTCGTACTCCCGGTTCGAGCAGAGCGATGTGATGGAGGTCGAGGTGAGCGAGGTCCAGCTCGTGCTCTCGAAGGGCTTCACCTTGCTCACGCCGTACGTCGCGGGAGGGTATCGTCGGGTCAACAGCCGCGGTTACTTCGGTGACCTCGTACCGCAGTGGTGGGACGTCGAAGCCGAGAGGTGGACCGCGGTCGGCGGTGTGAGGCTCAACCTGCTGCCGTTCAGGGTCGTCGGCGAGGTGAAACGGGCGCATGGCACCTCACTGTTCGTCGGCGTAGGGGTGGGCCTGTGAGGGTGTTCGTTCGCAGCGCAGTGATGCTCGGCGTGGCGCTGCTTCTCACGGGTTGCTATCAGCCCCGCCGGGAGAAGCCGTACGAGCGCATCACGCGCTTGCGGTTGCAGTACAAGATCGAGGCCAACTGGTACGAGAACCGCACCGATAGCGACGGCCAGCCAGTGCTGTGCATGTCGCTGTTGGGGCGCAACCTGGGCCGGGAGGGGCTGACGAAGCTGACGATGATCATGCACGTCCGCCACTACGATGGCACGGTACGGTTCAGCCAGCCGCTGACGCTCGACGTCGCGGCGATTGCCCCGCAAGCGCCCAAGGCCACGCCACTCGAGGTGCTGGTGCCGGGTGTGGAGGTGCGCGAGGGCGAGGAGCTGGCGCTCCAGCTCGAGGACCAACCTCACCAGGACGCAATGCCGAGCTACCCGGAGTACGCCGGGACCACTAGCTGGGCCCCTGCGGCGGCGGCAACCCGAACCGGCGCTCGATGATGGCATCGAGGCGTGGCCGGACCACGAGGTCGAATACCTCGCTATGCTCGGGGAAGTGGCGCAGGACCGCCTTGCGGGCTGCGTCGACGAGGCGGAGCGCTTCGCAAAACGTCAGGCCCTGGTCTTCGCCCAGCACTTGGGCCGTGACCGAGACCATCAGCTCGATATGGCCGAGCGCCTCGTCCCGCGTCTCGAGGGTGGGTGCCACCAGCATTCGTGGTCAGCAACCCGCCGGGGAGGCTGGGCCATTCCTCGGGTGGTGGAGGTGAGGACGCCCCCCATCGGGTACGCCGGCCTGCTTCCACTGGCGATCACTGCCGCCGAGCTCGGGGCGGACGTGCTCAGGCGCTACTTCCGGGAGCTTGGGCCCAGCCAAATCAGCGAGAAGCTCGAAAACGACGTCGTGACCGATGCTGATCACGCCGCCGAGACCGCAGTGGTGCGGCTACTGCACGAGCGCACGCCCGAGCTCGGAATCCTGGCCGAAGAGCGAGGTGCCAGTGGCCAGAGCGAGGCGCGGTGGGTGCTCGACCCGCTCGATGGCACGCTCAATTTCGTGCGCGGCTTTCCGCACTTCGCCGTGTCGCTGGCCCTCGTCACCCGAAGCGGGATCGAGCTGGGCGTGGTGGTTGACCCCATGCGCCGGGAGACGTTTTACGCAGTGGCAGGCGGAGGGGCGTTCCGCAACGGCGTGCCGATCACCGTGAGCCGCCGCCAGGGTTTGGCCGGAGCCTTCGTCACCACCGGCTTCCCGTATCGGATCAAGCCGTACTTCGACGACTACGTGGCGATCTTCCGAGATGCGTTCGACGCCGTTGGAGCGCTGCGTCGACCCGGCGCTGCCGCCTTGGACCTGGCCCACACGGCAGCCGGCATCTTCGATGGGTTTTTCGAGTTCGGGCTGTCGATCTGGGACGTCGCTGCCGGGATGCTGATCGTGCGCGAGGCAGGGGGAAAGGTGACCGATGCGACCGGGGGTGACGAGGTTTTTCGCAACGGCAACATCGTCGCGGGCGGCCCGACGGTCCAGGCGGCGCTCCTCGGGCTCATCGGTCGCCATCTGCCGGAAAGCCGAATTCCTCTGCCGTAGAAGACTCCAGCGCGGGGCCCACACGAACCGGAGGCGGAGCCGGTCCGTAAACCACGTGGTGTGAGCCGACCCGTCCATGAGCTCGGGTGAAGCTGGGTTTTTGCGGGGTGGTCACGGTCTGCCACCAGTGTGGCCAGCAACTCGCTGTATTTCCGTGGACCTGAGAGCTGTGAGGCGACGCAGGGTGCGCGGTGGTGCTGTCAGTGAACGCCAGCGCCGACCGCTGGAAGGCCCCAGCTCCGTGACGATCCAGGCTAGTATTCCTGGCGACGGGAGTGCGTGGGGCGAATGAGGGCCTTTTTTCGACATGCGGCAGGGTGGGGATCCCTCGGTCTAGGGGTGGCCGGACTGTTTCTGCCGATCCTTCAGGGCTGGCTCCTCATCGGCCTGGGTGCGTTGCTGCTCTCACCCGATGTGCCGTTTTTCCGCCGTCTCGTCTCCTCGATCGAGCGGCGCTCCCCGAGCTTCAAGCGTGGGATCGGCGCGCTCAAAAAGAAGCTGCGCCTTCGCTACTGACTGCCGGTCCCCCAGACCGGGGGCCGGCAGGCGTTTCGCGGCTCGCGGGGCTCGTTCGGGTGCTCACCCTTCCTGGGACTCGGGCTCTCTACCGCCACGGCTCCACCGGGGCCATGTCCATCGCGTTGCCAGCGTGGTGTGCGGCCGGACACCCTCGGCGCCGCCACCGGCGGTGCGGCTGTCATCGCGCCCTTGATGTTGGGCGCCGGGGAGGCGAAGGACGCCTCCGGAGGAGCTGCAGCACGCGGCACGACGTATCACCGTGATTCGGGGCGCTGGACGCGTGTGGGTCAGGTCTGGGCGGAGATCGCCTCGACGACGGCGACCGCGGCGGCCAAGGCGGTCGTGCCGGCAACACCGTCGACTAGCTGGCCAGGCTCACCTCTGCACGCGCGCTGGAACGCCAGGTGCTCGGCAGCGAGCGGCTCACCCTTGTCGAAAGCGATAGCCACCGGTTCGATCTGTGGATGTGGGCTACCGCGCACGAGACGAAATGCCGACACGGCCTGGTCGGCATAGTCCACCGAGTAGTACCCGTCAGGCTCGAACAGCCTCAGCTTGCGCACCCGATCCGACGACACCCGGCTGGCCGTGAGGTTGCCGACACAGCCGTTCGCCAGCTCGACGCGAACGTTGCAGAGGTCAACCTTGCCGGTGAGGACCGGTACACCCACGGCACGCACTTCGGTGAGCGGCGCGTTCGCGCACAGCGCCTGGACAATCTGCAGGTCGTGAACCATCAGGTCGACGACGACGTCGATGTCGAGCGACCGTGAGGAAAACGGGGAGAGCCGCTGGGTCTCGATGTAGCGCGGGCTCGGCTGCCGAGCCAGGACGGCCTGGACGGCGGGGTTGAAGAACTCGACGTGGCCGACGCAGAGCACGGCCCGGGAGCGGAGCGCAGCAGCGACCATCGCCTCGCCTTCGGCCACGGTGGCGGCGATCGGTTTCTCGACCATGACGTGGCGTCCGGCGTCCAGGCATCGCACCACCAGCTCGCAATGGGTGGTGGTCGGAGAAGCGATGATGAGCGCCTCTGAGCGCTCGATCGCCTCGTCGATGCTCCCGAGCACCGGCGCGCCATGCTCCGCACACACCGCCTCCAAGCGGCTACGGTCAGGATCCCAGGCCCCAACGCAGGTCCAGCCCGGTAAGGAGCGGGTGAGACGGACATGGTGGCGCCCGAGGTGCCCGACGCCTACGACGCTGACGGATTGGGGGTGGTGCTCGTTCATGGAGTGGGAGCGTAGCCGCCGTCAGCTCCCTCGGCAAGCCGTTCCCGATCCTGGGCGATTGCCGCGTTGGGGTATACTTCGCACAGCTTGTGAAGTGGGTAGGAGGTCTGGATGGGTAGCGTCGCCCGAGGTGGCAAGAAAAGCGGGAAGGGTGCCGGCGCGGCCGGTCTCTCGCCGGTGTTCTCGGTCTTTGAACAGCTGGAGATCGGCCAACCGCTGGATGTCAGCGGCGAGCTCGAGTATCGCGGGGTTGCCGCCGAGGGTTGCTACGGGAGCATTCTCAAGGTTCTGCACCGTCCCAGCAATGCGCTGCGTGCGGTCAAAGCGATGCACCCGAGCCTGCTGGCGAACGACGTCTCGCAGCGGCTGTTCGAGGAAGAGTTCGAGAAGCTGGCCGGTGTGGCCGGTGAGTTCGCAGTCAAGGTCTTCGACTTGGGACCGATCGCCGTCGTCGGGCAGGACCAGCCGTGGTGGGTGATGAGCCTGGAGTGGGTCGAGGGACGCACCTTGCGGGATGTGGTCTCGGGCTCACGGTTTTCGCAGCAGTTCTCGTTCGAACGCTACGTGGACCGGCTCGCGGCCGAGGAGGACGCAAGCGGCTCAGGGCTGACCTCGGACGAGGCGCTGCACTTTCTCGAGCAGGCCGCTCACGGTGTGGCCGAGCTGCACCGGGCAGGTCTTTGCCACCTCGACGTGAGGCTCGACCACCTGTTGCTGGCGAAGAGCGGTTCGGTACGCCTGATCGGGTTCGGTCTCGGTGCCGAGCTGCGTCGAGCTGCCCAAGAGGCGCTCGGTGTGCGCTGGCAAACCTCGCCGTACGCACCTCCGGAGCTGCTGCGTGGTGATTGGGCGGCCCTCGGACCGCAGTCCGATGTCTACCAGCTCGCGCTGCTCGCCTACGAGCTGTTCAAAGGCACGGTGTGCTCGCCCTGGGTGGGGTACGAGGAGCTGTGCGAGAGCGCCGATTTCCTGCCCGTCTCGATGGACGAGCTCGTCCAGGACTGCCTTGGCGATATCGACCAGCGGCCTGCTGATGCAGACGCCTTCTTGGTCCGCCTGCGCGACGTTGCGGCCGTGCTCGACGAGAATCAGCGCCGAAGTCGCACCCGCCCCAACCGCAAAGCCAAGGAGATCTGGCAGCGGGCCCTGGCGATGGCCGGGCGCGAGCGTCCGCAGTGGGGTTACATCGCCGGCATGTGCCAGCGCCTGCTCGAGGAGAAGCCCCATTTGCTGCCTTTCGGAAAGATTCCGGTGAAGCGGGTCGACGAGCTTCTGGGCTCGGCACAGACCGAGCTGGCCGCACGGCGCCGGGCGATGCTCGACGAGCTGCTCACGGCTCAGGCGTGGGGCGAGGCGGCGGCTTTCGTCGAGCGGCTGGGCGGCGAGGTGGCGACCGACGAGGTGGACGAGCTCAAGCTCAACCTGGAGCTGGCGCAGGTGGCAGCACACCAAGAGGATCCGGCGGCCCGGAGCCTGGCGCACCAGCGGATCATGGAGCTGCTCAAACAACCGCGTCTTTCATCGGCGGTGCGCGACCGCGCGGCGCAGGCGCTCGAGTCGCTGCTGGCTCAGGGACGAACGATCGAGGACTCGCCGGGCGCGACCCTGCCCCCGCCGGTACCGGCGTCCGTCACCGTGGCGCCGCCGCTCGAGCCGATGCCTGGGCCGCCCGTCGCGGCGGCGCCGCAGACGGAGGCTGCGGCGCCTCCGATCGCGGTCGTCACGGACCTCGGGCTGTTGGCTCCGGTCGAACGTTTCCAGGTCGAGTCGGCGCGCGAGCTGACGACGTGGCGGGTGGTGGTGGGGCCGGCGGTACGTTTCGGCCGGGGCTCGTTCGAGGAGTTCGGCAACCACCTCGACCTCAGGCCGACTCGCAGGGAGGCAGCCGAGAACTCGATCACGTTGGCCCTGGCGCAGCGGTTGAGCCGCGCCGGGCACATGGAGTTTCGGGTCGCTCCGTCCGGGCTCGAGGCCTTCTGCATGGGCACCCACGGCGCGGCGATGGACGGCAAGGTCCTCAAGCGGGGCGAGAGGTGCGAGCTGGGAGACGAGGGCCGATGCCTGCTCGCGCAGGGGGCGGCGGAGTTCGTGTACAAGGTATGGCGAGGCCGCGAAGGCTCGCCGCAGGCGGTCGAGTTCGCTTTCACGGCCGGGGTCGGTGCAGGGCGCCACGCGGTTTGGGTGTTCTCGTCGCTGCCCATTCACCTCCTGGTCCCGTCGACGGCCGCTAAGGTCCTGGTAGTGCCCACCCGCCAGGGGTGGATGGTGGAGGCACGCAGCGAGGCGGTGAAGCTCGACGAGGTCGAGCTGGTCAGGGGCACGCGTCACCCGTGGGCGGCGGAGGCGGTTTTGGAGCTGCCCGAGGGGACGCGAATCGTCCATGGATAATCGGCCCCGTCCGGCCCGCCAGACAGTCGCTACCGCTGTGCTGCTCGCTCAGCTCACGGCCATGCTCTCGGGTTGTCTGTCGGTCAAGACCAGGACCATTCGGGCGGCTGAGGGGGAGGGTGGTGGTGTGGCGCTCCAGGTGTTCGCCGACGACGGCGCGCGAAAAGCGGGTCGCGTCGGCCCCGGGGGGCTGGTCAGCGAGCTCGAACGCAAGGAGGGCAGGACCTGGAGGCCGGTTTTCCGCTCCCTCAACCCGAGCTGGGCAGTGGTCGGTTTGCCGGAGGGTACCTACCGCGTCGGCTTCCCAGCTCGCCTGAGCGAGGCCGGAGACGTCGAGCGGTTGGGCAGCTCGAAGCACAAGGTCTTCGAAGTACGTGACCGCATGATGACGGACGTCCAGGTCACGCTCGCGCATGTCTCTCCGGCGCTCGTCGTGGTCGGGATCGTGACCGTCGTTGTGGCCGCCGTGCTCATCTCCGACTATCTCGGCGACCACGACCTGCCGACGCCACCCGTACCGCCAGCGGAGCTCGTCGAGCTGGCGTTCCACGTCTCGCTCGACCTCGCTGCGCAGGCGGCCTGGTCTGCAGGCGGGGATCGGATGGCGCCGGTCGTGACCTCCCACTTCCCGGCGTCCGGGGCGCTGGTGGCCGCGCGACAGCCGAAGGTGATCTTCTGCTTCTCGGAGCCGCTTGCCGGGCGCACGCTCGAACCCGAAAGCGTCGTGGTCCTCGGCGAGAGGTCGGGAGTGATCGCCGGCACCGTGCACTACGACGGTGCGAACTGGTGGGTCGTGTGGACACCACGCGAGGATCTGCCGGGTGGCGACCGTTTCCACGCCACCCTGAGCGGCGACGCGATCGAGGATCTGGCCGGTAACGAGCCCGGCAAGCCCACGTCGTTCTCCTTCAGGACCGCCCCCTGAGCGCGAGTCGAAGGCTCGGGCCCGGTGCCCCTGCCAGCCCGCCACGTCGCCTCACCACCGACCGAAGATCTTGCCTTTTGCCAGCCTTCTGGCAGGATGCCGGCCCATGAGATGGGATTTTCGGGCGCCGGGTGGTCGGCTCGGGATCGTGTTCGACTACGGCCAAATCGTGCTGGGATCGGTGCTCGTCGCGATCGGCACCAACATGTTCTTCGTGCCGAACAACGTCGTCTCGGGCGGTGCGGTGGGTGTCTCGATCATCCTCCATCACCTCTTGCACACGCCTGTCGGTCTCGTGACCCTGGCGCTCAACGTGCCGCTCATTTGGCTCGGGTGGAAGTACGCAGGCGGGATGCGCTTTTTCATCCGCACGGTGGTGGCAGTGCTGGTGATGTCGCTGGCGATCGATGCGTCGGCGCCGTTCATCACCCCGCCGACCACTGACCGGCTCCTCGTGATCTGCTATGGGGGCCTCCTCGATGGGCTGGGAATGGGCCTGGTGTTCAGAGGGCGCGGCACGACCGGTGGTACCGACGTGCTGGCCCGTCTCGCACACCGTTTCCTGGGAATCGGGGTCGGCCAGGCTCTGTTGGCGATCAACGTCGGTATCTTCGCCGTCGCGGCGTTCATCTTCGGCGCCGAGGCGGTGATGGTGGCGCTGGCTCTGGCGTTCGTGTCGGCCCGAGTGCTCGACCTCGTGCAGGAAGGCTTCTCGGCAGCTCGCACGGCGATCATCATCAGCGAGCAGCCTGAGGCGGTGAAGCAGGCGGTCTTGTTCCGGCTGGGACGAGGGGTCACGGTGCTGCGCGGGGAAGGAGGGTATACCGGCCAGCCGCATCCCGTGCTCTACGTTGTGCTGGCCCCGCAGGAGGTGGGCCGCCTCAAGCGGCTGGTGGCACAGGTTGACAGGAAAGCGTTTGTCGCGATCACACCGGCCCAGGAGGTTCTGGGTGAGGGATTCGCGGCTCACAGTGGCGAGGAGGCGATGTGACGAGAACCTGGCAATGTTGGCTCCTGGCGGTAGCAGTCACGCTGGGCTCGGTAATCTGGCAGCGGCTGACCGGTCCAACCCACCCGGCCCGGATCCGGGTCGAGATCGCGGGGCAGTCCATCGCGCTCAGGTTGCTGCGTTCAGGTACCACAGGGGAGAACCTGCCGGTTCGCGTCACCGCCGCGGGGGGCACGACCGGGGCGGTCGCGTGGCGCCGCTATCCGACCAGCGACGAGTGGAAGGTCATACCGATGACGCGGACTGGGGCGGAGCTGGTGGCCGAGCTCCCACACCAGCCAGCAGCTGGAAAGATCGAGTACCAGGTCCGCCTTGACGACGGAACGCGGGCCGTCACCGTCCCGGAGCGTGCTGCCATCGCCCGCTTCAAGGACGCGGTGCCGGTCTGGGTTCTGATTCCCCACGTGCTGGCGATGTTTTCCGGGATGCTTCTCGCGACCCGCGCCGGTATCGAGGCGGCGGCCGGGCGGCCGCGCATTCGCTCTTTGTCGTGGGCGGCGTTCGGGCTCATCCTCATCGGTGGGTTCGTGCTCGGTCCGGCGGTGCAGAAGTATGCCTTCGGCGCGTGGTGGACCGGTGTGCCGTTCGGTTGGGACCTCACCGACAACAAGACGCTCGCCGCCGGCGTCGCCTGGGCTGTGGCATTGACGAGCTTCCGCAGCCGACGGTCCGGGCGGACGGCGGTGCTTCTGGCTGGGCTCGTGACCCTCGTGGTGTTCGCCATCCCTCACTCGGTAATGGGCTCGCAGCTCGACTGGTCGAAAGTGTCTGCACAGTGATCGCCAAACCGCGAGCAGGACTCGGAGGTTATGGCTACTGCTTGCGGATCGTGGAGCTGCGATCGGCGAGCTGTTGCCCTCTCACGTTACCGGTAAGGGTGCTCTGCTCGATGATGACGGTCGCGCCTTCTCGCGCCCAGACCCCTCGGCCGCCGTTGCTCCGGATGGTGCAGCCAACCAGCTTCGCCTGAGCGCCCACCACATCGACACCGTGGCCGTCGTTGTCGGCGATCTCCGTGCTCTCCACCGCCGCCTCTGCCTGCTCGCGCACCAGCAGCCCAACCCCATGGCCGCCCCGCACCGTACCGAGACGCATGTGCAGCTTGCCACCGCCGCCGATGTCGATTCCGGTCTGACCGCACCGCTCGATGCGCCAGCCGTCGAGGATCGCGAGCCCCCTGGTCAGTACCTGGACACCGGCTGCAGGGCAGGCGGAGACGGCGCCAGCCCGCAGGGTCGCTGCGGCATCCTGACGCACCACCACACCGTTCCGGGCACCGGTCACCTCGCACCCCTCCAGCAGCGCTCGCGCCTGGCCCTCGACCACCATGGCGTCGCCCATATCGACCGATTCCACCCGGCAACGCCGCAGGGTGGCGAGCGACGTGCCCTCCAGCCGAGCCGCTGCCTCGCCCGAGCCGGTAATCGTGCAGTCCTCCAGCAGCGGCTCCCCCCCCCGCCCCCGCACCGCGGCGGCTGGTGCGTTGCCGGCCTCGCCCAGGGTACGGAGCGTGAGCCCGCGCAAGGTCGCCCGGTGGCTTTTGAGCGTCACGGCCGGAGCCGAACGGCCGTCGATCACGACTTCTGCACGCGCCCCCTCGGCGACGAGCTCGACGTCGCGCTCAATCCGCACCGATTCCCGGTAGACTCCCGGAAAAACCGTGATCGTCCCGCCCGTCCGAACCCGAGCGAGGGCAGCGCCGAGGCTGCGCTCGTCGGCACCCTCCAAGCCGACGGTGAGCCTGGAAGCGGGCAGCGCCCACAGCACCAAGAGCCCCAGGGCGACGAGCAGAGGAGCCGCGAGGAGGGCGAGCACGAAGACGGACGAGGCGCTCGAACGGCGGCTGGGGCGAGTGGCCGGGGCCGGCTGCACTGCCTCGGCGACGTACGGCAGGACGGGTTCGGTCGGCACCGGCGGACGCGGTTCGGGTGAAGACGGTGTCGACTCCTGAGGGGCTGGCCCAGCCGCGTTCGGCGTCATCGCGGCCCTTACCGCAGGTAGCACCACCGTCGTCGCGGTGCCGATCGGTTCGAGCGCCGCCGAAGTGAGGGCCGAGGCGAACGCGCCACAGGTCTGGTAGCGGTCCTCCGGCTGCTTGGCGAGCGCACGCAGGATCACCAGCTCGAGCGAGTGTGGCAGCGCCGGGTTGAACGCCCTCGGTGACGGGGCTGGGGTGCGCAAATGCGCTTCCTTGACGACGAAGTCCGCATCGACGCCCTCCGTCGTGACGTCGAATGGAGGCCGACCGGCCAGCATCTCGAACAGAACGCATCCGAAGCTGTAGATATCGGTCCGGTGGTCGAGCTGGCGGGGACGCAGGATCTGCTCGGGGCTCATGTAGTGAGGTGTGCCGATGGAAGCGCCGGTCTGAGTCAGCCGTTGTTGGCCGATCATGAGGGCGATCCCGAAATCGGTGAGATACCCATGCCCTTGTGTGTCGACCAGGATGTTGGACGGCTTGACGTCGCGGTGGATGACGCCCTTGCCGTGCGCGTACTCGAGCGCGCCGAGGATGTCGACCGCAATGGCGAAAGCATCGGAGACGGGCAGCGGGTGCACCCGCTCCAGCCGGCGCTCGAGCGACTCCCCGCTGATCAACGGCATAACCAAGAAAAACCCCTCGGGAACGGAGAAGAAGTCGTTGACCGAGACGATACGAGGGTGGACCAGGGCCGCTTGCGCCTTGGCTTCGAGCCGAAACCGGCTGGCAAACTGTGGGTCGAAAGCAAGGTGCGGTGCGATGGATTTGATGGCGACCGGGCGGGCGAGCAGCTCGTGACGTCCCTTCCACACCTCGCCCATGCCGCCGACTCCGATGCGCTCCTCGAGCAGGTAGTGCCCGACGCGCTGGCCGGTGCGCAGCACCGAGAAGGGCATCAGCGCCCCCCAGCTCGGTCCATGGGGACGCCGAGGCCCGACTGCCGGCGCTCGATCGATAGCGGTATCTTGAAGCGGCCGAGCCGCCATTGGGCGTCGATTTCGGCCTCGATCCTGGTGCTCACGCTTCCCCTGCCGAGGATCGTCAAGGCGACGCCGGCGAGTCGGTTCGGATCGAGATCCGCCTGAAGCTCCACCTTGGCGCTCCCATGGGCTGGAAGCTCCAGCGGTGTGGCCGGGCTCCATATCCCGCGAGCGATCTCG
This sequence comes from Holophagae bacterium, assembly GCA_012516935.1. Taxonomy (GTDB): domain Bacteria; phylum Acidobacteriota; class Thermoanaerobaculia; order Thermoanaerobaculales; family Thermoanaerobaculaceae; genus JAAYVZ01. The sequence goes on from JAAYVZ010000240.1 coordinate 35,205, forward strand.
TGCCCTTCCACCTCGACCCGGTAGCGAAGCCCGTGGAGGCGGAGCCGAATCGGCGTGCGATTGGAAAGGCGCAGGCTGGCATGGGCCTGCAAGAGCCCCGACTGCTCGGGACCGCGATGCACCCACAGGTCGCCGAGCTCGACCCGGGTGAGGTGGGACGCCCAGCGATGGGCCCCGAGCCAGAGCGCGAGCGCCAGAAGCACGAGGACTGCCAAGGTGCCGCCGAGGCCCCAGCAGCATCGACGGAGCACCGTATCGAGCCGGTGGCCGTGGGCCGGCCGAGCCCCAGCATCCACCGGCTCGGCCTCGGCAAGGGCGCTCACGGCCTGCGGTGTGGAGGCCGATACCGCCTCTGCAGCCGGGGGTGATGCCGAGCTTGTCGCGGAAGGCAGGGGCAGAAGAGCCGGCCGCGAGCTACGGGTCGGCCGGCGAAAGGGTTTCCCTTGCCGGGGCAGGACCCGGTGTGAGTGCCAGCCGGGACGCTCGGTGAAGACGATGAGCTGGACCGTGATGTTGTCGTGTCCTCCGGCCGCCAGAGCGGCTTCGATGAGCGCTTCGGCCGCGAGCTGCGGGTCGTCGTGACGGGAAAGCACGGCCGCGATCTCGTCGCCCGCGAGGTAGCCCGAGAGGCCGTCGGAGCAGAGCAAGACGGCATCGCCTCGGCGCGCTGCGAGGCCGGGCGAAAGCGCGATCGGCAGCTCCGATTGGCGTCCGAAGGCGTGGGCGAGGACGCTGGCTTCTGGGTGGTGACGGGCCTCCTCCTCGGTGAGGAGGTTCTGGTCCACGAGCTGTTGCACCCAGGTGTGGTCGCGGGTTAGCTGGACCAGCCTGCCCTGTCTCCAAAGGTAGGCGCGGCTGTCGCCCAGGTGGCCGACGAAGACCTCCCGGCCCCGGACGACGAGAAGGACCGCCGTTGACCCCATGTGGTCGGTGGTTGGGTCACCGGAGGTAGCGGCAGCACACACGGCGAGGTTGACGTCACCGGCGGCGGAGCGCAGCGCCGCGCGCAGTGAGCGCGGCTGGGGGCGGGCGACCAAGGCCTGCTGCAGCCCATCGAGCACCATCGAAGCCGCCTGTGATCCGCCCTTGTGCCCACCCATCCCGTCCGCAACCACGAAGAACTCGGCGTTGGGCGTTCGGAAACGCCCCATTCTGTCCTGGTTCTCACGTCTCACCAGACCGATATGACTGAGAGCACCAACTGCGAAGCGGGGCGGGCGCGTCATGCTGGAACGCCCTTCGTCGAAGCGGCCCCATGCAGCCGGCTGGGTGCGGCGTGGCCCATCCTGTCGACATTGTAGCCGAGCGACCGGCGGCTATACTGCCAGCGATCGATGCGCGCACCCTCGCTTCTCGCACCCGAACCAACACCTCGACGGCGGCAGGGTCTCGGTGGAGGTCGCCGTTGAGCCAGGGGTGGCGGGCACGCCGACTGCTGCGGCGCGCGATCGAGCGTCGATGGCTCGACCCCACGCAGCTCATCGCTCTCGACGGTCCGCAACGCTCCGACGAAGCAGCTCGTGACGCCGGCTTCGAGGAGTGGTTGAAGCACCTGCTGGACCGTGAGGCGCCCGTGGCTTCGCCTCTCGAGGCCGAGACGGCCCCAACTCTCGATCCGCTGCCCTCCGCAGTGATGGCCGTCGCCGACTTCGGCACGGCACCGACGGAAGGCGATGCGTTGCCGCTTCCCGGGTGGGAGCGCTACGAGCTCCTGAGCCTGATCGGGCGCGGCGGCATGGGCCGTGTGTTCCGCGCTCGCGACCCCCGCCTGGGGCGCTTCGTCGCCATCAAGCTGCTGCGCCACGACGAGCCCGAGCTGGTGGCTCGTTTCCTGCGCGAGGCGCAGGCGCAAGCGCGGGTCGAGCACCCGGCGATCTGCCGCGTCTACGAGGTCGGCGACGCTTCCGGCCAGCCGTACATCGCCATGCAGCTCATCGACGGTGCCTCACTGCGCGAGCGGGCAGCGGAGCTGTCACTCGAGCAGAAGCTCCTGGTGGTTCGCGAGGTGGCGCTTGCCCTCCACGAGGCGCACCGCAACGGCCTCGTCCACCGCGACATCAAGCCGGGGAACATCCTCCTGGAGCGCGGCGAGGACGGGGAGTGGCGCCCGTACGTGGTGGACTTCGGTCTCGCCCGCGAGGTCGAGCAGCCCGGCACCACGCTCCCGGGCGCGCTCATGGGGACCGCGGCGTACATGTCCCCGGAGCAGGCGTGTGGAGACCTGCAAGCTCTCGACCGCCGCACCGACGTCTACTCGCTGGGCGCGACGTTGTACGAGCTGCTGCGCGGCGCCCCACCGTTCGTGGGCCGCACCGACGTCGAGGTGTTGATGAAGGTCGTCAGCGAGGAGCCGGAGCCGCTCCGGCGCCGGCTCCCGCACCTGCCGCGCGACGTCGAGACCATCGTTCAAACCTGCATGGCAAAAGAGCCTTCGCGGCGCTACCCATCAGCTCGCGCCGTGGCTGACGACCTGCAGCGCTTCCTCGACGGAGAGCCGATCGCGGCCAGGCCGGCGAGCGTGACCTACCGGCTGGGGCGCAAGCTCATCAAGCATCGGGCCGTGGCGGGCGTGGTGGTGGCGGCCTTGGTGGTTGCCCTCACCGCCGCCGCGATGGCGGCGAGGACGGCGTGGGTGGCGGCGCGGCAGGAACGCCTCGCTCAGGAGTTCGCGGGCGATGTCGGCTACGTCGAGGCGCTGCTCCGCCACGCTCACACCTCGCCGCCGCACGACGTGCGGCCCGAGCGGGCCCAAGCGCGCCTGCGGTTGCAACACATCGAGGCACGCATGGCGGCCGAGGGGAGCGTGGCGCGTGCGCCCGGCAACCTGGCGCTAGGCCAGGTGTGGCTGGCGCTCCAGGAGCCGGAAAAGGCGAGGTCCAGCCTCCAGGCTGCATGGGACGACGGGTACCGCGGGCCGCAGGTCGCCCTGGCGTTGGGGCAAGCGCTCGGGCAGCTTTACCAGCAGGCCGTCGAGCAAGCGCAGCGGGCGGAGGATCTCGGCCAGCGCGAGCGCCTGAAGGAGGAGGCGACGGCGCGCCTGCGCGGGCCTACGCTCGAGCTGTTGCGGGCGGGTGAGGGCTCGTCGGCTGAAAGCTCACGACTGGCCAAGGCACTCATCGAGCTGTACGGCGATCATTTCGGTGAGGCCCTGGCGCTGGCGCGCGAGACAGCACGGGAGTACCCGTGGCTGTATCAAGCGCACAAGCTCGAGGGCGACGTGCTGGTCGCCGAGGGGCGGGAGGCGGCTGCGCAGGGGAGGTATGACCAGGCGGGTGCTTCTTACGGCGAGGCCGAGCGTGCCTTCGCCCGGGCGCAGGAGATCGGCCGCAGCGACGCCGAGATCGTTCTCGCCGACAGCCAGCGGCTGCTCGAGGTGGCCGACGCGGTGGGACGTCAGGGGCGGTCGCCCGTGGCTGCTCTCGCCACCGCCGTGCACCAGGGCCGCCTGGCGGCACTCATCAACCCCGACAGTGGCTCGGCGCTGGCCAGGCTTGCCGAGGCTCACGCGAGGCTCGCGGACTGGCAGCGCGACCACGGTGAGGACCCGCGGCCCTCGCTCGGACAGGCGATCTCGCTGGCCGAGCAGGCGCTCGAGCTGCGCAACGGCGACGGTCCTGCCGCCGCCACGCTGGGCCGGGCGCTGACCATGCTGGGCGACCACGACGCGAAGGAGGGCGGCGACCCCAGGCCCGTCCTGGACCGCGCGGTCGCCAGCTACCAGGTGGCACTCAAGGCGCTGCCGACCGACGCGGAGATCAGCACCGATCTCGGCTACGCCCACGACAAGCGCGCCCGGTGGGAGTCCTCCCACGGGATCGACCCCAGGCCCTCGATCGCGGCCGCCATCGTGGCCTACGAGCGCGCTATCAGAATCGACGAGCGCTATGCCAACGCCAGAAACACGCTCGGCATCGCCTGGTGGCGGCAGGCGGAGTACGAGCGCCGAATCGGCCTCGACCCCACGGCCTCGCTCGCCAGCGCCGAGCAGTCGTATCGCGAGGCGCTGGAGGTCAACCCCAACTATGCCAACGCCTGGGCCAATCTCGGCTCGACCCTGCGCTCGCAAGCGGTGGCGCTCGTGGACGCGGGCCGCGACCCGACCGGCCGGCTGGAGGAGGCCCGGGCGGCGTTCCGCAGTGCCTTCTCGACCAATCAGGACATCTTCTGGGCCTGGAGCGAGCTGGTGGAGACGGAGCTGGTGGCCGCGCGCTGGGCGCTCGCCGAGGGTTCGACGCCCGAGCCTTTCTTGGCGGCGGCACGGCCGGCCCTCGAGCGGGCGCTGGCGCTCAACCCGCGCAGCGCGGAGTGCCACCACACCGCCGCCCGTCTCAGCCTGCTCGAGGCGGAGTGGACCAGGCAGCAGGGGGGCAACCCGGCCCGGGCGGTCGCGGCGGGGCTGCGCGAGGTGCGGCAGGCCCTCGACATCAACGCGCGGCGGCCCGACACGTTGGCGGTGCGGGGCGCACTGCGCCTCGTACAGGCGCGGGCCGATGCCGCCACGCTTCACCTCGCCGCCGCCGACCTGCGTGCGGCGATGGCGGGCAATCCCTTGCTGCGTCGGGATTACGGTCAGTACCTCGAGACTGCCGAGGCACTGCTGGCTCGGAGGCGCTGAGGTTCGGCCCGAGGTCGAGACGGGTTATGGTATGCGGGCGTACGCCGGCGCGGTGACGTGCTTGCCGGCCTCACCCGCGGTGACCAGAGCACCCCAGCGACCGAAGCAGTCAGCGCATACCAGCCGAGCCGGACGGTGGCCGTTGTCGGTCACCTCCCCCTCGACGTACAGGCCCTCCGCCGGTCGCAAGCAGACACCACACCGGCCGCTTCGCTTCGACTCGAACCTCCAGACCGGGCCGCTCATCCGACTCGCCTCACGGCTCAGAACGGGACCTCGTGCCCGTCCTCGTCGGGTGGGAAGTCCGGCGGGCCCTCTGCGCTGGGCTCACTTCCGCCGCTTTGAGAGCGCGGGCCGACGAGATGGATGGAGCTGGCCCGCAGGTCCGTGAAGTAGCGCCGGTTACCTTTGTCGTCGTCGTAGGTGCGGGTGCGCAGCGTACCCTCGACGAGCACCGTGCGGCCCTTGGCGAGGTATTGGGCGCAGAACTCGGCCTGCTTGCCGAAGCACACGACGTTGAACCACTCCGTGTGCTCCTGCTTCTGGCCGTTCTTGTCCTTCCAGACCTCGTTGGTGGCGAGCGAGAACTTGGCAACTGCCAGGCCGCCGGGGGTCTGACGGAGCTCGACGTCCCTGCCTACGTTTCCGAGTGCGAATACTCTGTGGAAGCTCATGTTTCCCTCCCGGCGTGAACGGGGCTCCAGCCTAGCAAAACGAGCGCCGAAAATCGAGCCCACGGGCGCCGGTGCCCGTCCGATGGTCGGGGCTCGGTTACCCGCCCCGTCTCCCAGGAGTTGCGGTCTCGACTGTCGGGCTTGTCCGACGCCGGGGGTCGCTGCTCCCGGTCTCCGGCCACGAGCGGTCTTCTACGTCTCCTGCGCCGGTTCGCCGCTCGTCGGCCGGTCGGCCTCACCCAGCGCCTCGAACAGCTCGAGCTGGAGAAGCGTGGCGGGCACGAGTGTCGAAGCGGATACGCCCAATAGCCGCACACGGCGCCGTCCGGCGGGGGTGAGCCGCAGCAGGTGGTGGGCCAAGCTCGCGATCCGCGCCGGGCGCTGCGTCGGGACCTGCACCGTGCGGGAGCGGGTGAGGGTGGTGAAGTCATCGAGGCGAACCTTGACCGTGACGGTGCATGCGGCGAGCTGTCGGCGCTGCAAGTCGTCGCCCACCTCCTCCGCCATCCGTCCCAGCTCCTCGTCCATCGGTCCGAGATCCTGGAGGTCGCGCGGGTAGGTCGTCTCGGTTCCCAGGCTCTTGCGCTGGTGCTCGGCCGCAACCGGCCGCACATCGAGCCCGCGGGCGAAGTCGTGCAGCATCCGGCCGTGGCTCTTGAAGCGCTCGAGCAGGGCCGCGAGCGGGTGGGAGCGCAGCTCGGCCACGGTCGCGATTCCGAGCTCTTTGAGCGCCGCCTCGGTGGCCGGCCCGACGCCGTGCAGCCGCCGTACCGGGAGTGGGTCGAGGAACGCCTGTACCTTCTCGGGAGGCACTACGGTGAGGCCGTTCGGCTTGCGGAAGTCGGAGGCGATCTTGGCGATGAGCATGTTGGGTCCCACCCCGACCGAAACCGTGAGGCGGCGTTCCTCGCGCACCCGTTGCCGGATCTCGCGGGCGACCGCCGTCGCCGTCCCGTGCCGCTCGAGGTGGTCGGTGACATCGAGGTACGCCTCGTCGAGAGAGAGGGTCTCGACGAGCGGCGTGTACTCTCGGTAGATGGCGAAGATGCGGTCCGACTCCCGTCGGTAGCGCGAGAAGTCGGGCCGGATGAACACCACCTGCGGGCACAGCCGCAGGGCGTGAGCGGCCGGCATCGCCGAGCGGATGCCGAACCGGCGGGCCTCGTACGAGGCCGAGGCGACGACGCCCCGCCCCTGGGGGTCGCCGCCCACCACGACTGGCCGCCCCCCGAGCGTCGGGTCGTCGCGCATGTGCACCGCGGCGTAGTAGCAGTCCATGTCGCAGTGCAGAATCCGCCGCACCCGGACTGGCTCGGTCACGCTGCGATTCTAGTCCCGAACTCGCCGGACATCGGGCTGCGGTCGTGCCCGGCTGGTACGCGCCGTCTCGGCCTCGACAGCCTAGTCCGCGGCCTTCACCTCCATCACGTGGCCGGTGGAGTAGGCGGAAAACTCCGGGGCGTACATCGACTGCACGGTGGCGGGACCGATGCGGAAGGTGCCGGCCATGTTGGCCCGGAGGCGGTAGCGGAAGGTGTACTCGCCGACCGGCAGGCTCTCGAAGAAGAAGTTGGACCCGGAGTCGCGGATCTCCTCGTACCAGCCGATGCCCAGGTCCCACTTGTACCCCGAGCGCGGGTTCTCCGGCTCGAGCCCGGCGGCGCGTGGGTCGCGCAGGTGCACGTACTCCGCCTCGTGCTTGGACCGCAGCGAGATCTGCACCTCGATCTGGTCGCCGACGGCGATCGGTACGCCCTCGGCGAGCGGCCTGAGCACCCACTCGCGCCCGACCATCTCGCGCTTGAAGTAGCGCCGTCTGACCTGGAAGAAGTCGCCGCGCTCGGCGTCGGGGAGCCGCTCGGTCGAGAACTGCCAGGTGGCCGAGGCGAAGGCGAACCCCTTCGAGGTCTTCTCGACCGCGATCTCGGCGGTCGAGGGGCCGACCTTGGGTCCGGGGATGACGACCTGGTTCTTCTTGCCCTCGTACCGCTCGGGGTCGAAGGCGAAGGTGGTGGTTTGGGGCCCCACCGTCACCGTCATGTCCTCCTTGATGCCCAGGGTCTTTTCGGCCTTCATGTAGTGGACAAGGGCGTAGATGACCTCGGCCGTGGCGCGGGTGGACTTCCACTGGTTGAGCTTCTTGTTCAGCAGCAGCCACTGTACGAGACCGTCGCGTCGGCGATCTTGGGGTGCCAGCTCCATCAGCGTGCGGAGCGCGAAGGCGTGGCTCTCGATGGTGTCGTTGTACCAGAGCCAGGAGCGGTCCTCGGGCGCCCAGAACGTGCCCTCGTCGAGCGTCGTCCGCGCCGAGTCCATGACCGAGTCCCACACCAGCCGCGCGTCGTTCGGGCGGTCCATGCGGGCGAGCGTGAGGGCGAGGTAGCCCTTGAGGTACGGCGAGTGCCGCTTCCAGTGCCGGAACGAGAAGTCGAGGATCCCCTTCCGCTCGTCGAGCGTGAGCGCGTCACCGGTCCACGAGGCGTCCGGGTAGGCGGTGGCGACGTAGTTGAGGAAGGTGAGGACCTCCCAGCAGCAGTCGTGCTTCATCATGTCCCGCCAGGTCTCGCGGTAGTACTTGGCGAGGTACTGCCAGCCCTGCTGGACCATGTCCTTGGGCACCTCGACGCCGAACTCGGTGGCCTTGGCGAAGCCGTGCATCAGGTAGAGCGTCATGTACGGCGAGGGCGGGCCGCCTTCCCACCACGGGAAAGCGCCGCTCGCGGTCTGGGCCTTGGCGAGTTTGGCGAGCGCCTGGTCGCGGTTGGCCCTGGCGAGGCGCGGATCGAGCACGTTGACGAAGCCCTCGTCGGCGTCCTCGCCGCCGCGCGCCGGCACGAGCCACGGCGTCTCCTCGATTGCCATCCGGCGGTTGGGGTCAGCCTGATCGAACGTCTCGAGCACCGTGTCGCGCGTGGCCATCTGCTCGGCCATGCGGGCGACGGCGGGGTAGTCCTCGTAGACCGAGGCGACGATGCCGGTGGAAAGGAACCGGTTGAGCGTCTGCTCGGTGCACTCGTACGGGTAGTTGACGAGGTAGGGGAGCGCCGCCAGCACCTGGTAGAAGAGCTGCGCGTCCACGGTCACGACCAGTTGCTCGTTGAGCAGCGTTGGGTCGCCGCCTTGCGCCAGATCGTCGAAGCGCATGACCCGGCGGTCGGCGTTGCGCAGCGTCACGAAGCGCGACTGCGCGAGGTGCAGGCGGGAGGGCAGCACCGGCAGCGGACGCAGCTCGCCGTCCGAGAGGTCGCCCGCGGTGGCCACGACCTTGAACGCGACCTGGCCGACACGCTTGGGGGCGGTGAGGTCGAACGAGAGGTTGGCGCCGCCGCCGGCCTTGACGGCGAACGGCCGGACCGCGTCGGACGGCCCAAGGCCGAACTCGGCGAGCAGGCTCCGGTTGGTCTCTGGGTCGAGGATGTCGAAGGCGAGCCGGCCCGAGAGGTCGGTCTCGCCGGCGTTGTTGACCACGACCTTGATGACCGCGCGGTCGCCCTCGCGCAGGAAGCGCGGCACGTACGGCCGCACCATGAGGTCCTTCACCGAGCGCGCCTCTTTGTGGAGCGAGCCCGAGCGGAGGTCGCGCGTCACCGCGTGCACCCAGACGTTCCACGAGGTCACCGAGTCGGGCACCGTGAACTCGATCGCCGCTGTGCCGTCCCTGTCGGTCAGCAGGTGCGGCTGCCAGAACGCGGTCTCGGCGAAGTCGGAGCGCAGCTCGGCGGGGGGCGCCTCTGGCGTCTGCTGTGCACCGTCGGGCGGCGCCTCTTTGGCGAGCGAGACCTCCTCGTCCACCCCGTCTAGAATGCCTCCCATCACCCCGCCTTTAACGCCTCCCTCCACTGGCGGGGCTGGAGCAGACGCCTGAAGCGCCATCGGCGCTGCCACCTCAGGTATCTCGCCGGTGGCGCCGAACGCCACCGAACGCATCTGGCGGCCTGGGCCGCCGAGGCCATATCCGGGGTAGAACCGCAGACGGTCGCCTTGTAGCCGCGGTGCGCGGGGTAGGGCCGGGAACGACGAGCGGTCGAACGACAGCGCGTATACCGGTGCGAGGTTGGGTCGCACGGACACTAGCCACGTGCGGAGCGGGTAGAGCGAGAGCGGGTTCGGCGGGGTGTGCGGCGCGAAGAGGTCGAGGCTGCGGTCGAACATGTACGCGAGCAGCTCGGCCGCGCCGGCCTCCGCGGGCCGGCCATCCGAGCTCTTGACCTGGATCCGCCAGGTCTCCGGCCCCTTCGGTCGCATCCGGTCGCGAAACGTCGCGAAGCTCACGTCGAGCGTCCGGTCATCCCATGGCACGTTGATCGGCTCTCGTGCCGTCAGCACCTGGTAGTCGCGCACCGCTACGACGAGCACCGAGAACCCGCCGCGGTCCTCTTCGCGGATCGGCAGCTCGACGAGCGCGCCGTCGCGCCCGGCGACGAGCTGCCGGCGGTCGAGCAGCTCGCCGTCCCGGAAGCGGTAGAAATACATTGTCTGCCCGGCGATGCCGCTGTGGACGAGCAGGCGCGCCGTCTGGCCCACGCGCACGGAGCTGGCCGCGGCGCGCACCACCAGCGGTAGCGCGAGCGCCGGTCTGGCACCGCCCACTATCAGCTCACGGCTCGTCTCGTAGACCGCCCCGAACTCGTCTTTCGTGGTGTAGACGATCCTGAACGCCCCGGCTGGAAGCGCAGGCAGCGCTACCGTCGCCCGGCCGCCCAGATCGTGCGTGCACGGCGCGCCGGCGAGACGCTTGCCGGCCTTCCAGCTCCGCAGCGTACGCTCCGGCCGGTAGGCGGGTTCCCAGCGTGGCTTCAGGCGATCCCCCTCGGTCGCGTACCTCGCCTCCGCCTCCTCGAGCGGCAGCTCCTCGTCGGCTGGCATGGCAGCCTGGGCGGGCTGGACGAGCTCGACGAGCTCCCACGTGCCCTCGCCGGGGCGCGCCACGCCGTCGAGGGTCTGCCTAGTCACCGTCACCTGCGATGGCGTGTTGACCTGCGTGAACCCGCCGCCGAGGTCGATGCTGGCCTCCACCGCCACGAACCCCAGCCGGAACGCCCGCGAGGCGCTGCGCGTTTCGCCCCCCTCGTCGGTGACGTCGGCCTCGAGCCGGAAGCGGTACGTCGTTTCCGCGCTCGTCTGGGCGAGCCGCTCGTCCGCCTTGGGCACGAAGGCAACCGTGAACGTCCCATCCTCCGCGAGCGTGGCCTCACCCGACGCGACCTTCTGTGCCGCGGTGTTGACCGGCCGTCCCCACCACCACCCCCACCACCAGGGGTACACCGGCTCGCGGGTGACGCGCCACCGCACTTTGCCGGCGGTCACCGGCAGCCCGAAGTAGTAGCGCGCCTCGCCGACGAACGATGCCTCGCGGTTGAGGCGCAGGGCGCCCTCGGGGTCCTTCACCGAAACCTCGAACGTCGGTCGCTTGTACTCCTCGACTCGCAGTGAGGCGACGCCAGCGAGCGAGGTGCGGAGCTGCCACGAGCCGAGCGGCCGGCCCGACGGCACCACCATCTCGCCGGAAGCCGAGCCGAACGCGTTGGTGACGAGTTCGAGCGAGGCCACGGTCTCGCCGTTGGGGTCGTCGAGCATGACGCGGACCGGGGTGGCCGCGGTGACCCGGAAGCGTCCCTTCTCGCGGCTGCCTTCGTACACCAACACCTTGAAGAGCACTTTCTGCATCGGCCGGTAGACGCTGCGGTCGGTATACACGAACGAGCTCCGGTTCTCCCACGGCTGCGGACGCTCGCTGAACCCGAAGTAGTGCTCGTCGAGCAGCGCCTCCCCGGGGCGCTCGGCTACCAGGAAGTAGCTCGAGTCGCGCTGGCCCGCGGTGCTGTCGAACGACGCGATCCCGGTGGCGTCGGTGACCAGGGTTTTCACCCGCTTGTGGCCCTCCCGCCAGTTGCGCTCGTAAAGATGCAGCGACACCCCCGCCAGCGGCTCGCCGGTAGTACCCGCCACGACGCGGACCTCCTGGCCTCCGGTGTCGTCGTCGCGGCGCAGCAGCACCATGTCGGTGACGGCGAACGGCACCGCCAGCATGCGGTTGTCGCCGCTGCCGAAGTCGGCGCGCGCGGAGGAGGCGACGATGTAGAAGCCTTTGTGAGTCAACTGCGGCGTCACGAACGTGCGATGCGAACGCAGATCGGGGGTCGGGGGTAGCTCCACCGACCAGGCAGCAGCCGGCGACTGGTTTTGCACGAGCTCGCGGATCTCCTCGGTGTCCGGCCGCAGGTTCCAGTCGCGCGACCGCTCGGCGAACCGCACCGCGTCCACGCGGTAGGCGCGGAAGTGGAGCTTCGGCAGGTTCCTGTGCTCGACCTGCAGGGAGCGCCGGCCGGGTCCGTCGGCGTTGAGCCCCGAGAGCGTGTATTTCGGCGCCTCGAGGCGGGCGGCGATGGCCGTGCAGTGCTGGGCGCCAAGCGAGCCGGGGTAGGCCTTTTCACCCTGCCGTGCCAGGTCACGCGCGCGGATCAGGCTGTCGGGCGCGCTCTCGTTCTCGTGCAGCTTGGCGAGCGACGCCATCCCCTCCGCCCACCAGCCGACCTGGCGAAAGTCGGGAAGGCGCTTTTCGAGGTCCTCGCGGATCGCGATTCGATCCTCGTCCGCGGTGAACGCGCCGCTCAACCGCCGCGTGCGCTCCAGCCGCGCCTCGAGCTGCGCCTCACGACGCTTCGCCGCGCCGGTCCACGCCTCCTGGTCGTCGAGCACCGCGCACACGCGCAGCAGCGGGTGGACCGCCGGGTCGTCGAGCGCGAGCTGCGACGACTCGGCGACGTTGCCTTGCAGCAGCCGCGCGAGCCCCAGGTCGAACGTCTCGTTCTCGTGCTCGGGCCGCCAGTACGAGGTGTCGGCGAGCAGCTCGACGAACAGGTACGTTACCGCGTCGCGCAGCGTGCCGCGCACCTCGGGCGGGTAGGTGTTCTGCGCGAGGTACTCGGAGAGGCGCCCGATCGGCACGTCGGAGAGCTTCGCGCGGCGCTTCCAGATGTCGACGTAGGCGCGCACCGCGGCGGTGTAGATCTCCTCCATCGTCCACGCCTTGAGGTCGACCTCTCCCTTGGACTCCACCTTCTCGCGCTCGCGGATCTCCCATCCGTAGCGCCCGGCGTAGGTCATGAGGGCGTGCGCGTAGTAGAGGTCGAGCGTGGTGCGCGCCCACTCGTCCTGCGGCCACGGCTGGTCCTTGAGGTGGCGCACTGCGGTCTCGTACCCGTGGAGCGCGATGCGGAGCTGGGTCTCCTTGACGAGCGCGCGCGTCCACTCCTCGGCGTTGCCCGCCACTGAAGCCGCCTTGCGGATCGCAGCCGCGCCCTCGGCGGCTTCCGACAGCTTCTCCTCGGCGATGAGCTTCTCGATCGTCTTCCAACTCGGCGGTGTGCTCACCTTGGGGCTCCCTTCGGGCGCCGGGCTCGGCCTTGCGGCCGGCAGCGCACCGTGTCCGCTCCCTCCGCCGGCCATCACCCCTACGGTGACGGCGAGGCAGGCGACGGCGACGGCGATGTACGTCCTGACGCGGCGGATGGAGGTCTTCTCGTTCATGGCAGCACCTCCTGACAGGGTAGCGCAAGTTTTCGTTCCTTCCGCCTCGCCGTCGCCACGGTCGGGAGGCAAAAGTCGAAGCTTTTTCTCCGTTCGGTCTTCGGGCTCGCAGTCGTTCGCAATCCAGCGAGGACCAGCGCTTTGGCCGACGGTTCAGCCGGCGGAGGCGTCGCCGCGGAGGCGCTCGGCCCGGGTCCACAGCTGGAGCAGCGCAAAACCACCGGAGAGGTTGCGACAGACAAAGCCACGCTGGGAGAGGATTCGGCATGCGACGTACCCGCGCTGGCCGACGGCACAGACGACGAGCAGCTCGCGATCGTGCGGTAGCTCGTCGAGCCGGTCGTAGCTCAGGCGGTACTCCTTCCCGGCACGCAGATCACGGACCAGCACCTGGCGCGCCGGGCGGTCGATCGCCAGCACCTCGTGCTCGACCCGCACGTCGAGAGCGTAGCGTGCGGCCAGCAGCTCGGGCGTGGCGACGAGCAGCCGTTCGCGGTCGCGGATCGCGCCGCCGATGTGATAGGGCAGCCCGCAGTTGGCGAACGAGACGTGGGGGCCGCGCTCGAGGACGACGATCGAGGCCTGCTCGTCGAGACGGCGCAACCGGCACGCGGCGCTCATCCCCGCGGCCACGCCCCCAACGATGACGACGCGTATGCTCGTACCCGGACCCGCTCTCGAGGCTACGAGCGGACCGCGCGCAGCGAGGCGATCTCGGCCACGGCGGCGATCGCCGCGTCGATGTGCGCTTCGGTGTTGAACGGGCCGATGCCGAACCGCACCGCGCCGTGGATCTGGTCGGTGCCGAGGTGCTCGTGGACCATCGGCGTGCAGTGCAAGCCGGTGCGGCAGGCGATGTTGTGGTCGACGTCGAGCATGGTGCCGGTATCGGCCGCCTCGAGCCCCTCGACGTTGAACGACAGGACGCTGATCCGCCCCTTGCCCGGCACGTCGTCGGCGCAGTAGAGGATCACGCCCGGGATCTCCCGCAGGCCGTCGCGCAGCCGGGTCCACAGACGCATCTCGTGCTCGTGAAGCTTCGCCATGCCTTGCTCGAGCACCCAGCGCACACCGGCTTGCAGCCCGGCGATGCCGGGGAGGTTGGGGGTGCCGTACTCCATGCGGTACGGGTA
>JAAYVZ010000241.1 GCA_012516935.1 Holophagae bacterium
GGCAGGTGGGAGGCCACCGCCGCCCCAGCGTACGCCGCCAGCCGGGCGGCTGGCCGGTCGCGCAGGTGCGCCGCCAGATGCCGGCGGTACCCCGCCAGCACCTCGTCCCCCCCGTCACCGTTGAGCACCACCGTGGCGTAGCCGCGCACCGCCTGCGCTACGAGCAGCGTCGGCAAGCAAGAGGGGTCCGCCAGCGGCTCGTCGAACACCGTGGCGAGGGAGTCGAGCAGCGACACGCTCGCTTCCGCCCCCACCCTAACCACCTCGAGGCGCACATCCACCTTTTCGGCCGTGGCACGCGCCAGCCCAGCCTCGCTCGGCGTACCCGCCATCTCGACGCAAAGCGCCCGCAGATCCGCCTGGTGGCGCGCCGCCAGCGCCGTGACCACCCCCGAGTCGAGCCCGCCGGAGAGGAACACCGCCAGCGGCACGTCGGCCCGCAACCGCAGCCGCACCGCCTCGTCGAGCGCCGCACGTAGCTGCTCCGCCGCCTCCTCCGTCGTCAGCTCCGGGCGCGGCTCGAGGCGCAGATCCCAATACCGCTGCTGCCGGATCTCCCCGGTGCCGAGGTCGAGCTGCAGCCACGAGCCAGGCGGCAGCTTCTGCACCCCTTGCGCGATGCACTGCCTCTCCGGCACGAACCCCCACTGCAGGAACGCCCGCAGCGCCCCGGGGGCGACGGCCGGCCGTTGCGGCAGCCCGGCCCGCAGCGCCTTGAGCTCGGACGCGAAGACCAAGCCGCCCTCCGGCCGCGCCCAATACAGTGGCTTCTTGCCCACCCGGTCGCGGGCCAGGAACAGGCAGCGTTTCCCCTCGTCGATGAGCGCCAGGGCGAACATCCCGCGCAGCCGTGCGAGCATGGCCGGGCCGAGATCCTCCCACAGGTGCACGAGAACCTCGGAGTCGCCCTGCGAGCGCAGCTCGTGCCCGCGCCCGACCAGCTCCTGGCGCAGCTCCCGGTAGTTGTAGATCTCGCCGTTGAGGACCGCCTGCACGCGGCCGTCCTCGCTCATCACCGGTTGGTCGCCGCTGACGAGGTCGATGATCGCCAGCCGCCGCACCCCGATCGTCCACCCAGGCCCGGCCGCCAGCCCCTCGGCGTCCGGCCCGCGGTGCAAGAGCTGGTCGAGCATCGCCCGCGTGCGCGTGCCCCCGCTCGCGTGCGGCAACCCGGCGAGCCCCGCTATGCCGCACATGGCGTTTCCTGCCCAGCCCTCGGCTCGTGGACCGTGGTTCGTATCAGCGTGGCTGCCAGGGAGTTTCGCGTCCGCGGCACGGGGAGACGATAGCAGGCCACAAGACACGCAGAAAGACCAGGAGGAACGCCGTGGGTTGACGGGCGGCCTGGGGGTCCGTACGCTTTCGCGCAAGCTGTCGCGAGGGGGTGCGTGTGAGCGAACGCGAACGCTGGGCATCTCGGATCGGGCTGATCCTGGCCATGGCGGGCAACGCCATCGGCCTGGGCAACTTCCTCCGCTTCCCGAGGCAGGCGGCGCTGAATGGAGGCGGCGCCTTCATGATCCCCTACTTCGCCGCCCTGCTGCTGCTCGGTATTCCGCTCATGTGGGTCGAGTGGTCGATCGGCCGGTACGGCGGCCGGCACGGCCACGGCACCGCCCCCGGCATGTTCGCCCGCATGTGGCGCCATCCGATGGCCAAGTACCTGGGGGCACTGGGGATCGCTATCCCTTTGTGCTTCGTCATGTACTACACCTACATCGAGGGGTGGACGTTCGCCTACGCCTGCTTCTCGGCCGTCAAGCAGTACTGGGGAATCGACACGTTCACCGAGATGAGCCGCTTCCTTGGCGAGTTCCAGGGCAAGGTCGACGTCTCGGCCGGGGCACACTACTTCAACGGTCTCGGTGCGGCCCTGGTCTTCTACCTCATCGCCCTCGGCATCAACGTCTGGGTGCTGTGGTTCGGCGTCGCCAAGGGGATCGAGCGGCTGGCCAAGGTGGCCATGCCGTTGCTGTTCCTGTTCGCCACGATTCTGGTCGTGCGCGTCATCTTCCTCGGCACCCCCGACCCCGCACACCCCGAAAACACCGTGGCGGCCGGTTTCGGCTACCTCTGGAACCCTGACTTCACGCGCCTCGGCAGCCCCTCGGTGTGGCTCGCCGCCGCCGGGCAGATCTTCTTCACCCTGTCGATCGGCAACGCCTCGATTCACGTCTACGCTTCGTACGTCAGGGACGACGACGACATTGCGCTGACCGGACTCACCACCTCGGCCACCAACGAGTTCGCCGAGGTCATCCTGGGCGGCTCGATCGCCATCCCGGTGGCGGTGGCGTTTTTCGGCCTCGCCCAGACGCAGCAGATCGCCGAGGCCGGCTCGTTCGACCTCGGCTTCGCGGCGATGCCGCTCATCTTCCAGAAGATGGGCGTGCTGGGGCCGATCTACGGCCTGATGTGGTTCGGGCTGCTGTTCTTCGCCGGGATCACCTCGTCGGTGGCGCTCGCCCAGCCGATGGTGTCGTTCTTCCAGGACGAGTTCCAGTGGCCGCGCAAGCGTGCCGTGGCGCTGACCGGCCTCGCCATGGCTTCCGGCGGCTTGCCGTGCGTCTTCTTCCTCAAGCACGGCTTCCTCGACGAGATGGACTTCTGGGCCGGCACCTTCCTGCTCGTGGTGTTCGCCGTCATCGAGGTCATCATCTTCGCCTGGGTGTTCGGGATGGAGAAGGGGTGGGCCGAGATCAACCGCGGTGCCGACATCCGCTTGCCGCGTCTGGTCGCTTTCGTCATCAAGTACATCACCCCGGTCTACCTCATCGTGCTGCTGGGGGCGTGGTTCTGGCTCGATGCCCTGCCGGTGCTTCGCTTGCAGGGCAAGCCGGTCGCCGACGCCCCGTTCCTGTGGGCCGCCCGACTGATGATCCTGGGGTGGATCGCCACCTTCATGATCCTCACCGGCGTCATCTGGCGACGGCGTCACCGCAAGGAGGGGCTGCTATGACGCTCACACTGGGCGGTTGGATCTTCCTCGTCTCTGCTTGGACGATCATCGGCGGCGGCGCCGGCTGGTGCATGTATCAGGTTCTGTACGCCGTCGAAAAGAACAAGCGCCGCAAGGAGGAACCGGGCGTCATCATCACCCCGTGACCTCGCGCTCGCGTTGTGGCACCACGAGCACGTCGCGATCCGGCGACCGGCCGCCACGCTGACATCTGTTCGCGAGCCCGTGCCCGCGCACCCGCGGCCCGCTCATTCCGGTCCGCCGCAAAACCTGCTGGAGCTGAGTAGCACCGCCCCCCACCCTACGCTATCCTCTCCATCATGAACCCAGTCAGCGCCTTGCTCCAGCACCGCCCGGACGTCGCCCGCGACTCTACGCAGCTCACGAAACCGGCGAATCATGACCACCGCCGCTATCGGGTCGGAGAACCGCACGCCACGACCGGACGTCAGCCCAACGATCGGATGGGGTAGCGAATGGCGAAGCAAAGGAACAGCACGCGCGCGTCCGCCGCGACCTCAGCCACCATCGGCTACGAGGCCCAGCTCTGGCAGATGGCCGACACGCTCCGCGGCAGCATGGACGCCGCCGAGTACAAGCACGTGGTGCTCGGCCTGATCTTCCTCAAGTACATCTCCGACGCCTTCGAGGAGCAGCACGCCAAGCTCGTGGCCGCGCAGGCGGCGGGTGCCGATCCCGAGGATCCCGACGAGTACCGGGCCGTGAGCGTCTTCTGGGTACCGGCGGAGGCGCGCTGGGCGCACCTGAAGGCGAGGGCACGGCTGGCGACGATCGGGCAGCACGTGGACGACGCGATGGCTGGGATCGAACGGGACAACCCGGCGCTCAAGGGCGTGCTGCCCAAGGACTACGCCCGCCCGGCGCTCGACAAGACCCGCCTCGGCCAGCTCATCGACATGATCAGCAACATCCGCGTCGGTGACGAGGCGAGCCGCGCGAAGGACAAGCTCGGGCGCGTCTACGAGTACTTCCTCTCCCAGTTCGCGAGCGCCGAGGGCAAGAAAGGCGGCGAGTTCTACACGCCAGGCTGCGTGGTGAAGCTCCTGGTCGAGATGCTCGAGCCATACCGCGGCCGGGTCTACGACCCGTGCTGTGGGTCTGTGGGGATGTTCGTGCAGTCGGTGGAGTTCATCCGCGCCCACGCCTCCGGCAACGGCAACCTGCCTGCCGGCAGGCAAGCGGCGGGCAAGGCCCGGGCCGACATCTCGATCTACGGTCAGGAGTCGAACTACACCACCTGGCGGCTGGCGAAGATGAACCTCGCGATCCGCGGCATCGACGGCCAGATCGCCCACGGCGACACCTTCCACGCCGACCGTCATCCCGACCTCAAGGCCGACTTCATCCTCGCCAACCCGCCGTTCAACGTCTCCGACTGGGGCGGCGAGCGGCTGACCGGCGATCAGCGCTGGAAGTACGGCACGCCACCCAGGGGCAACGCGAACTTCGCCTGGGTGCAGCACATCGTGCACCACCTCGCGCCGAAGGGCGTGGCCGGGTTCGTGCTCGCCAACGGCTCGATGTCGTCCAACCAGTCGGGCGAGGGAGAGATCCGCCGGAAGCTGATCGAGGCCGGCCTCGTGGACTGCATGGTGGCGCTGCCCGGCCAGCTCTTCTACTCGACCCAGATTCCGGCCTGCCTGTGGTTCCTTTCGAAGAGCAGGTTCCCTCGCCCCGCACAGCGGGGAGAGGGTGGCGAGCCCAGCGGCTGGCACAGCGAGCAGTCTCTCCCCTCGCCCCGCATGCGGGGAGAGGGTGGCGAGCGCAGCGAGCCGGGTGAGGGGTCTTACACCGACATCCCCGGCTTCTGCAAGAGCGCCTCACTCGACGAGGTGCGCAAGCACGGCCACGTCCTCACCCCCGGCCGCTACGTCGGCGCCGAAGCCCAGGAAGACGATGGCGAGCCGTTCGACGAGAAGATGAAGCGCCTCACCGCGACGCTGCGCGAGCAGCAGGCCGAGGCCGCCAAGCTCGACGCCGCCATCGCCGCCAACCTGCGCGAGCTCGGATTCTGGAGCGAATCACGATGACCCCGGATGCGCTTCGCGCGCTGATCGCCGGTGGTGAAACCCTGAGCGTCGAGTTCAAAGGCGAAGAACGCACGTCGCTCGCCGATCGTGAGCTGGTCGAGGCGATCGTCTGCTTGGTCAATCGGATCGGGGACGCACCCGCCTACCTTCTGATCGGCGTGGAGGACGACGGCCGCATCACCGGCGCCCGGCCCCGACATGGCGAGACGCCCGACCCCGCCAGGATCGCCACCCTGATCGCCAACCGCACGCGCCCATCGATCGCGGTGCGAGCAGAGTGCGTGACGCTCGACCGCAAGCCGGTGCTGGTCGTCGAAGTGCCGGCGCAGCGCCAGCCGGTGGCCACCAGCGAGGGGCTTTTTCTGAGGCGCACGCTGGGCGGTGACGGCAGGCCGGCCTGCGTGCCGATGGATGCCTACGCGATGCAGTCGCTGCAGGCCGACCGAGGGCTCCTCGACCCCTCGGCGCAGATCGTCGCCGAGGCACGGTGGGAACACCTCGACCCGCTGGAGTTCGAGCGCTTCCGGCGTAGCGTGCGCGAGCGGCGCGGGAGAAGCGACGAGTCGCTGCTCGACCTGCCGGATCTGGATCTCGCCAAGGCGCTCGGCGTGGTCGACGCCAATGCCAGCGTGCGCAGCGTGCGACTCGCCGCCTTGCTACTTTTCGCCAAGGAAGACGCCTTGCGCCGCTTCATACCCACGCACGAGGTCGCCTTCCAGGTGCTGCGCGGGCTCGACGTCGAGGTCAACGATTTCTTCCGCTGGCCTCTGCTGCGCGTGATGGAGGAGTGCGAGGCGCGCGTCCGCGCCCGCAATCGCGAGCAGGAGCTGATGGTGGGCCTGCTGCGCGTGGGCGTGCCGGACTATCCCGAGCGGGCGTTGCGGGAGGCGCTGGCCAACGCGCTGATCCACCGCGACTACCAGCGCCTCGGCGCCGTGCACTTCCAGTGGCAGACAGACCACATCGAGATCACCAGCCCGGGCGGCTTCCCCGAAGGGGTGCGGCTCGACAACCTGCTCGTCACCGGCCCGCGCCCGCGCAACCCGCTGCTGGCCGACGCCTTCAAGCGCGCGGGCATCGTCGAGCGCACCGCGCGCGGCATCGACACCATCTTCTTCGAGCAACTGCGCAACGGCCGCCCGGCACCCTCCTACGAACGCAGCAACGAGGCCACGGTGAGCGTCGTCGTCCCCGGGGGCGCGGCCAACCTCGATTTCGTGCGTCTGCTCGTGACCGAGGCGCAGCAGGGACGCGCGCTCGCACTCGACGAGCTGCTCATTCTCAACGCGCTCTGGCAGACGCGCAGCGTGACCACCGATGACGCCGCCCGGCTCCTGCAAAAGCCGGAAACGCAGACCCGCGCCGCGCTGCACCGCCTGGTCGAAGCCGGGCTCGTCGAGGAGCGGGGCCAGAAAAAGGGCCGGAGCTGGCACCTTTCCGCGGCGACGTACCGGCTGCTCGGCGACAAGGCCGGCTACGTGCGCCAGCGCGGATTCGAGCCCCTGCAACAGCAACAGATGGTGCTGCAGTACGTGGAAAAGCACGGCC
>JAAYVZ010000242.1 GCA_012516935.1 Holophagae bacterium
AGCCGCGAGATCACGCGGGCACTTGACCGGCGCTCGACTGACACTGATCTTCGACACCACGATTTCGCTTCTTGTTCTGGATCAGCAACGTACGGGGCAGGCGTCGAGCTTTGGCACTACAGCGTCAGCCGCCGGCAGGTCGCCTGACGGGGCCGGCTTGGCCTTCCCCAGGTGCGTGACCGTCGCCGGCGGTCGGACCCCAGCCGCAGCGAACGCCTCGTAGGCTGAGCCCTGCAGGTCCGTACGGAGCCGGTAGCGCTCGCCATCCAGCTCGAGGTCGATCGCCTGCACCTGCCCAAGGTCCCGCATCAGGTTGGGCCACGGCACCTGGCTGCCGCGCTCGTCGAGCTTGCGCTGGAGATGGACCTCCAGACGCAACGCCAGGAAGCACGCCACGATGTGCCCGATCGTCGGCTGATCGGTGTGGTGGAAGAGCGGGCGCACCTTGAGCGTCGACTTCGTCTCGCGGAACGTCCGCTCGACCCGCCACAGGCTCGTGTAGGCTCGCGCCCCCTCCTCGGGTGTGAGGTCGGTACTGGTCCGGAGCACGAACTTGCCGTCCAATCGCGCGTCGTCCTCCACCGCCTGCTGGTTGATCGTCATGCTCCCCTTGCGCACGGTGAGGAAGCGGGCGTACCCACGGTTGCCGATCACCGCCTTCGGCCCCTGCGTGGCCAGCGTCTGCTCGAGCGTGCCGAGGATCGCCTGGCGGGCCGCAGCGTCCTTCTCCGCCTCGATCGGGTTGCGGCACACGATGTAGCGCCGGTCCTCGACCCACACCTCCTTGACCTCGAGGGTGTCCACCACCACGTGGAAACGCCCCGGACGCGCCAGCACCTCGTCCCGGACCTCCCGCTGCCGACGCATCCGGCACCCCAGGATGTAGTCGAACGGCGCCTGCGTATCCGTGGTCAACACCCTGATCGTGTCCTTCGACACCATCCCCCGATCCGCGACCAGGATCATCCGGCGGATGCGGAGCCGCGTCCGCAAGGTCTCCACCATCCGCACCAGCGCCCGCTGGTCGGCCGTGCTGCCAGGCAGAATCTCCCAGGCGATCGGCCAGCCGTGGCGGTCCACGGCGACGCCGAGCACCACCTGTGGGTGGTCGGGTCGCCGGTCCCGCGAGTACCCCCGACGCCGGAGCGGGGTCTCGTCGTCCCGCCAGACAAAGGTGCTGGTGGTGTCCACGAACACCAGGTCGAGCTCGTCGTCGAAGAGGTCGCGGTCGCGCGCGAACAGCTCCCGCTCCAGCGCCTCACGGACCGCCGGCAGGAAACCTCCCACGGTGCGGTAGAGCTGGTGGAGCTGGATGTCCGCAAAGCCGGGGCAGGCGACGGTACGGAGCCAGCTTGACCCTTGCAAGTCGCTGCTGGTACCGGGGATGCACAGGCGCTGCACGGCCAGCGCGAAGCACACCCGCTCGAGGTCGAACGCGAAGCGTCGCCCCATCGCCAGCCGGCCCAGCACCTCGGGTAGCCGTTGCTCCTGCCACAGCCGGCCGAAGACCAGTGGTGGCCCCCAGGCCATGGCCGTGTGGGCCTGCAGCCCCTCACGCCGGATCCGGTCCACCACCTGCACCCGCTGGCAAAACGACGCCAGGGAGCGAACGAGGGCGTCGAGCAGGTCAGTCGGCACCACCACATCGCGACGTCCGAGGGTGGCGATGACCTTCTGCCGGATGCTCGAGCCGTCGCGACGGGACTCGACGATCTGCAGGTACTCGTAGGGTGGGCCGCCGTCTCGCCGAGCACTACGCTTCACGCGCACGAACATGGCAATCGGCTCTGCACGTGGCCTTGGCAAGGGCAAAATCGCCGCCATTTGGCACTACATTCGCGCACGAACTCCCAGACCCATTATGCTAACTCACGCTCTATCAGTACCCGAGCCCGCGGACCCAGCGGAGAAGTGTCGAAGATCAGTCGAAGCTGAGGCGAAAGCTGCGGTTGGGGAGGTCATGGCCTAGATCCACCACTACAACACCCCGCGCCCGCACTCAGCGCTCGGCTACACGAGCCCCGCCGAGTACCGCGCTCATCAACTCACGAGGGTGGCTTGACGTGAGGGGAGCACTACACGCCGTCGGTATCGCAGTTGCCCTTGATGGTGCAGGTGATCATTTCACCAGGCGATCCCCACCACCCAATCCGCCCTCGCACGGGCACGGATCCTAGTAGAAGGCTCTGCTTCGAGCGCAGCGGCGGCATGATCTCAAGCTCACCCTCCGCTAGGGCAAGCCCAACGCCACCCAACTCGTCGACCCACGGAGCAGGAGCTCCCCGGTTGGGAGCACATGAAGGGTTGACTGCCACTGTTCTCCACCACGGATCGGTGCTGGCGACGACCCGGAGTCCCCGGTCGGTCGAGCGCTTTCGAGAACCTCGTCACCTACCAACGAGCCACCTCTGGCGTCCAGCTGGAGCATCCAAGCTCGGCCGCCGTAGGGAACGGCAAGGCTCGAGGCCACAAGCACCCTTCCGTTCGGCAAGAGGCGCGCTGCGTCTACGCCATACAGCACACGCTCCGCGAGCTCGCTCGGCCGGGGAGCTTGCATTGGGAGGTTAGTGCTGGCTAGCCTCCTTTCAACACTCTCACCCAAGCGCCGCAGTGCGCCTGGGAAACCGGTCTGCTCCAGCACCCTCGTCACCTCCGCGGCATGGTCGCAACCCGACCACCGCCACCGCATCTCACCGGCAGCAAGCCCAACGAGCTGAACAGCTCCGTCCCCATCAATGATCAGCGCTTGTCCAGTCTTCAGGTCCACATCGGCGATCACTGGCCGTCCGCGGACCATTCCCGGCATCGCCCAGCTTTTGGCACCGGACTGCACGCGAAGCAGGGAGCCGTTCCCGACCGTAACCAGGAAGTCGTCAGGCCCGAGGCTGATCATGTCCTGAGGGACGGCAGTCGATCTCTTGCCTGCGGAATCCTCGGCGAGCCGAAGCTGGACAACTCGGCGGGCACGACTGGCTAGCGTCTCCGAGACCAACACGTACGTTCCATCTGCGTAGTGGGAGGGAAACTGGAACTCCTTGCGCGTTTCGGCGTTGACCTGGATCATGTCCGCGATCGCCCGGCCGTCCGCCGAAAGGTGTGTCGTCAAGCTGGGGAACGTCCGTTCAGTTGCGCCCCAGCGCCTCACCTCTCGACCGGCGGTATCCATCACGACCAAGGAACCAGGCAGCTCCTCGTCTCTGTCAACGGAGATCAGGAGCTTGTCCGAGGCAAAGGCCACTACTTCAGCCCCAAGCCCCTTCACTTCGAGCCTCGTGGAGACAACGCCCTGTGGCCACAGGACGAGGGAGATAGTCGATCCCTCGCACACAGCGATTGTCCCGCTATCCCGGTTTACTGCGACAGTCGCTGACCCCGGCGCCATCCCCAGTCGCCTTGGCGACGCTGCCTCAAGGACAGCAGAACTGGCCAGGAGGGCGCCAAGAAGAGCCGCTCCAGCCACGGCCCTCGGAATCGACTTCACACGGCCAACCATCATCATGCTCATCTCAGCACCCCTCTGTCCAGAGATCCACCGTCGGATCAGACGTGTGGGCGATATTCATGGCCCAGGCCTGCCTATTCTGCATCTGCAGGTGCAAATGAGCACTGCAGGCGCCACAGCCCGAGCGCCCCACAAGCCCGATGACATCCCCAGGCCTGACCACGGCCCCAACTGTAACGCCGAAGGCCGACAAGTGGAAATAGACCGACCAGGTGCCGTCTCCGTGGTCGATGCGAATGGTATTCCCTCCGCCGTTCGTCGCTCCAACGTAGTCGACCGTGCCCGCTCCAACTGCTCTGACGTCGGACCCTTCTGGTGCCTTGATGTCCTGCCCAAGATGCTGATGAGGGCGGGAGCACGGGGGGTCGCAATCGGCGCGGGATACCCCGTATTGGCCGCAGCAGTAGGTTGCGGAGGTCGGGTTGTAGTTCGACACCGCGCTCTTCCAGCAGTCCATCTTCCCATTGCCATCCACATCAAACGGGTTGCTTCCTGGGGGCGGATTCCCCCCCCGCCCGGTGGTGTGCCCCCGCCCCCAGGAGGAGTTCCTCCGCCCACTGGCGGGTAGCCACCTCCTGAACAGTCGAAGAAGATCAGCTCCATGTGCGAGTAGCAGGTGAGGGTGCCACCATCTGGGGTCGCCTCCCAGTTGCAACCGTCCATTACCTCCTGCAGCAGAATGAAACAGTCGGCGAACACCGAGCGTGCAGTGAACCCAAGCGCGAACAGAGAGACGATTGGCGCAGCGGCAGCCAAACCAAGCGCCAGTACTCTTTGACGTGAAGGCAAGATAGTCTCGGGAAGCCAATAGGGGGCCATGGGTGATCTGTTCTCCTCCTGGCGAGAAGCCTAGTCGGTACGCCGTGTGTCGTCAGTTCTCGCGTTGCCTCACCAAAAATGTACGCGCCGCTCGGAAATTGACCCATCCAACGTTTAGAAATTGACCCACCCCTGGCACCGTAACCGGTAGCACGAGCGGGA
>JAAYVZ010000243.1 GCA_012516935.1 Holophagae bacterium
AGTGCGCGAGCGCGGCGGCGAGCTGGCGGCCGAGGGCGACGGTCTGGTCGACGGCGAGGCGGCCTTTCTCGGTGAGCAGGCCGCGCAGGCCGCCGCCCTCCACCAGCTCCATGGACAGGAACAGCAGCCCGTCCGTCTCGTGGAGGTCGTAGATGCCGACCACGTTGGGGTGCGCCTGGCGGGCCGCCTGGACCTCGCGGCGCAGGCGCTGGCGGGTCGACTCCTCCACGAGGTGCGGCAGGACGACCTTGATCGCGACCTTCTGCCCGAGCCGTTCGTCGAGCGCCGAGTACACCATCCCCGAGGCGCCACCGCCGAGCACCTGACCGAGCACGAACCGGCCGGCAAGCACCTGACCCGGCGCCGGTAACGCCACCGGCGCCCGGGCGGGCGCCGCTTCGGCACCCGGTGCCGGCTTCCAGCTCACGGTCGGATGCTCGGGAGCCATCTCCGGATCGCTTCCTCCGCGCTCAGCCCCGGAGGTGGCCCGCGATACGCTCGACGAGGCGCAGCGCCACCTCTGCCTTGCCCATCGTCGGCCAGCGCTCGAGCTCATGCGCGGTGACCAGCAGCACCGTGTTGCGCTCGCCACCGAAGGTCCCCGAGCCGGGCGAGACGTCGTTGGCCACCAGCCAGTCGCAGCCCTTGCGGCGAAGCTTGGCGCGCGCGTTGCCCTCGAGATCCTCGGTCTCGGCGGCGAACCCGATGACCAGCCGCGGGCGCCGTTCTCCCGCCGCGGACAGCGTCGCTAAGATGTCGGGGTTCTCCACGAGGGCAATCGCCCCGACAGGCTGTTCGCATTTCTTGCGCTTGTGCGCCAGGGCCTCGGCCGGCCGCCAGTCCGCCACCGCGGCCGCACACACGGCGACCTCAACCGGCAGCGCCGCCTCGCACGCGGCCAGCATCTCGCGCGCCGTCTCGACGTGGACGGTGCGCACGCCGGGCGGGTCCAGGAGGGCGACTGGCCCGCTCACGAGGGTGACCTCCGCCCCAACTCCGGCCAGCGCCGCGGCCACCGCGTGTCCCTGCTTGCCCGAGGAGCGGTTGCCGATGAAGCGGACCGGGTCGATCGGCTCGTGCGTTGGTCCCGAGGTCACGAGGGCGCGCCGGCCGGCCAGTGGTCCGGCGGGCACGAGGATCGCCTCGATGGCGGCAACGATCTCCGCCACCTCGGCCATCCGCCCGGCCCCGCTCTCCTTGCACGCCATGGACCCGACGCCGGGCCCTACCTGGCGGACGCCGCGCGCCCGGAGGGTCGCCAGGTTGGACTGGGTGACCGGCTTCTCCCACATGACCACGTTCATCGCGGGAGCGACGAGCACCGGGCGGTCGGTGGCGAGCAGCAGGGTCGAGGCGAGGTCGTCGGCGATCCCGTGCGCCATCTTGGCGAGCAGGTTGGCGGTGGCCGGTGCGACCACCACCAGATCCGGCTCGCGCGCCAGGTGAATATGCCCGATCTCGCCTTCCGGCGTGAGCTCCCACATGTCGGTAGCGACGCGATTTCCCGCCAGTGCCGCCACCGCCAGCGGCGTGACGAGGTGGGTCGCGCCTTCGGTCATCACCGTGCGCACCCCCACCCCGCGCTCACGCAACCGGCGGATGAGATCGAGCGTCTTGTAGGCGGCGATGCCGCCCGAGATGACGAGCAGGACGCGCTTGCCTTCGAGCACCTTACCTCCGTGGCCCGTGACCCACCCAAGGCGAACAGCCGTTTCTCCGGGAGTCGGGTGTAGCTCGGCGCGCCCCTTCAGGCGATCGGCGAGATGAGAGGCGCTGTCCCCTGTCCCCCCTACCCCGCTCGCGGTTCGCTTGCACGGCGAGCACCTACACCGTGGGCTTCGGCGCCTCCGGGATACCGTTGCGGCGCTTCGCGTCCTTGGGCTTGCCGACGAGCTTCGAGGGGCATTTCTTGGCGCGCAGCCCGAAGACGTCGAGAACCATCTGCCGCTTGAGGAGCTGGATCGCCTTGGCCGGGTCCACACCCTTGGGGCACACCCGCGAGCACTCGCCGGCGTAGTGGCAGCGCCAGGGGCCGCGCTCGCCAGCGATCGCCTCCTTCCGCACCTCGAAGCCGCCGTCGCGGGTGTCGGTGTTGTAGCGCTGCACCTGCCCCAACGGCATCGGCCCAGCGTACGTCGGGTCGGTGGCCACCGTCGGGCAAGCCGCCATGCAGCACCCACACTTGATGCAGTACGAGAACTGCAGGTACTGCTCGAGATCGTGGATCGACTGGTAGTACTCGCCAGTGGGCTCCTCCTGCTCGGCCACATCGTCGCGCACGACGTAGGGGTGCAGGTCCTGGTGGGTCGAGAGCATCGGCATGAGATCCGGCACCAGATCGCGGATGATGTTGAAGTTGGGCAGCGGGGCCAGCACCAGCTGATCGGTCCCGAGATCCGAGATCTGGGTGTTGCACGCCAACCGCGCCATGCCGTTGATCAGCATCCCGCACGAGCCGCACACGCCCATTCGACAGGAAGCGCGCCAGACCAAATCCGGGGCGAGCGTCTCCTTGATGAGCCACAGCCCCTCGAGCACCGTGAGCCCGGGCGTGTAGTCGATCGTATAGGTCTCGTAATGGGGGGCGGTGTCACGGTTGGGGTCGTAACGCCGGATGCGGTAGGTGACCTTGCTCATCTCGCTCATGTCCACCCCCTCACAGCGCCTTCGCGAGCAGGAACGCGGCGATGGCAGCCCAGGTACCGAAGGCGAACAGCCCCAGCCCGACGACCACCGCCAGCGCGCTCACCGTCTTGTGCAACCAGCGCGGCGGGTTGGCCTCGTGAACGACGTTGGTCGCACCGTACAGCCCGTGAAACAGCGCCGCGCCCAGCAGCAGGATGTACGTAACCAGATAGAACACCTTGGCGCTACGCGCCTTGACGTTCGCCCAGTCGATCGGCTGCAGCTTGCCCCCACCCTGCGCCTCGTTCGCGGCGCTGGCCGGGTTGAGCCCTTCGAGCTTGACCACACCTTCCATGTGCATCGTCAGCATGTGGAGGCCGAGCAGCACGAGAATCACGGCGCCCGCCAGAATGTGCCAGGTCCAGAGCTTCTGATCGCGGATCATCATCGCCTCCTAGTCGACCAACCACATGCTGGCCGTGCCGATGGCGACCAGCACGGCGGCCAGCGCCAGGGCCCCGATCGCCAACGGCCGCTGGACGTGTACCGAGGTGCGGTAGGGGTAGACGGGCTCGATCGGCTCGCCAACCGCGAACCCGAGCTCCAGCAGCGCGAGCCGGATGCCGTTGGCGGCGTGGAAGGCGAACGCCACGAACACCAGGTACTCGCCGAACTTGAACAGCGGCCCGGTGACCGCGTCCATCGCCGTCTTCCACCGGTCGGCGCCGAACGCGCGCGACGACGTCACCACGATGTGGAGCAGGAAGTAGGCCAGCAACCCGAGACCGGTGACGCGGTGCAGGGCGTAGAGATAGCGCTCCATCCCCCAGCGCCCGCCACCGAGCCAGCCCCACAGGCCCAATCTGTTCGGATGGTGCTTGGTGTCGCTCATCGTGCCCCCCTCAGTACTTGCGCTCGACCGGTTTCCAGGTCGTGATCGTCACCGGCTTGTAGTCGAGGCGAGGCGAGCCGTCGGGCTGCCGCCACGCCAGGGAGTGCTTGTGCCACTTTTCGTCGTCACGGTTCGGGTAGTCACGCCGGGCGTGCGCACCGCGCGACTCTTGGCGGGCGATTGCACCGACGATCGTCACCTCGGCGAGGTCGAGCAGGTTCTCGAGCTCGAGGGCGTGGAAGAGGTTGGAGTTGTAAATCGTCCCCTGATCCGGCACCGGCGCCTGGTGCGAGCGCTGCCGCAGCTCGCGCACGATGACGAGCGCCTTGGCGAGCTCCTCGCCCTTGCGGAACACCCCCACGTAGTCGTCCATCATCGTCCGCAGCTCGCGCCGCAGGCCGTAGAGGTTCTCGGTCCCCTTGCGCGCCAGCAGCTCCCGGCGGTGGTCCTCGGAGGCCGCCAGCTGCGCGGCGGGCACCGCCGGCGGCGCACCCAGCTTGGTGAGCGCCGCCACGATCTCGGCGCCCGTGATCGCGCCCCACACCAGGCACTCGCCGGTGGAGTTGGAGCCCAGCCGGTTGGCGCCGTGCAGGCTCACGCAGGCCGCCTCGCCGGCGACCCAGATTCCCTCGATCCGCGTCTTGCCGTTGATATCGGTTTCGATCCCGCCCATCGAGTAGTGGGCGACCGGGCGAATCGGGATCGGTGTCGTGATCGGGTCGAGCCCGAGGAACTTCATGCACACCTCGCGAATGAGCGGTAGCCGCTTGTTGATCCGGTCCGCTCCGAGGTGCGTGAGGTCGAGCTGGATGTACGGCTTGCCATCCGAGCCCTCGAACCCGCGCCCGGCCAGGATCTCCTCCTGCTCGGCGCGGGACACCATGTCGCGCGGCGCGAGCTCCATCTTGGAGGGGGCATACCGCTCCATGAATCGCTCGCCCCGGTTGTTCCTGAGGTACCCGCCCTCGCCGCGGCACGCCTCGGTCATGAGGATGCCCGAGGGCACCAGCCCGGTCGGGTGGAACTGCAGGAACTCCATGTCCTCGAGCGGCAGCCCGGCGCGCCAGGCCATGGCCATGCCGTCGCCGGTCACGGTCTGCGAGTAGGTGGTGAACCCGTACAGCGTGCCGCCGCCGCCGCTGGCGATGAGCAACGCCTTGCCGCGGAAGACGATCGTCTCGCCGGTCGGGGCGAACACCCCGACGAGGCCGGCAAAACGCCCGTCCTCGACCAGGATGTCGGTGGCGAAGAACTCGTCGTAGCGCGCGAAGCAGCGGTAACGAAGCAGCGTATCGTAGAGCGTCTGCATCTCAAAAAAGCCGGTCTTGTCGGCGGCCAACGTCGCGCGCGGGAACGAGTGCCCGCCGAACGGTCGCTGGGCGATGCGTCCTGCCTCGTCACGGGTCCACGGGATCCCCCAGTGGTCGAGCTGATAGATCTCGCCCGGCATGGCGCGCACGAAGCGGTCCACGACGTCCTGGTCGGCGAGGAAATCAGCGCCCTTGTTGGTATCCCAAGCGTGCAGCTCGAGCGAGTCGCCTTCCTCGGGACGCAGCACCGCCGCGGTGCCGCCCTCGGCACACACCGAGTGCGCGCGCATGAGCTGCACCTTGGAGACGATGCC
The DNA here is from genome assembly GCA_012516935.1 of Holophagae bacterium. Classification (GTDB taxonomy): domain Bacteria; phylum Acidobacteriota; class Thermoanaerobaculia; order Thermoanaerobaculales; family Thermoanaerobaculaceae; genus JAAYVZ01. The sequence continues at coordinate 5,142 of JAAYVZ010000243.1, forward strand.
GATGTCCGCCTTACCGCCGAGCCGCCGGGCGATCTCCACTGCGGCCCGTAGCCCGGCCAGCCCCGCCCCCAGGATCACGACGTCGTGGTAGATCTCCTTCGCCATTCGCTCCTCCTTGCCCCCACCCGCCCGGTCAGAAGTTGAGAGTCGAGAGTCGAGAGCCCACGTTCACCGCCCGGCCCGGCCCAGCCCACCGCCCGTCCTTCTCTGCCCGCCCGGCTCGACGTCGTCGTGGTCGGATTCCCCGCCAACCGACCCGTACCGCCCGCGCGGTCGCCCGGTCGTGCCACGGCCGACGCGCGCTCCCGCCTCGAGCGGTCATCCACCCCAGGTCTCGTGCGCGCTCCCATGCACGTAGAGGCTGCCATGGTCCCCGGTGCCGAAGATATCAACTTGTTCCGGCCTTCACAACACCCGCTCGGTCGCGTTGGCGCGCCTCGTCAGCGCACTGACCAGCAGCGTCGCCACGGTCGACAGCGCAAATGCCGGGATCAGCTCGTAGATGATCGCGTCGCTCCAGCCCGCCGATTTCCACACGATGGTGACGACGAAGCCGGTGATGACGCCCGCCAGCGCCCCCCAACGGGTCACCCACCCCGTGCGCAGCCCCAACAGCAACGGCGGTCCGAACGCCGCTCCCATCCCGGACCACGCGAAAAGCACGAACCAGAACACGACCCGCACGTCTTGAAGCGCCACGGCGATCGCGGCCAGCCCCAGGACCAGCACGCTCAGGCGTCCCGCGACCACCGAAGCTTTGCCCGAGCGCGCCACGCCGAACACCTCCTCGAGCAGATCGCGGCTGATCGCCGACGCCGCGACGAGGAGCTGCGAGGAGACCGTGGACATGATGGCGGAGAGGATCGCCGCCAGCATCACGCCAGCCACGAGTGGGTGCAGCATCTGCCGGGAGAGGAGTGGGAAGAGCTGCTCGGGGTCGCCGCCGCTGGCGAGCTCGGGCATGAGCAGGCGGCCCGCGAGGCCGAGGAAGCCCGCGCCGTAGAACACGAGCGCCCCCCACACCATGGCGATGACCTGAGTCTGGCGGATTTTCTCGTCCGAGGCCGCCGCCATGTACCGCGTCAGCACGTGCGGTTGGCCGGGGTAGCCGAGACCGATCCCGACCATGCCGACGACGAAGCCGAGCAGCGCGAATCCCGACCTACCTCCGGTCACCAGCACGAGCTGGGGGTCGAGCGCCGCCAAGCGCTCGAGCGTCATGCCGTATCCCCCCGCTCTGAGCAGCGCTATGCCCGGCATCACCACGAGCGCGAAAACCATCACCATCCCCTGGAAGAAGTCGGTCCAGCTCACCGCCCGGAACCCACCCATGAGGGTGTAAACGATGATGATCACGCCGCCGATCCAGATCCCCTGCTGGTACGATAGCCCGACGATGGCCTGCATCGCCTTGCCGGTCGCGGTCATCTGTGCGGCCACGTAGCCCCCCAGCGAGAGGAAGATCACGACCACACTGGCGACCCGCAGCAGGTGCGCGCGGTCGCCGAATCGGCGCACCAGGAGGTCTGGCAGCGTGAGCGCACCGGTGCGGACGCCCTCCCGGCGCAGCTGCGGGGCCAGCAGGTAGAGGTTGGCCGCGTACCCCATCAGGCACCCCGGGGCGAACCACAGCGCCGAGACACCCGAGACGTAGACCATGCCGACCGCCCCGAGCACGACCCAGCCGCTCTCCGAAGAGGCAGTGGACGACACCGCCGTCACCCACGACCCCAGCGAGCGGCCGGCCAGGTAGTAGTCCTCGCTCGAGCGCGTCAAGCGCGAGGCCGCCCAGCCAATCCCCAGCAAGGTCACCATGTAGACCGCTACGACCGCCGCGATGCTGCCGTCAGCGCCCATACTTGCCTCCGAGGAAGTAGGCGACGAGAGCAATGACGATCACCACCAGCGGGACCGCAACCAAGAACAAGTGGGTTGCAAGGGGGATTGGCTGGACCATCGAGCGCCTCCGGAAACGGCGCTACCCATGATACCTGGTCTGGCACCACCCAACGGCTCCGAGCATCAGCCCCGAGCTCTCACGTTCTGCGGGCGGCTACGGCCCGCGAAGGAAGGCAACGATGCGCCGCTCGCGCCACCTACCGGGGGCGCCACTCATCCACGAGCACCGGCGCGCCCCAGGCGCCGTCCTGCACGGGCACCACCGCAATATCCCAATCGAGCTGGCCGGGCGTGTACCGGGGGACGCGACAGAACACCCACGAGCCGTCGGCTACCGGTGCGGCCTCGAGCAGTGGCCGGCGCTGCTTGCCCGGTAGGCGCACCTCGCGGACCACCTGGTTTTCAAACAACAACTGACGCTCACCCCGACAGAAGTAGAGAGCAGCTCGGGGTCCGACGCGCGGGGCGAACTCCGGACCCAGCGTGTTGACGCGGGGCTCCAGGATTTGGCCTTCCTTCCCCGGCTCGCGCAGCCACAGATCCGAGGACTCCGCCTCGTACGCCGTCCAGATCAGGTAGTCGAGGGTGGGACCGAAGCGCTGGGCGTCGCCGACGCTCGCACCGCTCGGCAGCATCACCCGCTGGGGGGCTCCCCAGGGCAGGCGGGCGTCGTCACGTCGAACCTCCCACAGCTCCCGCGTACCGCTGAGCGTCAGCACCTCGACGAGCCCTTCCGTCTCGTTTTGCCTCACCCAGGTGAAGCGCGCGCTGGCGTCCTCGGGGATGCCGGAAAGTACCACCGGCTGGGGCGGCGCCCACCCGTCTTTCCCGAGCTGGGTGCGATATGGGCGGTACCCACCCACCGCCCAAGCAGCCGGCGCCGCCTCGCTGCCCATCCCCACTCTGAAAGCGCCCACCGGTGCGGCCTGTACGTCGGGACGCGGAGAGGCGTTGAGCCCAGCCGCGAAGTACAGGACCTTGCCGCCCTGCAAAGGGATGGGCGACATCTCCAGCCCACCCGAGTTGATCCGCTTCGGATCGCTGGCTCCGATCACCTCCGCTCCCAGCGTCTCGAGCGACCCGGCAAGGTACCGAACCTGGTAGTCGGAGAACAGGAACAGCTCGGCCGCCGTGGCGAGGAGCCGTTTCGAACCCACCATCGCGCTGGTGCCAGCAAGCGGCACCACCGCAACCTCGTGCCCGACCCTGAAGGCATCGATGTCCGTGGGTACCATGTCCACCACGCACAACGAGTCGGACGTCACTTTGACGGTGACTTGGAGGTCCTTGCCGAGCTGGGGCACCGGCTTGCCGTCCGCCTTGAGCACGTTGCTCATCGTCTCCGGTAAGCCGGCCACGATCTCGACCTCGACTGATTGCGGATCGTTGGCCGCGAGCGCGATCGCGGCAATGCGCCCGAAGATCACGGTATCCGGCTGCGGCACGGGCGTGTCGACGTCTTGCATCCCGCATCCCGAGATGATCAGCACCATCAGAAGCCCCAGCGTTCCTGACACCCTCATGCGCTCCTCCGTGTGCCCCGTCGGACGACGGACACTCAACCCCGCGGATCATACCGGATCAACCCGGCACGGGTGCTCAGGCGGTGAGGCCGGCGGCCGTCAAGGACGCCACTCCGGTGGCGTCGAGCAGCCGATCGAGCGTGGTGCGGGTTTCGTCGTCGAGCTCGCACACGGTCGGCAGGTACGCCACCAGCAGGACCTCACCGACCCCGCCCCGGATCTTGAAGCGCTCGCTGTCGGTGATTGGCGTCCCGAACGGACCCTCGGCGTCCGCGAGCAGCGGCTTGCCGTCGAGGTCGAAATCGCCGCGCATCGACAGCATCCGCTCGCCGGGGCGTCCGGCGCGCAAGACGAACGGCGAGGCAACCCGCGTGGCATCGACCACGCACGCCGGTACACCTAAGGCAATCGACAGCAGGTTGTTGACGTCGACGGCCGGGTGGATCGCCGGCAGACGCTCGCCCCTGAGCACCCGCCGCAAGAGTGCCTCGGACGAGGGACGGTAGCGCGTGGGGTCGCAGCCGGCGAGGCGGAACAGCTTCCGCACGGCCGCCACCGTGGCGTGCTGGGCCAGGGTCTCGAGCGACCAGGCACGACGAGCGACGACCTGCCCGGTCGCGAAGGCCTCCGCGAGCGCCGCTGGGTCGTGCGCCTGCAGGCTCAGGTGCGCCCAGAACAGCGTCCACCCGGGAAGGTCGTGTCGGACCGTGGGAAGCATCTGCTTCATAGGCGAATGGTGCCACATCCCGGCCACGCAATGGGACGCGCGACCCCCGCCCGCTCGCCCCCACCCCCACGACGAACCGTGACGACTCGACCCGGCTCGACGTCGGTCGGGAGGTATCCTACCGAGCGCGGAGCGTGTATGAGGATCATCGACCTGACCCACCCTCTCGACGCCGATACGCCGGTCTACCCCGGCACGGCGTCGGTTCGCATCGAGGCGCTCACCACGGTGCACGAGCACGGGTTCGCCGAGCGCCTCGTCACCATGGCCTCACACGCCGGAACCCACATGGACGCCCCGGCTCACCTGTTTCCGGACGGCCTCACCCTCGACCGGGTGCCGCCCCAGCACTTCGTGGGCACCGCCTGCGTGCTCGACCTCACCGCCGCCGGGCCCACGGTGCCGTTGGCAGTTCTCGAGAGGCAGGCCGACCGCCTTGTCGGCAGCTCGATCGTGCTGCTGCGCACGGGTTGGGACCGGCACTGGGGCGACCCGGCATACTACCGCGGCTTTCCGGTGCTTTCCGCCGAGAGCGCGCGCTGGCTCGGCAGGCGGGGGCTGACGACCGTCGGTGTGGATGCCATTTCCTTCGACCCCCTGGACGAGCCCGATCTCCCCGTCCATCGCCTGCTGCTGGGCGCCGGGCTCCTCCTCGTCGAAAACCTCACCGGGCTCCACGACCTGCCGCCCGCAGGCTTCACTCTCTGTTGCCTCCCACTGCCGCTCGCCGACGCCGACGGCGCTCCTTGCCGCGCCGTCGCGATCATCGACGACCGACCGTAGCCCTCCCCTACCCGGCCTTCCCAGGGTGGGCCGTCATGCTCCACGGAGCCCATGCCACGCCGGGGCTCAGGCTGCGCGCGCCCGGGCACGCTCGCGGCCGGCTCGGCTGCCCGCCCGGCGAGCGCGACAGCCGACGCTACCGGCGGCGGACGATGATCTCGATGCCCTGGTCGGAGAAGCGGCGCGCGAGCACCACCTCGGTGGAGAGCGCAACCTGCAGCGCCTGGCCGCCCTCGAGCGCGAAGCGCAGCACTTCGATCCCCGGCAGATCGAGCACCTGCGTCCGCAAGGCCGCCCGCAGTGCTTCGACGCCGTCGCCACGCCGGGCCGAGACGCACAGCGCCGGGCGGTCCGGAAGGCGGACGGCGGAGGGCGACTCCAGCCGGTCGACCTTGTTGAGCACGATCATGCTGCGCCCTCGCTCCACCCCCAGGGACTCGAGCACCTCCTCCCCTACCCGCAAGTGCTCCGCCCACTCGGGGTGCGAGGCGTCCACGAGGTGCACGCAAATCTCGGCGTCTGCCGCCTCGGCGAGCGTGGAGCGGAACGAAGCCACGAGGTGGTGGGGAAGCTTGCGGATGAACCCCACGGTGTCGGCGACGGTAGCGACCAACCCGTCCCCGAGGTCGACCCGCCGTACCCGCGCGTCGAGCGTCGCGAACAGCCGATCCTCCACCACCGTGTCGGTGCCGGTCAACCGCTCGAAGAGCGTGCTCTTCCCGGCGTTGGTGTAACCGACGAGGGCGATCGACGGGAGCGCCTCCCGCCGGCTGCGCTGGACCGAGCGCTCGCGTTCGATTTCCTCGAGGCGGGCCGCGAGGATCGCCATTCGCTTGCGGATGAGGCGGCGGTCCGACTCGAGCTGGGTTTCGCCCACGCCGCGCGTGCCGATCCCTCCGGCCTGCCGCGAAAGATGCGACCAGCGCCGGGTGAGCCGGGGGAGGTGGTACGCGAGCTGCGCCATCTCGACCTGAGTCTGCGCCTCGCGGGTACGGGCCCGGAGCGCGAAGATGTCGAGGATCACGCCGGCTCGGTCCATGACCTTGACCTCGTCCGGCAGCGCCTCCTCGAGGTGGCGCACCTGCGCGCCCGAGAGGTCGTCGTCGAACACCACGAGGGCGGCGCACTGCGCCCTCACCAGCTCGGCCAGCTCACCGACCTTGCCCCGGCCGATGAACGTCGCCGGGTCGGGCGACACCCGCTCCTGAACCAGACGAGCGACGGCGACGCCACCGGCGGTATCCACGAGCTGCGCCAGCTCGTCGAGGTGTGCCTCCACGGCCGCCCGGTTGCCGCCGCCCAGGCGCACGCCGACGAGCACCGCTCGCTCACGAAGGTCGCTCCAGCCTTCGCCCTGCCGGGAAGCAGGGGAAGGGGACGCGGGAAGGGCGCGGGACTTCCCCTTCCGGCCGCCGTATTCGGTCTCGTCCGGCTGACGAGGGGCGCCGTCGACGGCGGCGCGAGGCGGAACGGCAGAAAGACGGCGGCGCAGCACCGGCGAATCCTACCAGGGTTGACCGTGGTCAAGGCCCGGACAGCTCGGATCCGGAGTACGATACGGTCGGAGATGCCGGCGACGATGCGCAGCGCGATGCAGCCCGAGGTCTTGGCCCACTGCCTTTCCAAGCGAGTGCTTCTCCTCGACGGCGGGATCGGCTCGGAGCTCATCCGGCGCGGTGTCGGTGCGGCCTCGCGGCTGTGGGGCGTCGGGGCGCTACTGGACGCTCCCGATGAGGTTCGTCGGCTGCATGCCGACTACGCCCGGGCCGACGCGGACCTGCACACGGCCGCGACTTTTCGCATCTCGCCGTACGCCCTGCGTCGCGCCGGGCTCGAGGAGCGAGCGGCCGATCTGGCCGTGCTCGCCGTGCGCCTGTTGCGCGAGGGTGCGGCCGAGGCGGACCGACGGGTGCTGGCCCTCGCCTCCATGACGTCACTCGAGGATTGCTACCGCCCGGATCTCGTACCGCCCGACCATGTGCTCGAGCGCGAACATGAGGCGACGGTCGAGATCCTGGTGGACGCGGGTGCCGACGGCCTCCTGCTCGAGACGTTCAACACCATCCGCGAAGCGGCGATCGCCGCCAAAGCGGCGGCGCACAGCGGTCTCCCGGTGATCGTCTCCTTCGCCTGCCAGAGGGACGGGCGGCTGCTCTCTGGCGAGGACCCGTCGCAGGCTGCCCGGGCCGTGTCCCTCCCCGGTGTCGTCGCGGTCGGGACCAACTGCACGAGCTGTGAGGCCGTGCCGACGGTGCTGCGACGGCTCGCCAACGGCACCTCGTTGCCTCTCGCAGCCTGGGCAAACAACGCCTGGGCGGGAGAGGACTCGCCGTGGCTCGCCAGCCCCCGTTTGAGCCCCGAGGGGTTCGCAGATGCGGCGCAACGCTGGCTCGAAGCCGGCGCCCGGCTCGTCGGGGGTTGCTGTGGCACCGGGCCAGCCGAGATCGCGGCGCTGGCGGCTGCCCTTCCGGACCGACAGCGATAGAATCCGTTCGTGCACCGTTTGCCCGAACCCTACGCGACATCGCTGCCTCCCCTGCTCGCCGCCGGGCTGGCGGAGGATCTTCCCGACCTCACCGCGCCGGCCGTCTTCCCCCGCGGCACACGCCTGCGGGCACAGTTGCAGGTGAAAGCCCCGGGCGTGCTCTGCGGCATCCCCGCTTTCGCCGCTACGTTCGAGCTACTCGACGGCAGCGCCGAGGTCACGCTTTGGGCTGGTGACGGCGACCGCGTGGAGCCCAGCCAGGTGGTCGCCGAGGTCCAGGCCGATGCCTGCGCCCTGCTGGCCGGCGAGCGTACGGCCCTCAACTGTCTCTGCCACCTCTCCGGTATTGCCACCCTCACCCGGCGCTTCGTCGACGCCGTCGCCGGTACGCGTTGCCAGGTTCTCGATACCCGCAAAACCACGCCCGGATGGCGCCGCCTCGAGAAGTGGGCGGTGCGCTGTGGCGGCGGCACCAACCACCGCATGGGCCTGTTCGACACCGCCATGCTCAAGGACAACCACATCGACGCCGCCGGCTCGATCGGGCGGGCCGTTGAGCTCGTGCGGGCGAAGCACGGGCCCGACGTCGCTCTCGTCGTCGAGTGTCGTACTCTCGTGCACGTGCGCCAGGCGCTGGCCTCGAAGGTCGGGCACATCATGTTGGACAACATGGACCTCCCGACCATGCGGGCGGCGGTCGAGGAGGTCGCCGGGCGGGCTCGACTCGAGGCCTCCGGCGGCGTCACGCTGGACACCGTGCGTGCCATCGCCTCGACCGGCGTCGACTTCGTCTCGGTCGGGGCGCTCACCCACTCCGCTGGCGCCCTCGACCTGTCGTTGAAGGTGCGACCATGAGGCTTGCCGAGCGCGAACGATGTCGGGTGCTGGTCCTGGGGACCGGCGTGGCCGGGCTGTCGGCGGCGTTGTCGGCCGCCGAGGCCGGGAGCGACGTTCTGCTCGTCTGCCGGGATCCCGATCCCTCCACGACCAACACCTGGCGAGCCCAAGGTGGGATCGTCTTCCGTGGCGAGGCGGACTCCCCGGCGCTGCTGGCCCAGGACATTCTCACTGCGGGGGCCAACTACGGGTTCGAGGTGGGAGCCCACTTCCTCGCCTCCGAGGGGCCGCGGGCGGTGCAGGAGTGGCTGCTCGACCGGTTGCAGGTACCGTTCGACCGCCGCCCCGACGGATCGCTCGACCTCGCGCTCGAGGGTGCCCACTCGGTACCGCGTGTCCTCCACGCCGAGGACCATACCGGCGCCGCCATCGAGGACGCCCTGCTCGCCGCCGTCCGCTCCCACCCCAGAATCCGTCTCGAGACCACCTACCAGGCGGTCGACTTGCTCACGACCCACCACCACTCGCGGCGTGCCAAGGACCGCTATGCCCTCGACAACCGCTGTATCGGTGCCTACCTTCTCGAGGTTGCCACGGGGCGCGTCTGCACGGTGCTGGCGGCTGCCACGGTGCTCGCCACCGGTGGCGCGGGCGCGCTTTTCATCCACACCTCCAACCACCCCGGCTCCATCGGCTCCGGCCTTGCGATGGCCTCGCGCGCTGGGGCGCGCTTGCTCAACCTCGAGTTCATCCAATTCCACCCCACCTGTCTGTTCTTGCGGGGCGCGCCACGCTTCCTCATCACCGAGGCGTTGCGCGGAGCGGGAGCGAGCCTCGTCAACGCAGCCGGTGAGCGGTTCATGCAACGCCGACACCCGCGGGGTGAGCTGGCCCCGCGCGACGTGGTGGCGCGCGCGATCATCGACGAGATGCACCGCACCGACACCGAGTGCATGTTTCTCGACCTCGGCGACCGCGGTGTCGAGCTCGCCGAGCGCTTTCCGACGGTGGCCACCAACTGTGCGAAGTTCGGCATCGACATCCGCCGCGAGCGCATCCCGGTGGTGCCCGCCTCCCACTACCAGTGCGGCGGGGTGGTCTCCGACCTGCGCGGGCGCACGACGATCCCGGGGTTGTACGCGGCGGGCGAGGTGGCGTGCACCGGTGTGCACGGCGCCAACCGGCTCGCCTCCACGTCGTTGCTCGAGGGCCTCACTTTCGGGCTGGCGGCAGGCCGGGACGCCGCCGAGCGGGCGCTCGCCGACCCCATCTCCGATAACCTCGCCGCGGTGATCGGCGATTGGCAACCGGTCAGCGGCCCGTCGAACGAGGATCCCGCGCTGATCGCCCAGGATTGGTCGGCGATCCGCCACACGATGTGGAACTACGTCGGGATCGAGCGTACGCCCGAGCGGCTCGAGCGGGCAGTGGCGGACCTCCGCCACCAGCTCGTCCGCCTCGAGCAGTTCTACAAGTCGACACCGATCTCGGCAGCACTCGTGAACCTCTTCCACGGTTGTACGGCGGCCGGGCTGATCGCCCACGCTGCGCAGCGCAACCCGCTTTCGGTCGGTTGCCACTACGTGGTGGCCGGGCCCAGTGCCTGAGGTCGGTGAGGGAGATGGGGCGGCCGCTGTGACCGCCGTTGCTTGCTCTGGCCGACGCCCCTGACGGCGCGGTCGGAGCTCAAGGTACGGCAGCCCCGGGCCGGAGGTGGCCCGCCGTGCCGCGAGCCGCTCGTCACCCCCCGGCGGACCGCCGCCACGGCGTCCGACGCCAGGTGGTTCCACAGGCTGTCGTCGACCCCGAGCAGAACCCCAGCGCCGCCACCACCGATCTCGACCGTCGTCGTGACCGCTCGGGACCGCCACCAGCTCGGTCGCTCACACCAGTTTGCTACGATGGCACCAGGCAGTCTGAGTTGGCGATGGAGCAACGAGGCCGGCGATTGGAGTCATGCCTATGACCGATCTCACCACGCGTCCAGACCAGGGTACCGGGTTGGCGGCTGCTGCGGGCGGCGACCAGGCATCGGGAGCTGGCGAGGCCGCTTCGGCCGCCGAACGCGCCGCCTCGACCGCGGTCAAGGCCGCGAGCAAGACCGTTCGCGCCCTCACTCATGCAGCGTCATCGTTCCTTCTCTACGACGCCAGCAACGAGGCCGTGGCCAGCTTCATCACCGACCTCCAAGAGTCACTCGACCAGTTCCTCACCTCGTTCGGCCGCTTGGAGCTCGAGATCCGCCCCTGGGACATGACGTTCCAGGGACAGGTCGTCTACCTCGATCGTGACCGCGAGCGCTCGCTGGCGTTCCGGCTCTACAAGGACGGTGTTCGCAAGCTCGTCATCCACCCCGACGTGACGTGGGAGGAGATCGTCGAGCTGTTGAGCATCCTGGCGGTGCGTGCCAAGGGCATTCGGCAGCACGAGGACGACGTGGTGACGATGCTGTGGAACGCCGCCTTCAAGCACATCGAGACGGAGGCGGTCGAGGGCCTCGTCGCTGAGGACGACGAGCGCGTGGCCGACCTCGGGGGGGCGGCGGAAAGCGCCGTCGTTCCCCGCAGCGCCTTGCAGGCAGTGGTCTTCAACGCGCCTTACCTATTCGACTACCCGCTGCCGCCGGTGGGCGACCGCGGGCCGGTCGCCTACCGGCCGATCCCCGAGGCGTCGCTCGAACGCTTGCGACGCGAGGATGGTCCCGACGGGCTTCCGCTCGAGTGTGCCCAGCTCACGGCCGAGCTCCTCGGCTTGCTGAGCGACGAGTTCGACCCCCTCTCGGCCGACGACGTCATCCCACTGCTGAGGGAGATCCGCGGCTTTTTGCTCAACCACACCATGCTCCGCCAACTGGCACAAATCCTTCGCGTGGTCAATGAAAAAGCACCGCCAGACCCGGACTTGCGGGCGAGGTTGCTCGCCGCCCTGGCCGACAACGAGGTGTTTCGTCGGCTGCTCGAAGTAGCCGGGGAGGCTCAGGAGCTGTCGCTCGAGGAGCTCGGCGAGATCGCCGCCCTCATGCCCGGCGACCACGTGCCGGTCATCCTCGATTTCCTCGCCACCCACCCCGACGGCACCGGGCGCCTGCTCGGGATCCGCCTGCTCGAGCAAGAGGCACGCACGCGCCCCGAGCGTATCTCGCAGCGGCTGCTGGCCAACCCGGAGGCCGCCGACCTCGAGCTGCTGCGCATGCTGGAACGGGTCAACCCGGCAGCAGCCGAGCCGCTGGCGCTCGAGCTGCTGAGCGCCAGGACCGCGGCCGTCCAGGTCGGCGCGCTGGCCATCCTTGCCCATGCCCCCTACTCGGCCAAGGTGGGGCGCGCCCTGGTCGGGGCGCTGCGGGCCCCCAGCGAGGAGGTGCGGCGAAAGGCGTTGGATGCTCTCGTGGCGCAGAAGGAAAGGCGGGCCTACGAGACGCTCGTCGAGCAGTTCAAGGTCATGGCCGCCGGAGCCATGTCTCTGGACGAGGCCGGCGCCATCGGCGAGGCCATGGCGCGGCTCGATCCCGACCGGGCTCGCACGCAGCTCGCTGAGTGGGTGCGGCCACCGGGCCTTCTGGGGCGTCTCACGAGCGTACCGCTGCCACTGCGCTGGGGGGCGGTGGCCGGCTTCACGGTGCTGGGAGGGGAGCAGGCGCGCGAGCTCGTCGAGTGGCTCGCCGGCAAGTCCACCGGCGAGCTCCAGCGGCTCTGCCACACCGCGCTCGAGACGATCGCGGTCCAGGAGGGGGGGCGGCAGCGATGAGCGACAACATCCTCCAGGCCCAGGAACAGATCGCGATCACGCTCGCCCGCGCCCGCTCCGAGGAGGATCGGGAGCTGCTCAACCACGTGCGCGAGGTCGGTGGCCAGGTCGTGCACCTGCTCAACGGGTTGCTCCGAATGGCGCGCATCCACGCCCCAAACAACACCGCGTTCGACAACCCCGTACGGGATTTCGAGGCCTCGCTCCGCAAGCTCATCGAGGCGCTAGGACCGGTCTACGTGCTCGGCGCCGAGGATCAGGTCTTCGTCAACGACGTGCGCATCCGCTTCGAGTTCCAGATCGACGAGAGCATCGCGCTGTCCGCCGAGCTGCTGCGCCACAATTGCGGCGGAATCACCTTCAACGAGCCGCTGGAAGGGCAACAGATCCGCAGCCTCGTCCAGCTCCTGGCCGGGACCCCGGGAGCACACCGACCGCGCACCACGCTGCAACACCGCCTCACCGACGAGGGCCTCTCCTCGGTTCAGGTCCACCCGCCTTTCCGTTTCCGCATGACCGGTGGCGATGACGAGACCGCGCTCTCGGACGAGTTCCGCGAGCTCTACCTCTCGGCAGCCCGCCCGGTCGCCGACGTGTTCGCAGCCGTGGGCGCCAACCGGCTCCCCAACCCCCTGCCGATCCGCCGTTTGGTCAACCAGATGATCGACGCTGGCGTGTCGCAGGACATTGCCACGCTGGCTCACGAGGGCGAGCAACAGCTCCCTCCGTTCTCCCGCCACACCCTGATGGTCACAGCGCTGTCGCTCATCATTGGCCGCGAGGCCCAGCTCCCCGATGCGTCGCTGGCCGACCTCGGCGTGGCCGCGATGTTCCATGACGTGGGGTATTGCCTGCGCGAGGAGGGGTTTTCGGTGCCGTTCGCCCGCCACACCCAGGCCGGGCTCAAGGTCCTGCTCCTGCAGCGCGGCTTCCACCGTGCCAAGGTGCGGCGTCTGCTCGCCGTTCTTCAGCATCACCGAGTGCTCGACGACCCGCGCGGGACACCTGCGCTCTACCCCCGTATCATCCACATCGCCGACGACTACGACATCCTGACCCGCTATCGCCCGGGCAAGGGACCGGCACTCGCGGCACCCGACGCCATCGCGCGGATGGCGGCCGGAAGCGGCAAGCTCTATGACCCGTTGCTGTTGCAGCTCTTCATCAACGCGATGGGGCCGCTGCCACCCGGCTCGATTGCCACCCTCGAAGACGGCCGCGTGGTCGTGGTGACCTCGGCAGTGCGCAGCCCGCAGACGTTCGACAAGCCGCTGGCCCGAGTCGTACGCCTCGCCGACGGTAGCCCTCCGCCGGCCCAGGCGATCATCGACCTCGCGCATGCGCCGCGGGTCGTACGGGTCCACCGCCCCGCCGGTTAGTCCCCCGCCCACTCTGTGAGCTGTGACCGCTCGACGATGGCTGGAGGGGTGGGGGCTGTGGTTTTCCGTTCGAGCATCGATCACCGACCACCAATCACTGCTGCTTCCGGTCGGGTAGAATTCCACCGCCCGCATCGATCTGTGGGGGAGCGTATGCCGATCTTCGAGTACCTGTGCCGGACCTGCAACCGCATCTTCAGTTTCCTGTCGTTGTCGCCGCGGCCTGAGACGGCGCCTCACTGCCCCAAATGCGGTGCTTCGGACCTGACGCGTGTGCCGTCGAGCTTCGCCGTGCCGAGCTCCGGTAAAAGCAAGATCGACTCTGCCCCTGGCGCTTCCGAGCCCGGCCCCGACGACGACGCCATGTCGCGCATGGAGCAGGAGATCATGCAGATGGCCGACTCCCTGGACGAGAAAGACGCCGAGGACCCCCGGGTCATGGCCCGCATGATGCGCCGCCTCGCCGAGGTCTCGGGCGAGACGTTCACCCCGGCGATGAGCGAGATGTGCCGCCGCATGGAAGCCGGCGAGGACCCCGAGGCGCTCGAGGAGGAGCTCGGCCCCCAGCTCGAGGCCGAGATGGGCGGCGGCGAGGGCGACGACGAGGGCGGCCTCGGCGGCGCTCCCAGCCGCGACGACGGTCTGTACTCGCTATAGCCCCCCACCGCCCAGTCGGGAGCTGCCAGCTGGGAGCTTCCCTCCGCTCCCCCCACCCGAGGCTGCCGTCCACGCTCCCCCGCCGGTGCCAGCAACCAGGACATGGTCGCGGACGTCGTCTGGCCGCAACCCTCCGGCCGCCGACCGCGGTCCACCGATCACCGCCCTCGCCGTGCTAGACTCCCGGCCCCGGGGAGGGCACCGTGCGGCGGCGCAAAGGCGACCAGTGGGACGGCCAGCTCAGCCTGTTCGAGGACAACGGGAGCCGCGAGGCACCGCGAGGCCGCGACGTGCTCGTCTTCGACCTCGAGACCCAGCGCTCTTTCCAGGACGTCGGCGGCCGCACCGCGATGCGTGAGCTGGGGATGTCGATCGGGGTGGTTTTCTCATTCGGCGACGATCGCTTCACGAGTTACCCCGAGGCCGAGGTCGACGAGCTCATCGCGGTGCTGCGCGGCGCCGAGCTCGTGGTCGGCTACAACTTGCTCGGGTTCGACTACGAGGTGCTCAACGGCTACCAGCAAACCGACTGGACGCAGGTCAAGACCCTCGACCTCATGGTCGACCTCCACGACAAGCTCGGCTTCCGTCCCAAGCTCGATTCGGTCGTCCAGGCGACGTTGGGCGTCTCCAAGACCGCTGATGGGCTGCAGGCACTCGCCTGGTGGAAGGAAGGCCGGCTCGACCTCATCGAGCGGTACTGCACGGACGACGTCCGCCTCACCCGCGACCTGTATCTGTACGGCAAGCGCAACCGGCACGTGCGGGTCACCTCCCGCTTCGGCGCCAAGCCGCTCGAGGTCGACGTCAGCTGGTAGGTGGGAAGCCAGACCGTCGGCCCGTGGGTTGCAGTGCCCGTCAGCCGGTGCCCCGCAGTTGCGGTGCGGCACGGGCACGGATGACGATGTGGTGTGACGCCAAAGGAGGCAGGATGAAGCGCCCGCTACTGGCAGCGCTCGCTCTGGGGTTGACGGCAACGTGGACGGCTGCCGTCGAGGTGGTGTTCTCGACCACGGCGCGGTGGGAGCGCGACCCGACCGCTGCACCTTCGACCTACACGCTCGCCGTCGCGGTCACCGTCGACGAGGGATGGCACGTCAACTCGCACACGCCGTTGTCCGAGGACCTCATCCCGACGACGCTGCGGCTCGAGCTGCCGGCCGGCTGGAGTGCCGGCGATCCGGTCTACCCGAAACACCGCACGGCGCGCTTCGAGTTTTCCGACGAGCCGCTGGCCGTGTACGAAGACACCTTCGTCGTGCGCGTACCGGTGACGATCCCGGCCGGTGCCGACGTGGCGCTCGTGGCCGAAGCTGTGGTCAACGCCCAGGCGTGCAACGACCGCGAGTGCCTGCCGCCAGCCGACGTCGCGGTGACGATCGCGCACCCGGCGGCCGCAGGTGTGGCGATCGAGGCCGCTGCCTCAGCGGAACCGGCTGCTGGGGTGACACCCGAGGGCCTGAGTGGCCGGTTCGCCGGCGCTGGGCTGTGGCTGCAGCTCCTCCTGACCTTCGTGGCCGGTCTGGCGCTCAACCTCACGCCCTGCGTCTACCCGCTCATCCCCATCACCATCAGCTTCTTCCTCTCGCAGAAGCAGCAAGGCGGCACGGCGGCGTGGCCACTCGCGCTCATGTACATCCTCGGTATGTCGGTGACCTACTCGGCGCTCGGCGTAGCGGCGGCGCTCGGCGGGGCACTGTTCGGTGCCGCGCTGCAGTCACCGTGGGTCGTGGGGCTCATCGTCGCCGTCATGCTGGCGCTCGCCGCGTCGATGTTCGGCCTGTGGGAGCTCCGGGTTCCGACGTTCATCATGAACCTCTCCGGCGGCCGGGCGGGCCTCGGCGGCTCGCTCGTCATGGGCCTCGTGGTGGGCCTCGTGGCGGCGCCGTGCATCGGCCCGTTCGTGCTCGGGCTTCTCACCTACGTCGGGCAGAAGCAGGACGCCTTCCTCGGGTTCCTGCTGTTCTTCGTCCTCTCGCTGGGACTCGGCGTTCCGTACCTGCTGCTCGCCCTTTCCACCGGCGCGCTCGACAAGCTCCCCAACTCCGGGGCCTGGATGCTCGGCGTGCGCAAGCTCTTCGGCGTGCTCCTGGTCGGCCTGGCAGCGTACTTCCTCCAGCCGCTGCTCCCGACCCCCTGGGGCGGCTGGCTTCTGGCCCTGTCGCTCGGCCTCGGCGGGCTCTACCTGCTGGTCATCGCACGCCCCGGCCACGAGATGCCGGCGATCGATCGCTTCATGCGCTTGGCGAGCGCCGGCCTGGTCGCGGCCGGGATCCTGCTCGTACCGGCTTCCAGGTCGAACGAAACGGCCGAGCTCGGATGGCAACCGTTCGACGAGGCCACCGTGACCACGGCGATCGCCTCCGGACGGCCGCTCGTGCTCGACTTCTACGCCGACTGGTGTCTGCCGTGCAAAGAGCTGGACAAGCTCACCTTCTCCGACCGACGGGTGGCGGCGCGACTGAGCCCGATGGTGCTCTACAAGGTGGACATGACCCGGAGCACCCCGGAAACCGACGCGTTGCGGGCGAGGTACGCCGTAGCCGGCGTGCCGACGATCGTCTTCTACCGGGGCGGGCAGGAGGTCGCCGGGACGCGCCTCACCGGCTTCGAGAACGCCGAGGCGTTCCTGGCCCGCCTAGACCGCGCCGAGGGCGTCAAGTAATCGAAGCCGTCGGCGCGCCGGGCTCGCCCGGCTCCCAGGCCCACGTCTCCTCTTCCTCGTCGAACTCGGGGAGGGCGGGCTGGCGGCCACGCGCGGCGTTCTGCCTCCATTCCCAAAGGATCGCCCACTTGAGGTAGGTCCCGAACGCCTGCAGCATGCAGAACACCAGCCCCGGCATTCCGTCGAGGATGCCGAGCTGGAAGACGTACATACGAAGGAAACGCCAGAGCGTACGGCCAAAAACCTGGAAGAACCCTGACCTCTTGCCGGTCTTCCACCCCTGGCCGGCGCCCCAGAACCCATACTTGACGATCCGTGGCAAGTACTGGTCGAAGCTCTCGATCATGTAGTGCAGCATGTAGTTCCGCAGCAGCCGTGGCCGGGTCCTGGTCTTCATATCGGTGTGGACGCGCTTGTTGGGGTAGCGCCCGGCACCCTTGAGGACCAGCCGGACGACCCGGTCGTGCTGCCACCCCGAGAAGCGGATCACCCGGTCCATGAAGTAGACGCGGCGCTTGATGATGAACGCCTCGCCGCCCTTCGGGTCGCGGATCGTCGCCTCGATCTCTCGTTGCAGCTCGGGGGTGCACCGCTCGTCGGCATCGAAGATGAGGATCCACTCGTGGAGTGTCTGGTCCATTCCCCAGTTCTTCTGCGACGCCGAGCCCAGGTAGCGGCGCTGGAAGAAACGGACCTTCTCGTAGCTCTGGGCGAGCTCGGGGGTGCGGTCGGTCGAGAACGAGTCGACGACGATCACCTCGTCGCACCACAGCAGCGACTCGATGCAGCCCTTGACGTTGTGCTCCTCGTTGAACGTGGTGATGACAGCCGAGATCCTCGGCCTGTCGCTACCGGCGCGCTGCTCCGACACCATCGCCTCCCGTGCAACCTCGCCACCCGCCCCCGAGCGTGTTCCCGGGAGCCCTGGCGAAGCTTCTGTATAATCGGGGCTTACTTCTCCCGGCCGAGGCCGCGACGGCGGCGAGGGTACACGGGAGGTTGTAGGGTGGTCAAGCTGCCACGACCATCTGGAGAGGACGACATGGAGCTCGCACAGGTGACCATCGACAGGTTGTTCGCCGCCGCCAGGCAGGCGCAGGCCAACGCCTGGGCACCGTACTCGCGTTTTCGAGTGGGCGCTGCGGTGCTGGCGGAGGATGGCAGGGTGTTCGTTGGCTGCAACCTGGAGAACGCCTCGTTCGGGCTCACGGTGTGCGCCGAGCGCAACGCGTTGGCCGCGACGGTGGTCGCGGGCGCGAAGCCGATCGCCGTGGCCGTGGTGGGGCCGCAGGTGGGCCTCCCGCCGTGCGGTGCCTGCCGGCAGGTCCTGGCTGAGTTCGGGCTCGACCTCCACGTGCTGCTCACGGCCCAGGAGCCTCCCGGATACCAGGTCTTCACGGTTGGCGACCTGCTCCCCTCCTCCTTCGCCTTCGAGCAGCCTTCACTTCGGTAACACGAACGACGCTTCCTCCCACACGCTGTGACCGCTGTCGATGCCGTTGCCGCCGTCATCGAGCTCGAGCGTCACCGGCGTCGCTCCCGCCAGGGGCAGGCGGATCACCCGCTCGCGGTCGGCCGCCCGGACGACGCCGAAGTCGAAGAGCACGGCACCGTTCTGGTCAAGGACGAGGCACGGGACGGCGGCGGCCGTGCGGGCGACGCAGCCGGACCGACCGATCACCACCTCGAACCAACTGGCCCACCGTGGCGACCACGTTAGCGCCGTCCCAACCGCATGGCAAACGGTGATCGGACCAGGATGCGGTACGAGTAGTCGAACGCACCGTCCACACGGTGAAGACGCGCCTCGAACGAGACGTCGACCCGGTCGGCCACTCGGCGCCGATGCACGAGCCCCAGCTCCTCGTACCGCCGGTCGGAGGAGCGGAACGTGCCGTCGCTGCCGATCGAGCCGTAATGGTGGTCGCCCTCGTGCGAGATGAAGTCCCGCCCACGCCAGACGATCACGAACGCCTCTCCGACCCGGTCGAGAGCAGCTTCGGCGCGGAGGTACGTACCTTGCCCCGTGATCGTCGGCCCCTCGGTGAACGGGTCGACCTTGCCGGAGCTCGCGAGGTGATAGCCGGCAGCCGAAGCGGTCAAGCGCTCCGAGAGCCGCTGATGCACACGGACGCCGGCCGCCCACACGGTGTTGTTGGACACCGCGCCCACGGCGTAGAGCTGGCCACCGTGGTGGAGCCCGTGGAGCTGCCCGCCGACCGTGAGCCAGGCCCGCGGCTGGGCCTGGACCACCAAGCCGTAGTCGAAGATCTCACGGCTGTCGGGCGTGTTGAGGTGCTGCCAATTGACGTAGGCTTCGCCCTGCCACCGCTGCCGGCGCTCGATCCATTGCAGGCCCTGCTCGACCTGGCGGGTGATCTCGAGGGTGGTGGACTGCAGCGGCTCCAGGTAGCCGTGGCGGTTCTCGGTGATCAACGTGCCCATCACGGCGGTGGATGTGGCCGTCCGCCAGCGGAACGAGAGCACCGGCTCGACCGCCTCAGCGCTCTCCTCGTTGCAGCTACGGAAGTCGCCGAACACACCCGCCAGGGCCTCGGCGCGCGGTCCGAGCGGAAAGACGAGCGCCGTCCGCACGGACGCTCCCAACAGTGTCTCCCCTTTCCGGTAGGGGTTGAAGAACTCCGTGTTGTCACCGTAAAACGTGAAGTCGCTTTTCCATTCGAGGTGTTGAGCCAAAGATGAACTGAAAACAAGTAGTGTTGCAGCAACCAACACCCCGGCCCGCCATCGCATCACCTGCCCCCGAAGGCGAAGAACACCCCGATCTGGGTCTCGCCGTTCCACAACCAGCGCCCGTGGTCGCGCCACCCTTCGTCACCGCTCCAGCGGCTTCCGAGATACACCCCTCGCGCCCGCACGTCGAACCGCGCCCCCACCCAGCGCGTGGCAAAAAAACGCGCCCCCACGGCAGCCGAAAGACAAAATCGATCGTCGTCCCGCAGGCTCGGGTCCGGCACATCGATGTCAAGGTTGGCGATCCCCACGCCACCCCCGAAATAGGGCACGAAGTGACCGTGCGGATACGACCACAGCGCCAACGCCTCGAGCGTCGCCAGGTCGAAGCCGGCAAGCCGCCTCTGCGAGGCGAAGATACCGGCATTCGACTCGACGAGCACCGTGCTCGAGCGCCGCAGGGCGAGCTCCAGCCCGAGGCGCCGGCCGAGCTGGGCGCCGAGCCAGGCACCTTTGAGGATCTGGTCGTCCACCTCTGTCCGGCCGGCGAACGCCCGGGTGGCGCCAGCCGCGAAGCTGCCGCCGTAAAGGCGCCCGGTCGAGATCCCGATCTCGACCGTTCCTGGCAGTTCTTGGGCGCTGGCAACTGCAACGGCGAGCAGCGCTGCCAGCGCGACGAGCGCTCTAGACATGCGAGGTTGCCCCTTGCAGCACCACCGTGCGGGTCGGGAACGCGAACGAGCTCCCCTCCCGCTCCACCAGCTCGGCGATCGCGAAGTTGAGCTCTTCCGCCACCTCGAGGTACTTTTCGAAGTCCTTCGTGGCCACCCAGCACAGCACCTCGAGGTTGAGCGCCGAGTCGCCGAACGACCGGAAGCGGACGCGGTGGTCGGGCTGGTGCACCCGTGGGTGGGTCGCGAGCAACCGCTTGATGCCGTCGCGTATGGCGCGAACTTGTGCCGCCCGTGTCTCGTAGACCAGACCAATGGTCGGGTTGAAAAGGATCCGGTCGCGGGCCGAGAAGCTCTCGACCCGTCCGGCCGCCACGATGCCGTTGGGGATCGTCACGACCGTGCGTGCCAGCGTGCGTAAGCGCGTCGAGCGGAACCCAACGTCCTCTACCGTGCCCAGGTCGCTCCCGATGGCCACGAAGTCTCCTACCTGGAACGGGCGATCGCCGGCGATCGAAGCAGCGCCGAACATGTTCTCGATCGTCTTCTGCGCCGCAAAAGCGACGGCGACACCGCCCAGTCCGAGACCGGCCAGCACGCCCACCACATTGATCCCTACGACGTCCAATCCGACAAGGACCAAGATGGCAACCACCAAGACCTTGAAGAAGCGGACGAAAACGGGCAGAAAGCCGACTCCGACCCGGTTTTCAGGGCTGGCTGAGCGCAGATGCTCGGCCGTCGAGTCGACCAGACGCAAAAGCAGCCAGCCGACCCCAGCCGCCATCAGCAGCTTGAAGAGGGTGAACGCAACCTTGCGCACCTCGGGTGCCAGGCCGATCACCGGCGACACCGCAAACACAACCACGGCCCAAATGACGAGCCTGACCGGCCCGTCGAGGGCACGCACCAGAGCGTCGTCCCAGGTGGCTGCGGTGCGCGCCGCCAGCCGGCATACCAGCGTGACCGACCAGCGCCCCAACCACCGGCTCGCGAGCCAGCCCAGCCCGAGTGCCACCAGGATGGCCAGCCACTGCCAAAGCTGCAGCCCAGCGAAGCTGAGCGAAAAAAAGACGAGAGGGGCATGGTCACCCATCCACCCCAGGCCGTAGCGTCTATACAGCCGGTCGATCCCAGCCACGGTCTGACGGGAAATGAGCCATACGTGGCCTTGGTCCGGATCCCAGCGATGGCTCAGACGAAGATCGAGGTACCGACCATGCGCCGTCATCGAAAGAAAGCGCTCCTCGTCGTCAGGGACCCCGGCCTCCGGGGTGCCGAGTGCCTCGTTCGAAACGGCATCCACATCGATCCATTCGAGGCGCAGCAGGGCGAGGTTGAGCCGCCTCGCCAAACGGGCGCCCTGAACCGCCTGCTCGGAAGCCGGATAGGCGCCGAGATCGAGGTAATGGGCGGCGAGATCGAACCTCCCGGCGTGCCACGCCTCGAAATACCCAGCCAGCGCTTCCCTCGGCGTGCCACGCCGCACCTCGGCCGGGACCTGGCCGAGCCCCGGGTTGATCGGCTCGCTACCACGCACGACTTCCCGTTTGACCAGCACCCGATACCAGAACGGTACGCGGGCGACGGTTTGAGGCGTGAACAGCCACACCCGCTCACCGCGCGAGGGATCCTCGACCCGGTGCAGCGCCACCTCTCCTCTGATCCCGTCCCGTTCGAAGCGCAGCGCCGACACGAACTCCACGGCTTTCCCGTCGACCAGCGGTCCCTCTGGGCTCTCCTCGACGACCGTGCTGCGTCGGGCCCGCAGGCGGTCGAGAACGGCGTCGAGCTGCTCGGCTATCTGCTCGCCCACCTCGCGCTGCCCGGAAGAGCTCACCTCCGAGAGATCGAGCAGGTGCGCTGCCTTTCCCCAGCTCCGCTGACTGGCGAGGGTCAGGAACGATTCCCATGCCGCCGCCGGCGAGACACGGGAGACGTCGGGGGGAACGGCTCCGAGGCCGGCGTTCACACCCGCTCGCGGTGGTGGGGTTGGGACCGCGTGCGCCAAACGCGCCGCCGGCACGGCACCCACCAGCACCGTCGCACAGGTCCACAGCAAGACAGTCGGCGTCTTCGTCACTCGGCCCTCCCGATCACACGCCCCGGCCTCCCCCGAGCAGCTCGACCTGCAGTCGCGGGGAGTACCGGAACCCCAAGCGTAAACACATCTCGGCCACCATCGGTGCCCTCGCGGCCACGGCCTCGGCCGTAGCTCCTTCCGGCATCAGTAGCACCCGAGCTGGCTCCACCCCGAGCGCCTTCACCAGGGCGCAGATCTCTTCGGACTCGAGCTCATCCTGTACCACGAGCTTGACCTGGTGCTCCGGATGACAGCGGAGCAGCCGCCGGGCCGGCACGAGATTCTCTCGCCGCCGCCGGTGGCGTTCCGACCACGGCCCCTGCGGGTCGGAGCTCGAGGTCTTCGGTGAGAGCGACAGCAGGTTGCATTCGACCTCCCGAAAGACCGTACCCGCGGTCTCCACCGTGAGGTGCAAACCGAGCCGTACGATCCCCGCGGTCAGCACGCTCACATCCCGCTGCACCAACGGCTCACCGCCGGTGAGCACCACGTGACGGCGGCCGCTTTCGGCGACGAGGTTGACCAGCTCTTCCACGCCGACCTGCGTTCCCTCGGGGAGGTGGGAGGCGTACGGTGTGTCACACCACCGGCAGCGGAGGTTGCACCCTGCTAGACGGATGAAAAACGACGGCGTGCCCGCCAACCCGCCTTCGCCCTGGAGTGACGAGAAGCACTCCGCCACGAGCACGATCAGAACCCTTCGAGGATGGTCACCACGAGGCTGCGGGCGAAGTCGCGTGCGAGCCGCTCGATCGCCTCCGTCTCGCGGTCGAAGTAGTCGGTGGCGTCGGCGTCGACCGTGTACGAGGTGTTGCGGGAAAAGCGTTTGTCCTGCCACAGCGTGACCGGTTTCTCGCCTGACCGGTCCACGAGCTGTACGTTCACGACCAGCATGAGCTGGTACTCGGTGGCACGCCCCTGCTGGTCGAACTGCACCGGTATCGCCGTTGCCTGAACGATCGTGCCGGAGAGCACCGCGTCGGCGTGCTCGGGGCTCGAGACGAGCTGAAACCGCCCTCGCTTGACCCACTCCTGGGTAAGCGCTTCGGCCAGACGCTGATCCAGCTCGTTACGCTCCGTCTGGTTGACGAACGGCGTCACGCACAGGCTCTCGATCGTCGCCGGCAGGCTCGACGACGTCCCCACCAAGTGGTACCCGCAGGCAGCCGGCAGGGCGCAGCAGGCCACGGCCAGGAGGCGGACGAGCCACGGGCCACGGGTCGCGCGCCACCGGGCGACGAGGTGGCATCTCCTCCGTCCGGCCGGGCCGCACGCCCACGACCTTCGACCTTCGACCTTCGACCGGTCGGCAGAGGGCGTCATCCCTTCACCACGAACGAGACCATCCGGTCGGGCACGTGAATCACCTTGACGACCTCCTTGTCGCCCAGCCACTTCGCTGCCGCCTCGCGGGCCGCAGCGGTGGCCACAGCGGCCGAGGCACCGGGCTCGAGGTCCACGGTCGTGCGCATCTTGCCGTTGACCTGGACCGCGACCGTGACCGTCTGGCGGGCCAGCAGCTCGGCGTCGTACGTCGGCCAACCGGAGCGGAGCAGCGACTGGGGATGCCCCAAAAGCTGCCAGAGCTCCTCGGAGGTGTGTGGGGCCATCGGGTGCATGAGCTTGAGCAGCGCCTCGTACGCCTCCCGCACGACCTCGCCCGACGCCTTGCTCTGCCAGTCCGAGATCGAGTTGCAGAGCTCCATGAGAGCGGCGATGGCGGTGTTGGGGTGGTAGCGCGACAGGTCGTCGGTCACCTTGCGGATTGCCCGGTGCGTCGCCACCCGGAGCTTCTCGTCCGCCTCGGGCCCACCCGGTTGGTTGGCGGCCGCGGCGACGACGTCCTGCAGCCCCCAAACGCGCTGCAGGAACCGGTACGCCCCCGCCACGCCCTCGTCGCTCCACTCGACCTCCTTCTCGGGAGGCCCCATGAACAGCGTGTAGACGCGTTCGGTATCGGCCCCGAAGCGGGCGATCAGCGCGTCGGGCGACACCACGTTGCCGCGCGACTTCGACATCTTCTCGATCTTGCCGGTGCGCTCCGAGAACGCGGTGATCATCCCTTGGTTGAACAGCACCTGGAACGGCTCGTCGTTGGGCACCATCCCGAAGTCGTGCATCACCTTGTAGAAGAAGCGGGCATACATGAGGTGGAGGATGGCGTGCTCGATCCCGCCGATGTAGAGGTCCACCGGCATCCACCCCTTGACCCGCTCGGCGTCGAGCATGCGGTCGTGCACGTGGGGGTTGACGAACCGCAGGTAGTACCAGGACGAGTCGACGAAAGTGTCCATGGTGTCGGTCTCGCGCCGCGCCGGGCCACCGCACCGGGGACAGGTTGCAGCCAGAAACGACGGGCTGTGGGCAAGCGGGTTGCCTTCCACCTCGCCGAAGCGGATGTCGGTAGGGAGCACGACCGGAAGCTGCGCGTCGGGGATGGGCACGATCCCGTCGCGGTCGCAGTACACGACCGGGATCGGCGTCCCCCAGTAGCGCTGCCGCGAGATGAGCCAGTCGCGCAAGCGGTAGCGCACGATGCGCTTACCAAAACCGCGCTGCTCGGCATAGATCCCCATCTCGGTCTTGCTGACCTCGGAGGCCAGCCCGTCGAACGGCCCGGAGTTGACGACCGTGCCAGGGCCCGTGTACGCCTCGGCCAGCACCGTGTCGGCACCCATCCCGGCACCGGCGATGACGACCCGGATCGGGATCGCGTACCGGGTGGCGAAGGCAAAGTCGCGCTCGTCGTGCGCCGGCACCGCCATGATGGCGCCCGTGCCGTACTCCATCAGCACGAAGTTGGCGACCCAGATCGGCAGCCGCTCGCCGTTGAACGGGTTGACGGCGTACGCCCCGGTGAAGCGCCCCTCCTTCTCGCCGCCTTCCGCTTCCCGCTGCAAGCGCGTCTGGTTGCGCAGCCGGTCGAGGAAAGCGCCATAGTCGGCGTCGGGGG
This sequence comes from Holophagae bacterium, assembly GCA_012516935.1. Lineage (GTDB taxonomy): Bacteria > Acidobacteriota > Thermoanaerobaculia > Thermoanaerobaculales > Thermoanaerobaculaceae > JAAYVZ01. The sequence continues at coordinate 30,242 of JAAYVZ010000243.1, forward strand.
CGGTGGCGCGGCAGCGCTCGGCGAGCGGATGCTCCGGCGCGATCGCCATGAACGTCGCGCCGTAGATCGTGTCGACGCGGGTGGTGAAGATCGTGATCGGCTCGTCCGTACCCTCGAGCCGGAACCTCACGTCGCACCCCTCCGAGCGTCCGATCCAGTTGCGTTGCATCGTCTTGACCTTGTCCGACCAGTTCGGCAGACGGTCCAGGCCCTCGAGCAGCCGCTCGGCGTACTCGGTGATGCGGAAGAACCACTGCTCGAGCTCACGCTGGTGGACGGGCGTTCGGCAACGCTCGCAGCCACCGTCTTTCACCTGCTCGTTGGCAAGCACCGTCTGGCAAGACGGGCACCAGTTCACCGGCGAGCTGCCGCGGTAGGCCAGGCCCTTGTCGAGCAGCCGGTTGAAGAACCACTGGTTCCACCGGTAGTACTCGGGCTCGCAGGAGGCTAGCTCCTTGTCCCAGTCGTAGAGGATCCCCCACCGGCGGAACTGGTCCTTCATCCGCCCGATGTTGCGCACCGTCCACTCGCGCGGGTGGGTGTTGTTCTTGATCGCCGCATTTTCGGCCGGGAGCCCGAAGGCATCCCAGCCCATCGGGTTCAGCACCCGGCGGCCCTGCTGTAGGAACAGGCGGAACATGCAGTCGCCCAGGATGTAGTTGCGGCCGTGCCCGACGTGCAGGTCGCCCGACGGGTACGGGAACATCATGAGCATGTACAGGTCCTTCTCTCCGGCGGTGTCCACCGAGGCGAACCCCTCACGGGCCCAGATCTCCTGCCACTTGGCCTCGAAGTGCTGCGGATCGTACGGCAACGCCATGACGGCCTCCGGCGGCGGATTGTATCCCATCCCCTCAGCCCGCCAGGGTACCGAGATGGGGGACAGCCCGGGCCGACCAAACCCGACCGGCCTCCTCTCCTCCCTGTCCCCTCGCCCCGTTCCCTATCCCCAGGGTGCGCGGGGGTCAGAGGGCGAGGAGCTCCGAACCGCTGCGGGCGAGCAACGCCGCCAGGCCACCGGTGGAGCCCTCCGGCACCAGCCGCCCGTCACCGAAAAACAGCGCCACGCACTCGCCGGAAGCCAGGACCGGGAAGACTCCGGCGCGTTCCAACGAGCTCGTGCCCAGCGCCGGGAGCAACAACGCGATCTCGGCCGCGGGAAGCGCGTCGAGCTCGACCGGGCGGCGACCGATGACCGCTTCCTCGAACGCCGAGATGCCGCGAGAGATGCGAACCTCCGCACCCATCGCGAAGCCGAACCCGCCGAGCGACTCGAAGCCGCCGTCACGAACCCGGAAAAGCACCCCCCGAGCGTAGAAGCTGCCCGCGAAGCGCAGCAACGAGGCGTGGGTCTCCGCCAGCGTGGAGTCGGCGTGCAGCGCCACGAAGAACTCGCGAAACGCCTCGCCTTCACTGGGGCCGGCGCTTCGCCGGCGAGCCAGCAGCCGTTCGACCAGCACGGTCGCCTCTTCACGGAACCAGCGCGCGGTCTCGCCCACCTCGCCTACCGGCGCCGGCAGCATGAAATCCACCCCATTCATCACCGCGGCGTGCCGCAGGTGCGGGTCTGACAGCCCCCCAACCCACAGCACCGGCACCGGCGGGCGCTGCCCCGCCGCCCGCGGCAGCAGCGCCAACCAGGGCTCAGCGCGTCCGGCGAGCGTGGTCGAGGAGGGCAGGTGCACGATCAGCACATCGATCAGCACCCCCTCCGGCCACCCAGGCTGATCGTGCAGGTCCACCTCCCAACCCCGCTGATGCCACTCGGCAGCCAGCGCCCGGTACGGCCTCGGGTCCGCCGCCACCACGCCGACGCGAGCCGCGGCTAGGGGCATCGGCACCTCGAGCAGGGAGTCGCGCAGCTCCGAAAGAAGGTCGGTGCCCGAAACCTCGCTCGCCGACTGGGGAGCCCGGCGCCGCGCTGCAGCCTCGGCGGCCGCGGCGAGCCGGTTCATGAACTCCTCCCCAGACACCCACACCCGGTCGGCGGTGGCGGCCTCCGGCCGAAAATAGAACGTCCCCGCCCGGCCGAGAGCGGACAGCGCCACCGGCACCTCGAGCAGGCCTGCGACCTCCTCCCGCCGTACCCACAACCGGCCCCGTCCAGCCGGTGTATCGAGGTCGACCGCACCCTCGGCACCGGCCGAGGACAGCAGCCTCAGGAGCTCGCGCAGCCCAAGGTCGGACAGCCTCCCGACGATCGCCTTCATGAGCCCTCCAATCGCCCGAGGTCGAGGCGCACCAGCTCCTCCCCGCCCACCACGACCTCGGTCTCCCGCACGTTCCCTCCACCCGACCATAGCAGCCGATAGCTGCCAGCGAGCAACCCGGAGAAAACCACCTCGCTGGTGCCGCGAAGGATCCGGCGCGAGCCATCGGGGCCGTACAGCGCCGCCCAGAACTGCTGTGCCGGCCGCGCCGATGCCACCCGCACCGTCGCGCCCCGTATCGGTATCAGGCGGAGGCGGTTGCGCACAGGCAACGCTGCGTACCCGCGCTCATCGATTCCGAGACAGCGAACGCCGTCCAGGCTCGTGCCCTCCCCCGCCCCGCGCATCGGGATGTAGCGCACCGACAACGCCCCGACCGCGATGCCCGGATCGAACGGGATCCAGCCGAGCCTCCCCAGCCACGCTTCGCCCCACCGGTGCCACCGCACCGCCCGCTCTCCCACCACCACACCGTGTACGACGCGCGCCGGTACGCCGACCGCCCGTAGCAGCCCCACAGCAGCGTTGGCCCGCCCCGAGCACCGCGCTCGCCCCCTCGCCAACACACTCGCGACGTCCTGAGCGCCACGGTCCGCTTCGTCGAGGGCGATGCGGGCGGATACGTACTCCACCACCCGCAGCGTCGTCTCCCAAACATCGAGCCCGGCGCGGCCGATCTCGGCCACCTCTTTAGGGGGCACGAAATCCGTGGGAAGCGCCAGGCTCGTGAGATCGCCGGTGGCCTCGGGGTGTCCCGGCGCCAGGCGCGGTGCCCGACCGAGCGGCCTGATCTCGCTGCTCACGGTTACCAGCGCCCCGGTGCCGTCGCGTTCGATCCCGATCACCAGCCCGCTGCGCACGCCGCTTTCGACCTGAGCCGCGAGCTGCGTGGGAAACCAGAAATGCGCTTCGTCCGCCAGCGCTGGCCGGGGCAGCCAGCCACTCGCCACCGCGAGGAGGACGGCAACCGAACGCACCGCTACCTCGCCGGCTGCCCCCGGTGCAGAAACCCATCCAGAACGCCGTTGACGAACTGGCTCGAGCGCTCGCTACCGAACCGCTTGGCGATCTCCACTGCCTCATCGATCACCACCGCGGGTGGGGTGTCGGGTGCGAACAGCAGCTCGTACATTGCCAGCCGCAAGATGTTGCGGTCCACGGCCGCCATCCGGTCGAGCCGCCAGTTGTCGGCTTGCTCCGCCAGCCGAGCGTCGATCTCGTCGCGCCGACCGATGGTGCCGCGCACCAGCACCGCCGCGAACTCGCGCGTCGCCGCGGGTGCCTGCTGTAGCTCCTCGAACGAGGTGACGATGGTCTCGACATTGTTGCCCGCCAGCTCGTGCTGGTAGAGCATCTGGAGCGCCAGCTCGCGGCCGCGTCGCCGCATCCCCATGCCCTACTCCCCGAGCCGGCGGTACAGCTGTGCCATCTCGATCGCTGCCAGCGCCGCTTGCCACCCTTTGTTGCCGGCCTTGGTGCCCGAGCGCTCGATCGCCTGCTCGAGGTTCTCGGTGGTGAGCACGCCGAACGAGACCGGAATACCGGAACCGAGCGAGGCCTGTGCCAGCCCCTTGGTGGTCTCGGCGGCGATGTACTCGAAGTGCGGTGTATCGCCGCGGATCAACACCCCCAGGGCGACGACGGCGTCCACCTTGCCCGAGCGGGCCAGGCGATCGGCCACCATCGGCAGCTCCCACGAGCCCGGTACCTTCACCAAGACGACATCCTCGTCCCTCACCCCGTGGCGGGCCAGGCAGTCCATGGCCCCGTCGAGCAGCCGCCCGGTGAGCAAATCGTTGAACCGGCTCACCACGATGCCGAAACGGAGGCCCACCCCATCCAAGACACCCTCGAACGTGCGTGGCATGTGACTCTCCCGGCGGTATTCTACCGCTTCCCACCACTCTCCCGTCGAGCGTCGAGAGCTGAGAGGTAGTACCAGCACCTGGGACGAGCCCCCCGGAAGCTGGACGTGGAGCTGGTCCCGAATCTGGACCGGGATGGGCAGGCCCCTTCCCTACGAGTCCGTCAGGCGGTGCGTACGAGCTGGGTGCGGAACTGGCACTCCACCTGGCCGGCCATGATCGTATCGCCGTTGTGGAGCCTGTGCACGCGCACCCGCTCGCCGTTGACGAACGTACCGTTCGAGGATTCCAAGTCGACGACGTAGAAGTCCTCGCCCTTGGGGACGATCTTGAAGTGCTGGGCCGAGGCTGAGGGGTCGTCGAGCGTGATGCTGTTGACCTTGGCGGCGCGCCCGACGGCCACGACGTGCTCCGGGTTGATGGCGTAGCTGCGCTGCGGTCCGCGCGGCGAGCGCACGACCAAGATGATCTGCTCGGTAAGCGCCAGGGTCTTCTCGAGCCGATCTTCGAGCGGCGCCTTGTCGAAGACCGAGGGATCGAGCGTCAGCTCCTCGTCCGCGATGGGCTTGGCCGGTGGCGCCGCGATCGCCTGCTGCTCGGCCCGGCGCAGATCCAGGCGGTCGAGCTTGCACGTCGCGCACTCCGTCTCCCAGGATGCCATCGGCCGTCCACAGTCGGGGCACAGGTTGCCGGTCGCGGCTGCCCGTCGCCGCCACGCCAGCATCCCCAGCCCGAGCGCCGCCACCGCCACCACGCCGAGCCCGAGAGCGAGCCAGTCAGGGCCTGCCGTCTGCCTCACCGGGGGCGTGAGGGTCGACGTGCTCTCCGGCACCGGGGTCGGTGGTGGCGCCGGCGTCGGCGGGAGCGACCGCTCCACCGCCGTCCGGGCTTGCCCGACCGCTCCCTCCAGCGTGCCGGCCGACGTCGCTCCCACCAAACCGAGGTACTGCCCGCCCGAGAGCACGGCGAGCCGCCGCAGCGACCGGCTATCCACGGTATGCCCGGTGCCCGCGGCGAGGATCCGCACCTGGCGAGCGGCGAGCAGCGCGGTGAGGTCGCTCATGGTCGCCGCCGAGCCCTCGTCCCGCCCGTCGGTGATGACGAGGATCACGCCGCCTGCTGGCAGCTCCCGGGCGGCAGTCACGAGTGCGTCGAGGAGTACCGTCGAGGTGCCCGCAGGAACGATGCGGCCGAGCACCTCCGAGGCTGCAGCGGCTGATCCGGGGAGCGGCACCACCCACCGCGGTGCATCGTTGAACTCCATCACCCCGACCGGCGTTCCCGCCGGCAGCGAGGCGAGCACCGGACGCACCAGGCTCGCCGCTGCCGCCAGCTCACCCGGCTTGAGCGAGCGGCTGCTGTCGAGCGCCACGACGAGAGGGATACTTTCCTCAGCAACCGCCCCCCTCACAGCAAGGACCGCGGCAACCACGAGGGCCAGACCGAGCAACCGTCGACGTCTCATCGGACACTCCCAACCAAGCCTACCATCGTTGCCGACGCAGCCATAACCCGCCCCCTGGGCCTCGTGCAGCGCGCCGTTTTCGCGTGTCGACCCAGCGCAAGGCGTGGTCGTGGGCCAGCGGAGACAGCCAGTGGTGACCGTCTTACGGGTTGAGCGGAGACCGCAACTTGGCGCCGACCACCGGTCACCGGGCGGGGGCGTCGGAGTGGTCGCCGCCGGCGATCATGCGCACGGCGTGGGGGAGGATGGGGAGCAGCGCGTCCATCCCATCCTGAACGGCCTTGAGGCTGCCGGGGAGGTTGACGATCAGCGTCGTCCCGCGCAGCCCGGCCTCGCCGCGCGACAGGCAGGCGTGCGGGGTCTTCCGCAGCCCCTCGAGGCGGATCAGCTCGGCGATACCCGGCGCCCGCCGATCGACCACCGCCAGCGTCACCTCGGGCGTCACGTCTCGAGGCGAAAACCCCGTGCCTCCCGTGGTGATGATCACGTCCACGCCGGCCTCGTCAGCCCACCGGCGCAGCACCGCCCCCAGCGCGGCGGCATCGTCGGGGACCACACCGAGCTCCACCACCTCGAAGCCGGCCTGGCGGAGCCGCTCGACGACGTGCGGCCCACTCGTGTCGACTGCCTCGCCGCGCGCGCACCGATCGGAGCAGGTCAGCACCGCAGCCCTCATGCGAGCAACCCTTCCTCTACCCGCACGGCGTCCCCGGAAACCACCAGCCCACCGACCACGACGCGCGCGAAGATCCCCTCCCTGGGCATCACGCAGTCGCCCACCTGGCGCCGGATGTCGCACCCGAGGTGGCACTGCTTGCCGATCTGCGTCACCTCGAGCACCGCTGCGTCGCCCACGGAAAGCCGCGTCCCAACCGGCAGCGCCCAGACCTCCAAACCATCCACCGTGAGGTTCTCGCCGAAGTCGCCCGGCGCCAGCTCGAGCCCGGCGTGCCGCATCTTCTCGATGCTCGACACCGACAACAGGCTCACCTGGCGGTGCCACTCCCCCGCGTGCGCGTCGCCCGCAAGGCCGTGCCCCACCCGGAGCTCCGCCTGCCGAACCGGGGTCTTGCGGGTGCCCGTCGTCACGGAAACGTTGACAGAGACCACGATGCCGACACCGTTTCTCATGCTCGTGCTTTCCTCCGATCCTCGACCATCCCCGAAGTCCACAACCCGGACCTGGCCGAGGCCCCACAGGATCGAAGCACGGGAGCTGTGCCCCGCAACCCCCGCCACGGCAGGCCATCGACGCAACCGCCCGGGACGGGTTCCCGCCGCGGCTCACTCACCGGTCCAGTCTCCGCTGCGGCCGCCGGACTTGTGGACCAGCCGCAGGTCGGTGATGCGGATCCCCCGCTCGACCGCCTTGCACATGTCGTAAACCGTCAGCGCCGCCACTGCAGCCGCGGTGAGTGCTTCCATCTCCACCCCGGTCTCGCCGCGGGTTCGGCACGTCGCCTCGATCTCGACGCTCGAGGCCGCTTCGTCGAGATGGAGCGCCACCTCGGCGTACGACAGCGCGAGTGGGTGGCAGAGCGGAACGAGCTCGGCGGTCCGCTTGGCGGCCTGGATCCCTGCGAGCTGCGCGACCGTCAAGACGTCACCCTTTTTCAACGCCCGGTCGCGAACCAGTGCGAGCGTCCCCGGGGCCAGCAGCACGCGGGCCCGAGCCGTCGCCTCGCGCCCGCTCACCTCCTTGTTCGAGACGTCGACCATACCCACTCGGCCCTGCTCATCGAGGTGGGTCAGTCGGTTGCTCACCTCACCCTCCGATCTGCGACATCCGGCGCCCCAGCTCCACCGTCGTGTCTGCCATGCGCCACGGCTTCTCGCGCATCGCCCGTCCGAGCAGCATCCGCAGCGCCTCGGGGTCGGGCTGTGGGCGCAGCGCCGGCTTGAGGTCGATCTCCTGCGGCGCCAGCAGGCACAGCCGGAGTCGACCGTCGGCGGTGAGCCGCAGACGATTGCACCAGTGGCAGAAGTGATCGCTCACCGGCGTGATGCAGGCGATCCGCCCGGGAGCGCCAGGGCGCCGGAACGCCCGCCCAGCCGGCCCAGCCCCCGGCAGGGGATCGACCTCTTCCCACGGCCCGAACGCTTGGAGCCTCGCCACCACGGTGTCTGCCGGCACAAAGTAGCGATGCGGCGCGACCGGCCCAATCGGCATGTACTCGATGAAACGCACCTCGACCGGAAGCTGCTCCGACAGCGCCACGAACGGCGCTGGGTCATCGTTGACTCCCCGCAGCAACACGACGTTCACCTTCACCGGCGAGAAGCCGTGCGCGAACGCCGCTGCAAGCCCAGCCAAGGCGTCCTCGAGCGCACCGCCGCGCGTGAGGTGGCGGTACGTCGCCGGATCGAGGCTCGGCAGCCCGATGTTGACCCGCGCCAGGCCGGCCTCGCGCAGTGCCGGCGCGTACCGCGGGAGCAGCGTGCCGTTCGTGGTGAGCGTGACCTCGCGCACCCCGTCGACCGCTCGTAGCTGGCGCACGAGCTCGGGGCAGCCGAGCCGGGCCAGCGGCTCACCCCCGGTGAGCCGCACGGTACCGATCCCCTCGCCCGCTGCCACAGCCACGAACGCGGCGATCTCCTCGAAGCGCAGCACATCGTGGTGCGAGACCTCCGGCACACCGGCCGCCGGCATGCAGTAGCGGCAGCGTAGGTTGCACCGGTCGGTCACCGAGACGCGCAGGTAATCGATGCGGCGGGCGGGTGGGTCGTGCAACATCAGCGATCCTCGGGCAGCTCCGTCAGGTGCACGAGCACGTCCCCACCCGGCAGCACTCCCTGGCTCTCGCCGGTGACAACGGCCAGTGCGTTCGCCCTCACCATCGACGAGAGGACTCCTGATCCCTGCGGCCCGGTTGAGGTTACGACCAGCCGGCTGCCCTCCTCGCGTGCCACCACCCGCAGGAAATGGGTCCGCAGATCACCGCTTTCTTTCGCAAACCCGTCGACCAGCGCGGCGGTTCGTACGGGCCGGTGCAACAGCCTGTGGCCCATCATCTTCCGCAGCGCGGGCCGGACGTACTCCTCGAAGCACACCATACACGACACCGGGTTGCCCGGCAGCCCCAACACCAGCCTGCCGTTCCACTCCCAAAACGCCATCGGCCGACCGGGTTTCTGCCGTACGCCCCAGAAAACCTGTCGCGCACCCAGCTCCTCCAGCACCGCCCTGACGTGGTCCCACTCCCCCACCGAGACCCCGCCGTTGGTGACGATCACGTCGGCTGCATCCCACGCCTGCCCGAGCGCGACCCGCACCGCCTCGTGGGTGTCACGGACCCGAGGCAACGGCACCGGCGTCGCACCCACCGCCCTCACCTGCGCACACAGTGAGTGGATGTTGGCGTCGCGGATCTGGCCTGGGCCGGGCATGTGTCCGGCCTCCACCAGCTCGTCACCGGTCGTGACCACCGCAACTACCGGCGCCCGGACCACCCGCACCCGGACGCTGCCGATCGCCGCCAGCAACCCGAGCTCGGCCGGCCGCAGCACCTGGCCGCGCGCCGCCACCCGTTCGCCCGCGCGTACGTCTTCGCCGGCCTCGCGAACGTGGCTGCCCGGTCGCACCGGACGAAGCACCTGCACGGCGCTGCCGGAGCCGGCGGTGTGCTCGACCGGTACCACCGCGTCCGCACCTGCCGGCATCTGCGCCCCGGTCATGATCCGGACGCCGGTCCCCGGCCTCACGCGGACAGACACCGGTGAGCCGGCCGGCTGGTCAGCGAGCACCCGTATCTCGACCGGGTCGTGTGCGCTGGCCCCGGCCACGTCGCTCGCGCGCATGGCAAACCCATCCATCGCCGAGTTGGAGAACGGTGGTAGGTTTTCGCGGGCAACCGCGTCCTCGGCCAGCACCCGCCCCAACGCCTCGTCCAGATCGCGCTCCTCCGCCGGGAGCGGGTTGGCGCGCTCCAGGATGGCTGCCAACGCTTCGTTCACGCTCAGCATCAGCCTGCCTCCGCAATGAGGTGCACCGCAGTGGCCTTGACTGCGAGCCACACATCGAGGTCCGGGACCAGCCCCAGATCCTCGGCCGAGCGCCGCGTCACCAGCGCCTCGAGCCTCACCCCGCAGGCCACGGTCACCCTCGTTGTCGCCCCCTGTGGGAGAACCGCCAGCACCTTTCCGGTCATCCGGTTGCGCGCCGAGTGGTGGGTGGCGCCGCCGCTTCGACCGAGCACCACGTCCTCGGGGCGGATGCACGCCAGCACCGAGGCCCCGACCGGAAGGTCAGCGACCGCTTCCACCTCGACGCCGCCCAAGTCCACCGACACGATGCCTTCCCGCACCGCGGTGACGCGACCCCGCAGCGTGTTGCCGGTCCCCACAAACCCCGCCACGAACGGTGTAGCCGGCTGGTAGAAGACCTCCGATGGCCGTCCCACCTGCGCGAGACGTCCACCCTCGAGCACCGCCACTCGGTCCGCTACCGCCAGCGCCTCGGCCTGGTCGTGCGTGACCCACAGGCAACCCACCCCGTGCCGCCGCAAAATCGTGGTCAGGTCGCTGCGGAGCCGCTGGCGGATCGGCTCGTCGAGCGACGCGAGCGGCTCGTCGAGCAGCAGCAGCTCAGGCGCCGGCGCCAGCGCTCGAGCCAGCGCCGTGCGCTGCGCCTCGCCGCCCGAAAGCGAAGCCGGCCGCCGTGCTGCCAGGGAGGCGATGCCGAACAGCTCCAGCAACGCACTCACCCGCCGCTTGCGCTCGGCTCCATCCACGCGCCGTACCTCGAGGCCATACCCGACGTTTTCGGCCACCGTCCCGGCGAACAGCAGTGGGTCTTGGAAAGCCATGGCGATCTGCCGCCGCAGCTCGAGCGGCGCTGGCCAGCCCACCGCCTCGCCACGCCAGCGCACCGTCCCCCTCAGCGGGCGCTCGAGCAGGTGAGCCACCCGCAGCAGCGTGCTCTTGCCCGCCCCGGTGGGACCCAGCACCGCGACGATCTCGCCGGGCTCGACCTCCAGCCACTCGAGATCGAGGATCCTCCGCCCACCCACCTCGACCGCCACCCCCTCGAGGGCCAACAGGCTCATACCCGCCCCCGCTGTTGCACCCAGGTGAACAGCCAGTTCACCCCGAGGGCAATCAGCAGCAGCACCACGCTGAGCGCGATCGCCAAGCCGAAGTTGCCTTGGCGGGTCTCGAGCACGATGGCGGTGGTCATGACCCGCGTCTCACCACGGATGTTGCCGCCAACCATCATCACCGCCCCGACCTCGGAGATGATGCTCCCGAAGCCAGCCGCGAGCGCCGCCACCAACGACAGCCGCGCCTCCCGCACGAGCTTCCAGTAAAGCTGGCTCGGGGAGGCGCCGAGTGAGAGGATCTGCAGCCGCAGCCGCGCATCGAGCCCTTGGATCGCCGCCAGCGTGACGCCGACCACCAACGGCCAGGCGATCACCACCTGGGCGAGGATCATCGCCGTCGGGGTGTACAGCAGCTCGAGCGACCCGAGCGGACCAGCGCGGGCCAGCAGCAGGAAGACGACGAGCCCGACCACCACCGGGGGCAGCCCCATGCCGGTATTGACGAGCGTCACCAGCAGCTGCCGCCCCGGGAACCGGTGCAGCCCGAGGAAAATCCCAACCGGCACGCCGAGCACCATCGAGACGACGATGGCGACGCCCGAGACGACGAGCGACAGGGCGATAACCTGCCAGAGCTCCGGTCCCATCGGACGAAACCTAGCACGCCGCCCACGCTGCCAACAAGAAACCGAGCGGGGATCGGCTCACCGATCGCCCCACCCGGCGCTCACCCTCGACGCCGCAGCCACGATCCCGCGAGCGGCTGCCGACCAGGGGCCCCCCATCACCTTCTCTTTGGCGACAGGTACTCGCCGGCAGTGCGACGGAGACCCTCGTCGAGGCCGACGCGTGGCGCGTAGCCGAGCGCCTCGCGCACGCGTGTGAGATCGGCGAGCGAGTCACGCACGTCGCCGGGACGTGGCGGCGCGTAAACCGGCGTCGGTGCCCCCCCACACACCGCAGCGATGCGCGCTGCCAGCTCGTTGACCGACGTGCGAACGCCCGCCGCCACGTTATAGGACCGGCCGCACGCCGCCCTTGGAGCCCCGGCCGCGAGCAGGTTCGCCTCGACCACGTTCTCCACGAAGGTGAAGTCACGGCTCTGCCCGCCGTCACCGTAGATCACCGGTGCCCGACCGCGCGTCGCCGCGGCAAAAAAGCGCGGGATCACCGCCGCGTACGGCCCCGCGGGATCCTGCCGCGGGCCAAAGACGTTGAAGTAGCGCAAACCGACGATCTGCATCCCGAAACAGCGGGTGAAGATGTCGGCGAGCTCCTCGGCCATGGTTTTGGAGAGCGCGTACGGCGAGAGCGGACGCCCCTCCTCGCCCTCACGCTTGGGCAGCCGGAGCGAGTCGCCGTACACGCTCGACGACGATGCGAATACGACCCGCCCGACGCCAGCGTCGCGCGCCGCAGCGAAGACGTTGGCGGTGCCCGAAACGTTCACCGCCAGGCTGGTTGCCGGGTCCTCCATCGACCGTGGCACCGACCCCAGCGCTGCCTGGTGATACACGACCGCCGGCCTCGGGAGCTCGATCCCGGCGATCGGCTCGAGCCCGCACGCCGCCCGGCAAGTCGTCGCCGCACGGATGTCGCCCACCAGAACGGTCACCCGTTCGCCAGCGATGACCTGCGGCTGCGACACACCCGACTCGGTGCGCGCCGTGGCTACCTCGCCCAGCAGGTGGCGCAGGTTGTCGAGCCGCCCCGTCGCCAGGTTGTCGAGCACCACCACCCGCGCTCCCGCCTCGACCAGCGCATCCACCAGGTGCGACCCGATGAACCCGGCCCCACCCGTCACCAGTGCTGTCACGCGCTCGCTATCCGCCATCGGCACCCATGCTCCTCCCGTCAAACACCCAGCAGCCGGGCGGCGGCGGCGCGCGCCGTGGCGATGTCCCCGGTGCCTTTGACAACGATCCGACCGTCGGCGAACAGCGTCAGCTCGTGCTCGCCGGTGCGAAGCCGCACCAGGTGCTCGCCGTGCACCACCTCGCCATGGCGACGGATACGGGCCGCGATCGCCTGCAGGTCCGGTCGTTCCCGGCCTTCCGATCGCAGCATCACGGCGTTCCGACCGCACAGCACCGCCGCCGGCGGCAGCGCTGTGTCCAGAAACTCGAACCGCCGCTTCACACAGCAGAGGCAGTGATTGGCCGCCGGATCGTAGGCGAGCTCGACCCGGTCACACCGACCGTTCCAGACATCCGCGACCATCATCACCGCCGGTCGCGGCGCCTCGCGCGTCACGAGCCAGCGCAGCGCCATCCCGACCTGAAGCGCGGCCGTGAGGTGAGTGGCCGACCCCAGCACCCCAACGGCATCACAGGTGGGCGCTGCCCCGGGCTCGGGCCGCTGGGGGTACAGGCACCGCAGGCACGGCGTTTGTCCTGGCACGACGAGCATCGCCATCCCCGAGGCGGCGACGCACGCTCCGTACACCCAAGGCAGCCCGCGCTCGACGCACGCATCGTTGAGCAAGTACCGCCCCTCGAAGGAATCGAACCCGTCGACCACCAGGTCCACGTCCGCCGTGAGCGCACGTATGTTGGCCGGCGTGATGTCGGCCACGATCGGCTCCACCGCGACCTCGTGATTGACATCGGCGAGGCGTTCCGCTGCTGCCACCGCCTTGGGCCGCGCCAGCCGCACGTCGGCCTCCGAAAACAGCGCCTGCCGCTGCAGGTTGGACAGCTCCACCACGTCGCGGTCGACGATGCGCAAAAAACCCGCGCCGGCCCGTGCGAGCAGCGATGCCGACACCGTCCCGAGCCCCCCGCACCCCACCATCAACACCCGCGCTGCAGCGATGCGTGCCTGGCCGTCGACCCCGATCGGGGCGAACAGCGCCTGCCGCGAGTACCTGCCGTCCAGCATGCGCGCCATTGTGACCCGCAATCGCCCCGCGGTCCATATCACGTGACCTCGTCTTGGGCCTTCGTGGCGGCCGGTGGCCGACCCCCAGAGCCGCAGCCGTCATCGCTGCGGAAAGCAGCCTCTGCCTGCCGTCGTCACCGTCGTCGGCGACCCTCACCCGGTCCGCGACCACGGCAGGGCGCGGGTCAAGGCCCGAGCCCAGACCCGGTGCGGGGCCTGGACGGCGAGAGCAGGGCGGAGCGGGTGACAGCCACGTCGTCGGTGAGGAGGGCGTCGACGCCGAGCTGGCGGTACCAGTCCAGACGCGGCTCCGGCTCGGGGTCGAGCGGACAGACCCACAGGCCTTGGGCGCGTGCTGCAGCCATGTAGTCGGGGTTGGCCGCCATCGCCTGCGGAACCGTACCGATGCCGTTGCCAGCGAAGCGCGGCTGGGGACCGTACTCCTCGATCTTGGCGATCCACACCCGTGAGTCGGAGCGGCGCGCAGCCCACAGCAGCGCCTCCTCGAAGCCGAGGAGCATCACGGTACCGGCCGCGACCCTGTCCTCGATCGCGGCCAGCAGCAGTCGCGCCGCCTCGGGAGCCCCGAAATGCGGGTCCTTGAGCTCGAGCGCCAGCCCGACGCTCGCCGGCACCGCAGCGAGCAGTTGGGCGAGCGTGGGAATTGGGTCGGAGACACCGAACGACCCGTGATCGGAGCGCCACACGCGCGCCTGCCTGACCTCGGCGAGTAGGAGCTCCGGGATCGCGCCAGCGCGGTCGGTTACCCGCTCGAGGGTGCGATCATGGTGGCAGACGATGGCACCGTCGGCGGTCAACCACAAATCGGTCTCGAGGACGTCGGCACCCTCCTCGACGGCCTGCCGGAAACCGACCAGCGTGTTCTCGGGCAAGCGCTTCGGGACGCCGCGGTGGGCGATGAGGCGGGGGCTCCAGAGACTCATAGCGTCCCCGACACGTGGCCCACGGTGAGCCCCTCGACCAGCACCGCGGGCGGCCGCCCGAGTGCGTAGGCAACCGCTTCAGCCACCTCGGCCGGGGCCAGCATTCGCTCGCGCGGCCAATCGCCCGGCACCGAGCTCCACAGCGCGCTGGCGGTGGCCGCGGGGTAGACGTTGACCACCCGCACGCCGCGCCCGCGCAGCTCAGCGCGCAGGCACTGCGAGAGCCCCTCGAGGGCGAACTTGGCGGCGCAGTACGCACCCCAGCCTGGGAACCCCTGGCGTGCCGCCACCGACAGCACGTGCACGATCACGGCACCCGCTTCGAGCCGCGGCAGCAGCGCCTGGGTGAGAAGGAACGGGGCCGTGACTCCCAGCTCGAGGCTTTGCCGCCACTCCGCAATCGAGATCTGCTCGAACGGCTTGACCACCGCGCTGCCAGCGTTGTGCACGAGGGCGAAAAGCGGCCCTTCGCCCCCAACCTCGGCAGTCTGGCGCACGCCTTCCGGGGTGCAAAGGTCGCCGGTGACGGTGCGGACCGCCGCTCCCCGGCGGACGGCCTCGCTCGCCGCAGCCGTGAGCGCCGCCTCGTCCCGCCCGTGGAGGATCAGCTCGCGGCCGGGCTCGGCCAGCCGCACCGCGATCGCCCGTCCGATGCCACGGCTGGCGCCGGTGACGAGAAGGCGTTCCATCAGCGTGCCCCCGCCTCGCCCCGCAACGTGAACCGGTTGTTCGGCGTCTCGAAGATGCGGAGCCGCACCAGCCGCTCCTCGAGCCTCTCGTATAGCTGCGGCCACAGCGTCAAGGCGATGTTCTCGCCGGTCGAGGGCCGGGCACGGAACGCCTCCACCTCGCGGTCGAGGTGGCGTCCATCGAGCCTCGCCAGGACCTCCTCGAGCCCCTCGGTGAAGCGGTCGAGTGGGAAAACGATGCCGGTCCGGTCATTGATCGGGTTGGCGACCGTCGCCTGGACGGTGTAGCGGTGGCCGTGCCCGTTGGGGTTGGCGCACTTTCCGAACACCTGACGGTTCCGTTCCTCGGAGAACGACGCCACCCGCAGACAGTGGGCGGCCGAGAACGTCCGCTCGAGCCCGAGGTACCCCCGCTCGCCGTCGTACTCGGCAAAGAAGTGCGGCATCTCGTGCAGCCGCACGCGGGCGATCGGCAGGTGTGGCCAGAGGTAGACGAAGATGAACCGGGCCAGGCACTCGCTGGTGATCGGCTGGCGGGCCAGCATCGGCACCTCGAGGTTGAGGTTGCGGTGGTCGAGCATCTCGTGCAGCTCGCCCAGCAGCCGGCCGACCAGGCCGTAGCTCGCGACCAGCCCGGACTCGCGGTCGAGCGGACCGGCGAGCGTCACCCGCAGCCGGTAGCCGTGCCCGTGCCCGAGCGGCGACGCGGCGCGGCCGAACAGTGCCTCGTTTTCGGCCTCGCTGAGGTACGGCGAGCGGGTCACGCGAGCGGCGGAGAACTCCAGCCACCAGTCGCGCTCGACCCGCCCGTCCGCGTAGGCCGTCGCGGCCGTCGCGGCCGACTCCGCGAGGTGGCAGGCCACCACCGAGACACCGAGCTCGGCGCATGCAGCTTGCCCCCGGCTCAGGAGCTCGCGCGCCACCAGCTCCGGGGTCGGAGGTAGATGGTCGAACGGCGGCGTGTCGAGGTTCAGAAAAGCATGGTCGAACGAGGACTCCACCACCGGCTCGAAAGCGGCTTTGACCGCCGTGAGGTTCACGAGCATGCCGGTGACCGGGTCGGGCTCGCCGGCGAGCACCAGGTGCGCGGTGTAGTTCTCGCCGCTCCCCCACTGGCGCTCGAATCCGGTACCGTACGTCTCGTGGTTGCGGGAGGCGCTCCAGTCGGCCCGTGCGAGACGCCGGGAGGCCGAGAAGGCAAACCGACGGTTGGCGGTCATCAGCATCCGGCACCCTCCCTGGGGATGAGCCTTCCCGTACGCCCGACCCGCGGTCGCAGGGTGCTCACCCTCGAGCTAGGGTACCAGCACCGGCACCGTGGTCGGGTCGCCCGTCTCGTTGTCCACCACCGAGCCGTACGCCCAGGCGCGGCAACCGGCCGTGAGCACCTCGACGACGGCGTACCCGAGATCGCCAGGACCCGCACCCAGCTCAACGAGCACGCGGTCGATCTGCTGCCAGCGGCCGCCGGCGATGTCGAGCTCGCGGGCCGAGCCGACCGGCTCGCCATCGCCGTTCCGTAGCCCCACCCGCACCCGGCAGCTCCCGGCGGTGAGCACGACCACGCCAAGGTTCGACCGGAACCTCTCGTTCTCCCTCAGCATCGGCACGATGCCGCGCTGTCCCGCGGTTAGGCCGTCTCCGGCACCGAGAGCCGGATAGCTCTGGCCAAAGGTGCGGTCCGGAGACGGCGCGTTGTAGGTCCGGGAGGTGACCGCGAGCGGACCGCTCGCCGCCAGGTGCAGCACGCCCTTGCTGCTCGCGCCGGCCGGGGCGCCCAGCCACGACACGAGCAGGTCATGCCACTCCCGCGTCTCGCCGCCACCGAGCGTGGCCACGCCGGAGCGCGAGGCGCCGGAGACCGCGTCGTAGAACGTCGCCGCCACGTCGACCTGGGCGGAGCCCGGGTTGACCGCCGCCAGGTCGGTACGCCAGTTGGTGCCGGCCGCGCCCCCTGCGTGTGCGACCGACGGCACGACGTACTGGTGCGACTCACCGGGTCCGGTCCCACCGTCCCAGCCGGCCAGGCGCGCCAGCAGCCACCACAGGGCACCGCCCTTGAGCACGCAGTTGAGCCGCTCGGAGTGCGCGCAGTCGCCGCACAGCCCCGCGGCCTGAGCCTGCCAGGCCTGGGGATGCGCGTCCATCCACTCAGAGGCCCAGTTGCCGTCGTTCCAGGGGTTGCCGTCGCCGTTGGCGTCGTACTCGCAGCCATCGGTGGCGAACCGCGCCAGGTAGTCGACGGCGCCGTCGGGGTCGTAGCTCTCGATGTCGGCGAAGTCGAACAGCACCCTGTCGTGGCTCGCACACCACGCCCGGATCTGCTGGTTGCGCTGGTGGAGGTTGCCGGCCGTGCCGGAGCCGTCGAGGTGCCCGGTGATGTACACGAAGCGCACCCCCGGGTACTTTCGCTCCAGCCCCGCCATCGCACCGAGATACGCGTCGATGCCCGCGACCGTGTTGTCGCTCACGCCGCCGCACCACGACCACATCACCAAGTTGCGGTCGTTGCCGGCGCGCGCCCGCGCCCC